>ONMH01000058.1 GCA_900318875.1 uncultured Lachnospiraceae bacterium | reverse complement strand
GTGCCTGCCACCTTGATGATGCCGTTGATGAGCTCATTGGCAAGGCCCGTCATCGTGATGGATCCGGAGATGATGCCGGCGACGCCGCAGGCCGCTGCCACGGTGATGGTTCCCTTGCCGCCCGCCTCCAGCGCATCGAAGAACTTCTTCGGGGTGATCCGGTTCTCCTTATTGAAGAGGCTCACAAGGATCGCGAGCAGGATCGAGTAGGCCGCCGCTCTCTGCATGGTCATGTAGTTGCCGGAGACCCAGATAACCAGCATGACGAGGGGCAGGAGGAGATAGAGGTTCTTCACAAGGTCCTTTGCGTGCGGGAGCTGCTCCTTCGGGATTCCGGAGAGCCCCTCCTTCTTTGCCTCGAGGTGGACCGAGATGAAGATTCCGGTGAAGTACAGGATGGCAGGGATGATGGCTGCGACCAGGATCGTCGAGTAGGGGACGCCGAGAAAGTCTGCCATGAGGAACGCTGCAGCGCCCATGATGGGCGGCATGATCTGGCCGCCTGTGGAGGCTGCCGCCTCAACGGCGCCGGCAAACTCGGGGCGAAAGCCCGTCTTCTTCATCATCGGGATCGTGACAGACCCTGTCGTCACCGTGTTTCCGACAGAGGAGCCGGAGACCATGCCGCAGAGGGCGGAGGAGATGACGGAGACCTTGGCGGGGCCGCCCGAGTACCTGCCCGCGGCGCAGTTTGCCAGCGAGATGAAGAACTGGGAGATTCCGGTCCGCTCGAGGAACGCACCAAAGAGGATGAAGATCACGATGTACCGGGAGCAGACGTTGACGGGCGTCGAGAAGATGCCCTCTTTCGTATAGAACACGTTTCGGACAAAGTACCGGATGCGGCCGTAGAACGATGGGTTCGTGAGGCCAAAGAACAGGGCATAGCAGACAAAGAACAGGGCAACCAGCAGGATCGGAAGGCCCACGCACCGCCTTGTCACCTCGAGCAGGATCACGATGCCGACGATGCCGATCACGATCTGGAGCGGCGTAAAGCGCGTGCCCTGCTGGATGATGGTCTGCGCGTGGAACGTGAAGTAGAAACCCTTCTTTGCGGGATAGACCAGAAACCCCATCAGGATCACAAGGCCGAGGAAGGAGGTCAGCCGGATCTCCTCGAGGAAGGTCGCAAACAGCGTGACCCAGATGCACCAGAGAGAGAACGCGATGACAATGCCCTTGACGATCATGCCGGGGACGCCGGTCCAGATCCTCGTGTTCGACTCCCGGTCGAACTTCTTCATGACGGCATCAACATCCGCTGCCGCCTGGCTCACCTCTCCATTTACGGAGGGATTTGTCGTTACGGTATCTTTCTTCTCTTTCATCTCTTCTCCCTCCTTACTGGGTATCCTCAGAAGGATCCAGGGTCTTGACCTCATACCCCTTCTCCCTGTAGTACTTTGCTGCGCCCGCATGGAACGGCGCCGCTTCAACGCTCACCGCATTCTCAATCGAGAGCTCTGATCCCTTTGCGTTCTCCGCGGCGATGTCATCGATGTGGTCGAAGATCGCTGCGGTCATCTGGTACACAAGGTCCTCGGAGAGGTCCTTTGAGACGATGACCGTCGCCTTTACTGCAATGGTGCCGACCTCCTCATCCTGCCCGGGATAGGTCCCTGCGGGGATGTCCTGCGCTGCGTAATAGGGGTGGTCGGCAAGCATCTTTTCCCGCAGGTCTTTGTCAATCGGGACGAAGGAGACGCCGTTGGTTGTGGCAAGTTCTGTGATCGCGGGCGTCGGCGCACCGGCCACGATAAACGCGGCATCGATCATGCCGTCCTTTAAGGCCTCCTTGCTCGCATCAAAGCTCTGGTACTGGGGCTTGATGTCATCGATGGTCATCCCGGCAGCCTCCAGCACGTCCAGCGCATTGAAGTAGACCCCGGACCCCGCCTCGCCGATGGAGACCCTCTTTCCGCGCAGGTCCTCCACGGTCCTGATGTCCGGGTCCATGGAGAAGAGCTGCACGGTCTCGTCGTAGAGGGCGCCCAGCACCCGAAAGTCATGCGTTGGGCCATCCTGCGCAAAGGACTTGGTTCCGTTCCAGGCGTAGGCTGCCACGTCCGACTGGGTAAAGCCGAGCTGGAAGTCCCCGTCCTGGATCGACTGGATGTTGACCTTCGATCCCCCGGAACTGACCGCCGTCACCTTGCCGTCGGAGTAGTTGGTCATGTATTGGGCGAGCACCCCGCCGTAGGCATAGTAGGTCCCGGCGGTACCGCCGGTGCCGAACATCATTCTCGTCTGGCCGCAGCCGGTAAGAAGCACGGCAGCCGCCGTGCACAGAAGGGCAGCCGCCCTCTTCCATCCATGTATTCTCATCATACCCTCCTCAGAACTGTCGTATCGATCTCGCATCTCTTGCATTGTATACGATAATACGATTCATCTGATCTTAACAGATACAGGACGAAAAATACAGTATCGTATTCCGCATCCGCATCTGATAAACTGATTCCGGGCTTTTTTCCGATGGCTCTGTGAAAAATTCGATCCGGATGGATTCCGGCGGGGAGGATACAGATGGCAAGTGACAAGAACATTCCTGTGATCACGATCAGCAGGCAGTACGGTGCAGGGTTTGACATTCCCTGGTATGACAAAGACTTCGTGGCAAGGACAGCGGCCTCTTCCGGGTATTCCGAAGAGGACATCCGCAGGGAGGGCGAGCAGCTCTCTGCAGGCGGGAGGTTCCTGAACTCCGTGCTCAACAACTCTGCTGCCTACGCAAGCTCCCACGACGGGATCTTCCAGGCACAGAAGAAGGTCATCCTGGACCTTGCGGGGTCTCCCTGCATCATCATCGGACGCTGTGCCAACTTCATCCTCCGGGAGGCACAGATTCCCGTGTTCTCCATCTTCCTCTATGCGGATCTTGCGTTCCGCGTAAGGCGGGCGGAGGAACTTGCCGAGTACGGCAGCATGGACGTGCAGAAGTTCGTGGAGAAGGTGGATGCCCAGCGCGACACCTACTGCCGCTACTACACAAAACATGCTCTCGACGATCTCACCTTGCTGGATGTCTGCCTGAATGCGGCGAGGCTCCCGATGGAGGAGAACGCAAGGGTCCTGGCCGAGATGATCCGGAGCGCCGCGGCAAAAACCTGACGGGGACCGGAGGGAGCATGCGACCGTGGCAGGCGGAGCAAAAAAGAGGAGGAATTTGGGATGCACTCCCAAATTCGCTCCTCTTATTCTTTCTGTTCCGCTTTTCCGTCCCCTGGCAGGTGCTCTCTTCTGTCGTGCCCGGTCTCGCTGTAGTAGGCCTTCTTCTGTTGGTACATCCTATGCTCTGCCATCCGGATGAGCGCATTTACGTCAAGCCCCTCCTTTTCCGAGTAGGCCACTCCTGCCGCGATCTCCCAGCCCTGTGCGCGAATCGCTTCCTGCGCGGCGTGCAGCTTCCGGTTTGTCTCATTTCTGTCAGCATCCGGAAGGAGGACGACGAACTCATCACCGCCGATGCGGTAGGCTGCATCCCGGCCGAAGGTCTTCTGCAGCGTGCCGGCAACCGTCTGCAGCAACTGGTCCCCGGCAGCGTGGCCATGATCGTTGTTGAGCTCATGGAGGCCGTTTGCATCCGCGTAGACGACGGCAAGCCCTGTCTGGATCTTTTCCGGGAGCTCCTTCAGGCGCTTCTCATAGCTGTTCCGGTTTCGAAGGCCGGTCAGGACATCCCACTCTGACTGATGATACAGTGCCCGCTCATAGACGAGCTTCTGGGCCTTGGTATGGATCATGTAGGTATTGACCATGATGCTGATCGTGCTGATGATGATGGCATTCCCGATGTCGTGCGGCATGACGTCCGGTTTGTCGAAGAGAAAGGACATCCCGCAGAAAAAGGCCGTGAAGCTCGCGATAAAGGCAGACATCCTCGCGGGGCGATCGAGAAAGAGCATCGGGAGCGACGTCACGAGCATGTCGTAGGCAACGGCAAGTTCCGAGCGGCGGCTGTAGGTGCCAAGCACCACCGAGAAGCCAAGAACCATGGAGAGGAATGCATAGACAAGGATCAGGTTTCTCCTGCCGTCCTCCTTTGGCGTTCTGCGGACAAACACGTACAGGCCAAGGCCCCCGCTGTCACGTACAGCTTCCGGAACGGAAACATGAAGCCCAAGAACAGGGACAGGGCAAAGAGAATCCCAAAGTACAGGACAGAGACGCAAATCGAGAGCAGCAGCCACCGGTGGTTCTCCGCGGCGATGCCAGGCTGGATTTTCTCCAGCTGCTGCCTTGTGATCCCGCTTTCGCTGAAGGATCGGATTTTTGAAAACAGGGTTTTAACAGACATACTTACCAACCGACAATCATAATTCAATCGCATTTCTAAATTTACTCAACGAATCGTGATTGTACACCAGGTAGGAAAGACACACAAGACCTGTCGAAACCGTCTTTCATCCGCTCCTTTGCCGTCTCCTGACCTTTTTACAAGCCGGCGATGCTGCTTCTTCTCCCTTCTTACGCCCCTCCAAAGAGCCGTGATAAAGAACCGGCGAAACCCCCGCAGCTTGCTGTGGGGAGGAAAGCCGGCTTTTCTTGATATTTGATTCCGGTGCAATAACAGTGGCTATTTTCGTCCCAGATTCGAAGGAGACGGCCACCTGGGCAAATCTTGTGTCTTTCCATATAAGCTATATTTCTGATCGCTGAAGACTTGGGCCTTTTTTGACGTTCAACAAGTCAGACAGTGCCTCTTTCCTCCCCAATCCCGTTCGCACGAATTCCGGAACGAAAAAGGCGTGCCTTTCGGCACGCCTCTTTGGCACAGCATGTTCGGGTCAGAATCCTCCCCGACTTTTTCTCCTTATCCGTTGCTTTCGCTTGCATTTGGTCCCGGATCAATCTCCCTCACGCCTCGATCGTGGCAAGGATTGCCATGTACTCCTTCCCGGGAAGGCGCACCAGCACGCTGCCGCTTGCATGCTCTGCGAAGGTGGTTCTTGTCATCTCCCAGGTGTCGAGCACCTCCACTTTGTACGTGTGGGTTTCCGGAAGGAGGATTTCATAGCGGGCACTGGTCTGGCGATACAGGTACCAGAGATATGCCTTTTCTCCGACCTGGCCGGCATAAGTGTACTCCCCGGCGCGGAGAATCCCCTTCTCGTACTCGGTCAGTCTCTTCATGGAATTGAAGAAGAACTTATGCTGCTTCGGCGCTTTGTCGATAAAGTCGTCCATTTCCTCCGAAGAGAGGTCGAAGAGGTTTCCAAATCCCCCGGTCTGCGGGTCGATCGGGCCGGGAAGGGACTCCACGATGTTCCGCAGCCATGCGATCCTCTCAGGGCTCTTTCCGATGAGCTTACCGCCCTTTGCCCAGAAGACAACGGCGCTGTCCTCGTCCTTGGTGTCGGGATCCAGGAAGGTCTCTCCGTGGGTGCAGTAGCCGCCCAGGGCAATCGCCTGCCAGAAGTGCGCTGTCATCTCCTCGCCGGAGATGGCGCCCCAGGACTCGTTCAGATTCCCCTCGTAGCTGCACTCATCGATCATGACGGGCTTTCCGGTGCGCGCCCGCTCATGGGCGACAACGGGAAGGCTCTTGACCTGGAGGGAACTGTGGGTGATGTCCTTTCTTGTCGCGTCCCAGTAGTGGAAGCCGTTGTGGCAGGACTCCAGGTGATGATAGGGATCCAGGTCGTGGACCGCTTTCTCGATCTCCTCCCAATCCTCCAGGGTCTTCGTCGGCGTGAAGTCGTACTCGTTGGAGAGGCTCCACCAGATGTTCGGGTAGGCCGCAAAGCGCTTCATCAGGTAGGACAGGTAGATCAGGTTGTCCTGCTGCGACATGGAGGCAAAGCCCCAGCGGTCATAGGGGTGGAACAGGATAAGATCCACCTCAATGCCCATGCTGCCAAGCGCTGTGATCTTCTCTTCAAAGGCATCCCAGAAGCGGCAGTCCGGATGGGTCACATCCCAGCTGCCATCCTCCCTCTTTGCGAACGGGAAGAACGCGGGATCGTTCTTGTTGTAGCGGTAATCCTTCGGGAAGACGCACATGCGGACTTTGTTAAAAGGCGCCTTTTTCAGCGTCTCCATGGTCTCTGCCATGAGGTCCTTTGTCTGGTGGGCAAGGGCGTAGATCGTGGTCCCGAAGGGATAGAAGGGCGTCCCGTCCTCGTATTCGAAGTGGGTGCCGACCGCCTTCACCATGCCGTGGCCTGCCGCCTTCTCTGCAATAAAGCTTCCCTCTGCCGTGACCTCTCCTGTCACCTTGTAGGTATAGGTTCCTGCCTCCTCCGGATAAAAGCGGATCTTGTAGGTGCCGTCTCCCGCATAGAAGCCGGGAACGGTCTTCTCCACGCCGTCCTTTGCAAAGGTTCCTGTGATCTCGGCATCGGTCGGTGCTCCTTTTGGCTCCGGTCCCCGAAACGAAAGCTCTGCCATCTCGTACTGTCTCATTGATCTGCTGTTCCTTTCCTGTATGTTTTCTGAATACGGAGAAGACCGCTTCTTGCGGAGCGGTTCTTCCCTTTCCGTCCTTTACTTTTTCAGCACCTGCTCCAGGGCTGCCTGCCAGCCGGCAAGCTTTTCCTCCCGGATGGCAGCTGCCATCTCCGGGCGATACGCTTTTCGGTTTGTGCCTGCAAAGAGCTGCTCCTCGCTGTAGATCCCGAGGGAGAGTCCTGCGCAGTAGGCGGCGCCCATGCCGGAGAGCTCCTCCGCGGGAGGCACCAGCACCGGCAGGTCTGCGATGTCGCTCTGGAACTGCATGAGATACCGGTTCTTCGTGGGGCCGCCGTCGACACGAAGCTCCTGGATGGGAATTCCGGCATCCTCCTCCATCGCCCGCAGCACGTCGGTGATCTGATAGGCGATGCAGTCCAGGGCTGCCCGCACGATCTCCGCCCTTCTCGTCGTCCTGGAGATTCCGGTGAGGATCCCCCTCACATCGTCTCTCCACCAGGGAGCGCCAAGGCCTGTGAAGGCGGGCACCAGGTAGGTGTGATCCTCCGGGCTTGCGGACTCTGCCAGCTCCCCCGTCTCCCCGGCACTCTGAATGAGCCCCAGATCGTCCTTGAGCCACGTGATCACCGCTCCCGTGTAGTTGATGTTGCCCTCGAGGCAGTAGTAGACCTTCCCGCCTCTTGCAAAGGCGATGCTGGTCACGACACCGTGCCGGGAGACAGCGGGGGTCTCCCCGATGTTCATCATAACAGAGGAACCGGTGCCATAGGTTGCCTTGACCTGTCCTTTGTTCAGGCACCCCTGTCCAAAGAGGGCTGCGTGGGAGTCCCCGAGGACGGCGCGGATCGGAACCGGGTGAGCAAAGAAGCCGTCCAGCGTCGTCTCGCCAAATTCGGCGTCGGAATCCGAAGCCTCCGGAAGGATATCCTTCGGGATGCCGAAGAGCCGGCAAAGATCCTCATCCCACGCAAGATTCCGGATGTCAAAGAGCTGCGTCCTCGAGGCATTGGTCATGTCGGTCCGATAGACGCGTCCGCTCCCTCCTTTGCAAGAGATCTTGCGCCCGGAACGTTCTCCAGAATCCAGGCGAGCTTTGCCGCCGGGAAGTAGGGGGAGAGCCGGATGCCGGTGCGCTCGGATACCAGCTTTTCCGCCTCCGGGTGCTCCCTGCGGATTCTCTCGCAGAGTGCGGAGGCCCTCGCACACTGCCAGACGATGGCGTTGCAGACGGGCTTTCCGTCTCTTGTGAAGGCAACCGAGGTCTCCCTCTGGTTGCTGATGCCGATGCCGGCGATGGCGTCTTTGTCGATCCCCGCCTTCTCCACCGCGGCCTTCACCGCGCGCTTTGTGTTCTCCCAGATCTCCTCCGGGTCGTGTTCCACCCAGCCCCGGTCGCTGATGATCTGCCGGTGGGCTTCATCCGCCCTTGCAAGGAGCTTTCCCTCCCCGTCAAAGACGATGGCCTTGGTCCCCTGGGTGCTCTGGTCGATGCCAAGTATGTATGCCATCTCGTTTCCATCCCCCTGTGCCCTTGTCTTCAGGCGATGCCAAGGGCCTCCTTTGCCTTCTTCGCAATGCCCTCCGCGTTCATGCCGTAGTAGTTGAACACCTCTGTGCTCGTGCCGGTGATGACCGGTGCATCCGGAAGGGTGATCTCCAGGACCTTCTTCGGGCAGTTCTCGGCGACAACCTGGGCAACCATGGAGCCAAGACCGCCGAAGGGGGCGTGCTCCTCTGCGGTCACAACCGCTCTCGTCTTCGAGGCAGAGCGGATGATCGCCTCCCTGTCGAGGGGCTTTACGCAGTACATGTCCAACACCTCTGCGGAGATGCCCTCCCCAGCAAGAAGATCCGCCGCATCTTTTGCGGGCTTTACCATCTCGCCGCAGGCGACGATCGTGACATCCGACCCTTTCCGGACCACAGTAGCCTTGTTCATCTCGAACGGGCAGTCCTCCTCGGTATAGACATCCTCCACCGGGTTTCTGCCGACGCGGATGTAGGCGCACTTCTCATCCTGAAGAAGCGCCTCGAACAGCTTTCTGGTCTGGAACCGGTCAGAGGGCAGGTAGACGCGCATGTTCGGGATGGCGGACATGGCGGCGATGTCCTGGGCACTGTGATGGCTCATGCCGAGGGCACCGTAGGAGATGCCGCCGGAGATGCCGATCAGCTTCACGTTCTGATCGGAGTAGGCGCAGTCGACCTTGGCCTGCTCATAGGATCTCGTGGACAGGAAGCTCGCAGGGGAGGCCGCATAGGGCTTCTTGCCGGACTTGGCAAGGCCCGCCGCGATGCCGACCAGGTCCTGCTCGGCAATGCCGACCTCCACGGACTGCTCCGGGTAGGTGTCAAAGAACGGGGTCAGGGAGGCAGAGCCCCGGGAGTCGCTGCAGAGCACCACAATGTCCCTGTCGGTCTTTGCATGCTCCATCAAAACGTCACAGATGACCTTTCTGTTTGCGATCTTATTCATTTGGAAAGCTCCTCCTCTCTTGCCTTGAGATCCTTCATGATCTCGTCATACTCTTCTGCAGTCGGCACGTGGTGGTGCCAGGAGGCCTTGTTCTCCATGACAGGGGAGCCCTTGCCCTTGACGGTGTCTGCGAGGATGCAGGTCGGCTGTCCCTTCGTCTTTTTCGCCTCCTCGAAGGCGGCGATCATCTGGTCGAGATCGTTTCCGTCCTCGACGGAGATCACATGCCAGCCAAAGGAGGCGACGCGGTCCCGGAGGACCTCATGCGCCATCACATCCTCGGTGTTGCCGGAGATCTGCAGGTGGTTTCTGTCGATCACGGCGCACAGGCTGTCGAGCTTGTACATGTGTCCGGACATAAAGCCCTCCCAGACAGAGCCTTCTGCGAGCTCTCCATCGCCCATCACAACGTAGGTCCGGCTGTTCCTTTTTGACATCCGGTTGCCGAGGGCAAGGCCGACCGCAACGGGAAGGCCGTGGCCCAGGGACCCGGAGTTCATCTCCATGCCGGGGAGCTTGTTGTTCGGGTGCCCGATGTAGGGGGACCCGAACTTTGAGAAGCGGTTCTTCACATCCTCATAGTCAAGAAATCCCCTGTCGCAGAGCACGGCGTAGTAGGCCTCCACGCTGTGGCCCTTGCTCAGGATGAAGTAGTCCCGGTTTGGATCGTTCTGATTCGCCGGGGAGATGTTCATCTCTTTATAGTAGAGGGCAACCAGTGTCTCCATGACGCTCATGTCGCCGCCGATGTGTCCGCCGCCGCCCGCCATGATGATGTCCAGCGTGTTCTCGCGGAGCTTGTATGCCTTTGCCTTCAGATTTTCCATTGCAGCCTCCTTTGTGCTGTCCCGTTCCCAATCCCCGTCAGATCTCATCAAAGACCACATCCTCGCCGTGGAGATAGGCCTTTACCTTGTCCTCAATCGGATCGTAGAGATCCGGCTTGATGCCCAGATACTTGCAGGACTCGTACAGGACCGGCACCACATCCTGGTGGATTGCCACGCAGTGGTGGATGTAGGGTCCCTCGACGATCTTTGCCTCGAGGCGCTTCCAGTCGTTGACCTCGATCCAGAGGTAGGTGCCTCTCGTGTAGGGGCCGTCAATGCCCTTGGCATGGCCAAGGAGCAGGGAGTACTCGCCGTGATCGCCGTCGAACCGGACGATCGAGACCCTGCCGTGCTTTGCCTCTGCGGAGACAGCGCCGTTCTGCGGGAACGCAACCGGTACGCAGATCGTGGGCTTTTCCTTTGCGACAGAGATCGGCCAGGGGCCGCAGTGCTGCAAAAGCTCTCCGTTGTCGTTGTCGGGGTGTCTCACGGTCCAGTCTGCAAACATGGCCCGGTGCTCTCCGAGATCAGCCGCCTCGACCATCACCTGGGTGATGGCGCCGTGGATGTCGGTCTCGCAGACGACCGGCAGGCCCTCCTCGTTCAGCAGGGAGTTTGCAGCGCAGGGCATGATGCCGATCTCATCCTGCAGGGCATTCCAGCACTGGATGGCGATTGCACGGCACCCGTACTTCTCTGCCAGGTTCCGCATGGCACACTTGAGGGAGGCGACTTTGACCAGGTACCGGTCCTCGATTTTGCAGATCATGTTTTCCCTGCAGTAGTCGACAACTGCCTGGACCTTATCCTTCTCCTCTTCCTCGAGGCGGTGCATCTCCTTGTAGAGCTCCGGGAGCGGAACCGGGGAGAGCTGAATATTGAACTTCTCGAGGAGCTCGCCCTCATTGCACATGGTACTCCAGAAATCGAAGGGTCTGGGTCCGATCTGGAGGATCCGAAGGCCGCGGAAGGCCTTTACGACGGAGCAGACGCGGATAAAGTCCTTCATGCCGCGGGCAAACTCGGGATCGTCAAGATTGCAGTTTGTGAGATAGGTAAACGGGACATTGAAGCGGCGAAGGACCTTGCCGGTTGCAAACAGGCCGCACTGGGAGTCGCGCTCTCTTCCGCCCTGTTCGTTCGGTCTCTCATCCCTGGGTCCCCAGAGAAGGACCGGAACGCCCAGCTCCTTTGCAAGTCTTGCGCACTGATACTCCGTGCCGAAGTTCTCGTGGGCAAGGAAGAGCCCGTCGATTTCGGCCTCCTTGAACTTTGCCGCGATCTTCTCCCTTCCGGCATCGTCAAAGAGAAGGCCCTCCTCATTGACGTCGCGGATGTCGACGTAGTCGATTCCAAGAGCATCCAGCTTTTTTCTTGTCCGGTCCGTAAAGCGGACTGCCGCAGGTGCGCTGAAGATGGCTCTTCTTGTGGGTGCAAATCCGATTTTGATACTCGATTTCATTGAATTCCCTCCTGCTTGCGATTCATGGTTTCGGGCCCATGACTGCGGCCTTTCGTTTCTTACAGGGTTCATGATAGGGCAGAGGGAACTTAATTCATAGGCTGTATTAAGTGTTTCTTAACTTAATTTGACTTAATTTCTTTACCGTCCTCCTCCGCTCTGCTACACTGAACGCAGACAGAAAATGCAAGGCATTCCCACAATTTCTTCGAATTCGGCACCCTTTTCTCTGCCAAAGCGCTTTAGCAGCTCTCCAGAGACAGGGCGAAGGTCGGAACACAATTTCTTCTGCTCTTAAGAGCAGAACTTAAGAGAGAGGCAGGCATGACAGCAAAGGAACTGGCAAAGATCCTGGGGCTCTCCGAGGCATCGGTCTCCTTTGCCCTGAACGGAAAGCCCGGGGTCTCCACCAAGACGAGAAACCGGATTCTGGAGGAGGCGGAGAAGTACGGCATCCATGTCAACCGGAAGGCGTCCACCTCCCACGCATCCATTTACTTAATCTACTATAGGAAGCACGGTGCTGTGCTCACTGACACCTCCTTCTTTTCCGAGCTCACGGAGGGCGTCGAGGAGGAGTGCGTGCGGGAGGGATACCGGGTGAACATCCTGAATGTCTACACCGTTGAGGACCTCTCCCGGCAGATCGAGGAGCTCTCCAACCAGGGGGCCGCGGGGTTTATGGTTCTGGGAACCGAGATGCACGGCGAGGACTTTGCGCCGCTTCCCTTCTCCAAGGTGCCGGTTCTTCTTCTCGACAATCACTTCCTCTCCTCCCGCATCGACTCCGTCCGCATCAACAACGTGGACGGCGCCTACCAGGCGACGAACTATCTGATCCGGAAGCTCAAGACCGTGCCCGGATACCTCCACTCCTCCTATCCCATCAACAACTTTGATGAGCGGACAGAGGGGTTTCACAAGGCGCTCCGGCACAACGGCATGTCGGTCTCCAAGGCGGTGGTCCATGCCCTGTCTCCCTCCATCGACGGCGCCTACGGGGATATGCTGGAGATCCTGGAGCAGAAAGAGGAGACCGCGCGGTGCTACTTTGCAGACAACGACCAGATCGCCATCGGTGCCATGCGGGCCTTTCGGGAGAAGGGATATCAGATCCCCGGGGACATCTCCATCATCGGGTTTGATGACATCCAGATGTGCAGCTACACAGAGCCGCCCCTCTCCTCCGTGCACGTCCCCAAGTACCACATGGGGCTGGTCGCCGCGGAGCGTCTCATCCGGGACATCGGGCAGAAGGACTACTACGCCGTCAACATCGAGGTGTCGACAAACCTCGTGCTGCGGGGATCGATCTGAAAAACGCTCACAATAAAAAGGCCACCGGGACAGCTGTCTTTTCCGGTGGCTTTCTCTTTGTTCTGCGAGTATGGATCCCGCCCTTTTCCTTCGTCTTTTCTCAGCCGGCACGCCCCTCCATAAGATCGGTGAGGAACCGATCCGTTTTGCTGTTCTCTGCCTGCATTCTGCAGCGATCCGCGCGGCAGAGGAGGCCTTCGATATCGTCCTTCTCCCGGACCAGCGCGATGCCAAGAAAGGCTCTGCTTGTTTCCCTCCTTCCCTCTGCGGTCACCTCCACGCCGTCCAAAACGTCCAGGATCCTTTCCGCGGCGCCGCGAAGATCTCCCGGGCCTTTTACCTGGAGGATCCCCGCAAACGTGTTTTGGTCCCACCGGCAGAACTGGTCCGTTCTTCTTCCGTACCGCAGAAGGCGTGCCCCGGCTTCCCGCAGCAGGCAGTCGGATGGGTGCGTTTTGTCCCCGCTTCCTGCTATGCTGACAAACAAAACGGCGAACCGCTGCCCCGTCCTGCGGTACAGGTTCATGGCCTCCTCCAGGGAGGGCTTCAGATACGAGTTTCCCGGAAGCCCTGTGACAGAATCCATCGCCGTGTCTTTTGCCAGGCGCCGGACCAGCTCCGCATCATACGCGTTTTTCGAGAGGGGGGTGAAGAAGGAGATCAGCTCGACCACCTGTCCGTCTGCATCCCTTCGCGGGACCATGTTGTTGGAGATCAGCACATCCCGGCCCTGCCTGTTCCGCATGAACATCGTCATGGAGGTGCTGCTGTCACGCATGAGGGCGACAATCGCAGGGCATTTGCTGGTCGGGACGTGGGAGCCGTTGAGGAAAGCGCAGCCAAGGGGCATCTCCACACACTTTTTCCCGATCATCTCCTCCGCGGTATAGCCCAGGATGTTCTCCGCCTCGTGGTTCCAGAACTGCACGGTGCGGTCCGGGCGCAGGATGTAGCAGCCGATCGGCAGCTGGCCAAGGACGGTCCTAAGCAGCGTCTCGCTCTCCTTCCCGGTCCCGGAGTCTTCCCTGCTGTCCCGGGTGTTGTAGATCGTGTCCAGGAGACATCTTCGGATCTTTATCGCCTCCGCCGCCGAGAGGACCTTCACCTTCGCGTACAGGGAGCAGGGCAGCCCGTCAATCTCCCGGATGGCGTCGATGTCCGCGCAGATCTTCTGCGCGGTTCTCTCCAGCTCGTCGAAAGCGAGATAGGATGCCGCAGCCGCGAACTGATCCGGGCCCACACAGGACACCGATCCGGTGTTGCCGACCGCGCTCCGTATGACATCGAAGCAGTACCGCGCTGCCCTGGCCATCTTCGCGCGGTCATAGAGATCCGCGATGCGGGGAAGCCCTGGGATCCGCACATAGATCACCCCAAAGGTCCGCTGGTTCAGCTGATAGTCCCGCTCGAAGTCGAGCAGGTCATCCAGAAACCGGGAGGCGGAACAGGCCATCGGATCCTGCTTTGCCGGGTGCTCCGGCACACAGCCGGCCGCTTGGCCCCTCTCGCCGGGATCGAGGAAGTATCCCATGAGGCCGGAGATTCTGCCGTCCTCATAGGTCGGCCATTTCGTCGCATAGATGTCCCGCGACACGCCCTTGGCGATGCATCTGCCCGGGACGCTGCTGACCACGATGCCCGAGGCAATCACGTCCTCCTCATTCGACCGGTACTTCTCATTGTCGGGATGCCACCCCATGTCCTCATCGGTCTTTCCGAGGATGTCCGCCACGGATGAGAAGCCGTAGTAGTCGAGAAAATAGGGATTCGCCCCCAGGAACCTCCGCCTACTGTCCTTCCAGAAGACCCCCATCGGGAGATGGCACAGCAGGTTGTCAAACAGCGCTGCCTTTCTGCTCTCCTCCTGATGGAGCCTCGTATCTTCTGTCTGGTTCGCACCCTCGTCCGGCACCGCTTCCTGGTTCCGGACCCAGGAGGACCACAGCTCTGCCTCCTGCTCGCTCATGCCGCAGATCTCATAGTAGATCTTTTTCCCGTCTGCGTTCGGTGCAAGGAGGATCCGGTGAAACATCCAGACATACACTCCCTCGCTGCTTCGGGTGCGGAAGGGGCCCGTCAGAATCCCGGACTGCGCCTGCTCCAGGCGCCGTTGCAGGGTCTTGGGGCAGAGGAAGGCATCATAGCGCCTCTGGTCCGCCTCAAAGATATCAGGCAGAATGCTGGCATATCTCCCATTTTCGCTTCGAATGGGTACTGCGCTGCCCTGCAGGGCGTGCCGGTTCGTATACCGGATGCTTCGGATCGTCATCTGGGAGAGGTCCATGCAGAAGAGATACCGGCTGAAGTACAAAAGATCTGTCAAAACCTGCTCCCGGGAGGAGAGCTCCTCCCCTGCCGGGGTCCTGTCATAGATTTTGACCTCAAACAGACCCGTGCTGTCGTAGGTTCCGATCAGCCTGGCCTGTAGGATCAGCGCCTTTCCGGCAAAGGGCACTGCCGTTTCCACCAGGCGGCTGTCCAACCGGACGGCATCGCCTGCGGTCTTTCGGAGTTCCCGGCAGACGGGATTGCTCCGATCGTTGATTTTCTCCTCCAGCGCCCTCTGGTCCGAAATTCCCTCTGCCCGAAACAGGGAGAGCGCCCGATCGCCAAGATGCAGAAGATGCAGGGCGTCTCCCCTTGCCTCCACAATCGCAAACGGCACATCGGTGCGGAAATTTACGCCGCAGAGCCGATCGTAGCAGATCTTCTGCTTTGCGCTCTCGATGCCGATGCCCGCGGCAATGCAGTTTCGAAGCATCTCCCCAAAGGGGGCGGGCTTACCGAAGTAATATCCCTGCAGCTTGTCGCAGCCCGCCTTCTTCAGAAACTCCACCTGCTCTTTTGTTTCCACGCCCTCCGCCAGGGTCCGGTTCCCGATGTCCTTGTCCATCTGGATCACCGAGGCGATGATCTTTTTCGAGCGGATGGTGTCGCTGTTAAGAAACTGCATGTCCATCTTCAGGACATCAAAGGAGCAGTCCTTCAGGAGGCCGAGCGTGGAGTAGCCGCTCCCGAAATCGTCCATCCAGATCTCGTAGCCGACCCTGCGGAAGGCCTCCAGCGCCTGGATGATGGAATCCTCATAGGAGGTCAGAACGCTCTCGGTTACCTCGATGTGGAGCATCTGCCGCGGGACATCGTAGAACCGGACGATGCTCTCAATCTCTCCGAAGATGTCACAGCAGAGAAAGTCGAGCCGGGAGAGGTTGATGGAGACGGGAATCTCCAGCATGCCGCGCTGGCAGCGATTCGCGATCCCGCTGACCACCTGGCGGATGACCGAAAGATCCAGCTTCCAGATCAGCCTTGCCTCCTCCAGGGGGCTGATGAACTTGTCCGGCGCCAGCATGCCATACTTCGGATCCTCCCAGCGTGCGAGCGCTTCCATCCCGCAGATCTGGTTCGTCAGCGCGCGCACAATCGGCTGGTAGTAGACATGAATCCAGCCGAGCGTAATCGCCTCCTCGATATGGGAGACCGCATAGTCTGCGATCTCCAGCCGCTCTCCCAGCTCCTTGGAGTAGCAGGAAAAATAGGTATGGAGGTGTTTGCGGTTCTGCTCGGAGGCGAGTCTTGCCCGGTAGCAGACCTCCTCCGGTTTGAGCGTGGGATCGTCCCAGATGCCGGCTCCGATGCTGCACTCCACGCTGATGGGAAACACCTTTCGAATCGCTTCTCTCGCGTTGGCGACGCGCTCCTCCAGATGCAGGGTGTCCGTGAGGATCAGGAAGTGATCGCCGTTGCCGTGGGACACCATGCCATCCGGAAACGAGGCGGCAAGGCTCTCTGCCATCCTGGCCAGGTAACCATCCCCTGCCGCAAGGCCATAGCGGAGGTTGATGAGGCGGAAATTTACCAGGTTGAAGTACAGGACCGCAAGTTCCCCCTCCGTCAAGGGATCCCTCGCCCGCTTTCTCTCCTGCTCCAGTCTCTTGTAGAATGCCTGGATATTGGGCAGTCCCGTCAGATAATCCTCTCCCATGCCAAAGTTTCTATCCCCTGTGCTCATCTCAGCCCCTGTTTTTTCTTCTGTCGTTTTCCCGAATTCGGTAGAAGCGTTCCTTTTCCTCATACATGTGCCGATCCGCGATGCGGAGTGCTTCCTCGATGTCAGTGCTGTCCGAGCACCATTTCGCCCCGACGGAGAACGAATACGCTCCGTCGTTGTACAGGCTGGCCTGCAGGGCTTTCCACCGCTCCTCAAACGCTTCTCTCCCGATCTTCGGCAGGATGACGACAAACTCATCTCCGCCGGCGCGGTAGACCTTTTCCCTTCCAAAGCAGTTTGACAGCGTGTCCGCGGCATGCTGCAGGGCCTGATCCCCTGCCTCATGTCCCTGTCTGTCGTTGATGCACTTCAGGCCGTTGACATCGGCATACACGAGGCCGACGGCAGCTTCCTGCTCCGAGAGGGTCTTCATCGCCGCCATCATCGCATTGCGGTTATAGACGTTTGTCAGCGTGTCCGTGCAGCTCAGCCGGTTCAGATCCTCCATCAGCCGATGATTCACGATCTTGGCGCCGATAAAGTAGGAGATCGAATTCAGCACCAGCTGCGTGTTGATCAGATCGTTCTTCTCATAGTTGTCCGCACCCAGATACCCGATCAGCTTCCCCCTGTTGTAGAACGGCGCCGCGGCAAGACAGCGGATTCCCTGGCGCTTTAAGTTCTCATAGTCCACCGGGTCATCCGCCTTGAGCTCCTCGATGTCTGAGATCACAACATCGCCGCTCCTCTTCAGGTACTTCTCCCAGCCGCTGAGATACCCGTCGTAATCCAGGTCCTGCAGCGTCTCCATCTCCGGCTCCACCCCCGGTGCGCACCACTCAAAGGTGTTGCTGGCGGTGATCCCGTCGGTCTCCAGGACATACAGGCGGTCCGGGTGGATGAACCTGCTGAGTTCCTCCAGCGCATGATTCATCCCATTCTCGAAGTCCTCATCGTTGTTTAGGAGCTTCGAGATGTGCAGAATGATGCCATCGGTTGTCGTCTCCCGCCGGGTCTTTTGGACGGTTTCATCCATGATTGTGAAGATGAAGGCGACCCGATCCTCTCCTCCTGCGGGCCCCACGGTAAAGTCCAGCCAGTGCCCCGTCTCGTTCGAGTAGAGGCAGGCATGGACCGTCTCTTTTTTCTCCCAGGCCTCCTGACAGTAGGGGAACCAGAGCACCCCCTCCGGGTAGAGGTCCAGAAAGTTGCGGCCCACAAGGTCCTCCCGCGCACATCCCGCCATGCGGCAGTAAGCCCTGTTCACATAGACATAGCGCGTATTCACCACCTGGGAATGCGCAGCGTCAAAAATCAGCTGAAATACTGCATACGCGACCGGAATGTCGTCAAAGGGGTCCAGCGGCTGTGGGTGCTGCAGAATTCTATCCGTTGCCATAACTTATTTCAGGGCGCATGCGCTCTGGCAGGTGCCCTTCTACTCCTCCCACATCTGAAAAAGTCTCCTGGATATCATCATAGATGGACGATAATTCCCCATTGGACTTTAATCGATGATT
>ONMH01000062.1:2641-13341 GCA_900318875.1 uncultured Lachnospiraceae bacterium | reverse complement strand
GTCATGGAGCGCAGCTGCGTGCAGTAGTCAAAGAGTTCCATCTGCGGCACATCCGCCTCGATGACCTGCTTGCCGCCGGGGATCGGGTTCATGCCAAGGACTCTGCCTCTTCTCTTGTTCAAATCTCCCATCACATCGCCGGTGTAGGTGTCCGGAACGGTGACCTTGAGGTTGACGATGGGCTCGAGCAGAACCGGGGATGCCTCCATGAAGCCCTTCTTAAAGGCCTGCTTTGCTGCGGTCTTGAATGCCATCTCGGAGGAGTCCACCGGGTGATAGGATCCGTCGTAGAGCGTTGCATGGACGCCGACCACTGGGTAAGCGGCAAGAGGACCTCTCTGGACCGACTCCGCGATGCCCTTCTCGACAGCCGGGAAGTAATTCTTCGGCACCGCACCGCCTACAACCTCCTCATCGAAGACGTACGGCGTGTTCAGGTCGCCGGAGGGACCGAACTTCATCTTGACATGTCCGTACTGGCCATGGCCGCCGGACTGCTTCTTGTACTTGTACTCCACGTCGGAGTTCTTGCGGATCGTCTCGCGGAAGGCAACCTTGGGCTTCTCGATCTCGACCTTGACGTTGTACTCGCTGGCCAGTTCATCCTGGATGACCTGCAGGTGCAGATCGCCCATGCCGTAAATCAGGGACTGGCCGTTTGCGGAGTCGTTGACCGCCTTGAAGGTCGGATCCTCGGCAGGTAGGTGTAGGGCTGCGGGATGTCCATCTTGGGATAGGTGACCGGCGTCGACTTTGTGGAGAGGGTATCTCCGGTCTTTACGACGGAGAGCTTTGCGAGAGCCCCCAGATCTCCTGCGTGGAGCTCGGGAACCTCTGCGGTCCTGTTGCCCTGCATGACGTAGAGCTTGCCGATCTTGAACTCGTTGTCGGAGCTGGCATCGTACACGAGGTCATCGGTCTTGAAGACACCGGAGCGGACTTTAATCAGGCTGTAGCGGCCGATGAAGGGGTCGACAACGGTCTTGAACACAAAGGCGGTCTTGGGCTTTAAGACATCGAAGTTTGCCTCGAAGATCTCGCTGGTCTTGACGTTGATGCCGGAGACCTTGCGGGACTCGGCAGAGGGCATGTACTTGACGATATCGTCCATCAGCGTGTAGACGCCCTGGGTGGTAAGGCCGGAGCCCATCTCCACGGGGACGATCGTGCCGTCCTGGATCGAGAGTCTTGCGGCTGCACGGATCTCTGCCTCGGAGAATTCCTCTCCTGCAAAGTAGCGCTCCATGAATTCCTCGGAGGTCTCGGCGACAGCCTCCATCAGGGTGTCGTGGTACTGCTCCAGGTATTCCTCAGAGTAGTCCGGGACGTCGCAGGGGGTGACTTCCTTGCCGGTCCAGACAAAGCCCTTCTTCTGAATCACGTTGACATAGCCGACGAGCTTCCCGTTCTCACGGATGGGCATGTTGAAGGGGGCGATCTTCTTGGAGTAGAGGGCGGTCAGGTCCTCAATGGTCTTGCGGTAGGAGACCGAGTCGATATCCATGTCGGTGACGAAGATCATTCTGGGCAGGTGGTACTTCTCGCACAGTTCCCAGGCCTTCTCGGTGCCGGCCTCAATGCCGCTCTTTCCGGAGACCACAATGATGGCGCCGTCTGCAACGGCCATAGCCTCTTCCACCTCGCCGATAAAATCGAAGTATCCGGGGGTGTCGAGGATGTTGAGCTTGTATCCCTCCCACTCGATCGGGATCACGGACGTGTGAATGGAGATGCCGCGCTTCTGCTCCTCCTTCGTAAAATCGGAGACCGTATTCTTATCTTCAATCTTCCCGAGTCTGGACGTCAGACCTCCGAGATAGGCCATGGCCTCTGCCAGCGTGGTCTTGCCGGCACTTCCGTGACCGAGAATGACGACGTTTCTGATCTTGTCTGTTGTAAAAACCTTCATGCTGTAAATCCTCCAAATCATTATTGATTTTTGCGAGGGCCCCAAACCCGCTCGAAAAATCATCCAAGAAGTATTTTACGAAAAGAAGGCCGGGAACACAAGAAAAACTATGCAGAACGGCCGAAAATTATCTGCAGGAATTGCTGCTTCAAGTGCACACAATACAAAAACAATTTGTTTCTCCTCCTTTAATTGGGAGCAATCACGGGGAAATTGTCGCAAAATGGAAGACAGAAGAAAGCGGGGAAATCACACGAATTCGAGGGACAAATGGCGTACTTCTCAAATATTGTACGAAGATTCAGAAAAAAGAAAAAGCAGGTGGGGAAGGATCCGGAGGGCCGTAAAAATGACAAAGCGCCCGGCAGCTGCCGGGCGCTTGGAAGTCTGATATTTCTGAAGGAATGGAAAGATACCGGAGGACCTGCCAAGGGTCCCCCTGCCTTAAGAAGACCTGAACGCTTCCTACCAGAGGACCTCGATCCTGCTGTTTTTCGGGATGTCGACGGGGCTGTGTCTTCTGATGTAGTCCGCGATGAGGTCCGGCATCTCGTCTGTCGTGCTCCGGATCACGCGGCTCTTTCCGATTGCAGGATACCCGCCGGTCCCCGTCGCCCGGTAGTTGCTCGTTGTGAGGGTGTAGGTTCTATCGTCTTCCAGTTCGGTGCCGTCCAGCATTTTCATACGGACCACCCTTGAGCCGAGGGGCTTTCGAAGATCAAAGGCGTAGTCGAGGTTTGCCCAGTAGTCGTAGTTGTAGTGCTCGACCTTGGGCTTCAGGAACCTCTCGGAGATGACAGGCTTTCCGCCTTTGAGGTCAAAGTAGGAGGCGACGCGCTCTAAGGACTCCCGGATGGTCTCTTTGGTCACCTCGAGCACCATCACGGTGTTGGTGAACTGGTAGGCCGCCGTGATCTCCCGCATGGTGATGTCTTTGTGAAAGCCCAGGGGATCGTTTCCAAGGGAGGTGCAGGAGAAGTCCGCACCGGTCTTTTCGAGCTGGACCGCATTGAAGAGGTCCGCGACACGGCTTCCGTAGAGAGCGGCGGAGAGCTTCTCCTCGGGCGGGATCTTTGATGTCAGTGTCCCGATCGGCGCATCGAGCCATTTCTGCGCGGCGGCCTCCACAGGATAGATCTTCTCTCCTGTTTCCAGGTCCTCCTCTTTGCCGACAGGGACGATCTTTGAGGTGATCTTCTTTGTCCCGTCCGGGAAGACCTCTGCCCGCAGGGCGCAGTAGGAGGTGCATTTGTCCTTTGGCTGGCAGGCATGGGTGCCTGCCAGTTCAAAAGAAGGGACCTCCATGTGCTGGTGGCCGGTGAGGAGAATGTCGAAATCAAGGTCCCGCATGATCCTGCAGGCGATGTTCTCCGTCGTGTCGGAGAGCTTCTCCCCGGTCTGCAGGTCCTCCTCGAAGCCCCCGTGGTAGATCGCGATGGTGAGGTCGCACCCCTCTTTCTGCATCGGGGAGAGAACCTCCTTCAGGGCTTTCTCCGGCTCTGTGACGTCAAGGTACCGGAGGTTTTCGGAAAGCTCCCAGACAT
Source organism: uncultured Lachnospiraceae bacterium (assembly GCA_900318875.1). Classification (GTDB taxonomy): domain Bacteria; phylum Bacillota; class Clostridia; order Lachnospirales; family Lachnospiraceae; genus CAG-791. Next base: position 9,888 of record ONMH01000062.1, on the reverse strand, counting down.
TTACCCAGTCCGTCACGGCGGCGGTGATGCCGACCCGAAGGCCGTTTTCCATCGTGTGGATGACATACGGAACGATCGGAAGCTCTCCCTTTTTGTCCCTCACATTGGCGCAGATGCACTGCGCGTGCAGGGCGTTCAGATACGCTTTGATGTTCTCATACCCGAAGTTGAAGTCGTGGTTTCCCAGCGTGAAATAGGAGAGGCCGCAGGCGTTGAAGGCCTCGGCAACGGGATGGTACGGATAGTCCCCCTCATGGGAGAGGTAGTAGGTCGTAAGGGGCGTTCCCTGGAGGGAGTCGCCGCCGTCGAGGATCAGGGTGTTCTCTTTTGTCTCTCCCGGAAAGTCCGGATTCTCTTTCAGGTGCTGTAAGCGCTCTGCAAGGCAGAGGACGCCGCCTTCCTTTTTCTTTCCCGTCCCGTAGCTCACAGGAAACAGGTTCCCGTGGGTGTCCGACGTGAACACAAGGTGCAGGGTGCGCGGATTATTTTGGTTGGAATTGGTCATAAACCCATTGGCGGTCGCAGTCGAAATCACCGGGCCTGCACCGCCTTCTCCTTTCAGATAAACGCCCAACCGTTGCTGTGTCTGATAATCGTGCATAAAGAAGCCGGAGCTTCTTTGCAAATATTCGTCTCAACAAAACGATACCGACGGGATACCGGGCGGGTCGGTTCATTCCTTCTTTGGTTATCCTCTTGTCAGCTTGACGCGGATCTTTGTGGAGATCCACTCCACGATGAGGACGAGGATGACGAGGCCGATCAGGATGGCGCCCGCCTCATTCCAGCGATAGGAGTTCATGGCAAAGATCAGGGGGGCACCGATACCGCCGGCGCCCACAAGGCCGAGGACGGTCGCATCGCGCAGGTTGATGTCGAAGCGGTAGATTGCCGTGGAGGCGAAGTTCGGCATGAGCTGCGGCAGGATGCCGTAGCGGATCTTCTGCCAGGTGGAGCACCCCATGGCATCCAGGGACTCCAGGATCTTGGTGTCCAGGTCCTCGATCGCCTCGATGTACATCTTGGAGATCATGCCGATCGAGGTGAGCGACATCGTCATGAGGCCGGCAAATGGTCCGGGGCCCGTGACGCGGATGAACATCAGGCCGTAGACAAAGGCGGGGACTGTGCGGATCGCCATGATCAGAAGCCGTCCTGCAAAGGCGACCGGCTTCGGGGTCAGGTTGCTCGCGGAGATAAAGGCGAGCGGGATCGAGATAATGGCGCCCACAACAGTGCCCATGAAGGCGATGCAGATCGTCTCAAGGAGAAGGTAGGGAACACCGCTTGTTGTCAGGTTGAACAGAAGGTCCGTGTCCGGGTGGATGATGCCGTTTAAGATGTTCAGGGCCATCTTTCCGCCGTTTGTGGTGGTGCCGGAGGACTCCATGCCCGAGGCACTCCAGAGGAGCAGGAAGACGACGATGACCGCCATGGTCAGGTTGTAGACCCAGTTCTTCGGACGGCTCTCGTATGCTTTTTCAATTCGTTCGTTCATCGAAGGCACCTCCCTAGACCAGCTTCTTTCTCAGATACCGTGAGACCGTCTCGATGATAAAGACCGTGATGAACAGGACGATCAGGATCATGCCGACGTTTGCGTACCTTCTCCAGCCCAGCTGCTCGTTCAGGATGAGGCCGATACCGCCTGCTCCGACGTAGCCGAGGATTGCGGCGTACCGGACATTGCCCTCGAAGTTGTAGAGGGAGTTGGACAGGTAGCTCGGCAGCACCTGCGGGATAATGGCGGAGAAGAAGGCCTGGGTCTTGGTGGCGCCCATGGCCTCCATGGCCTCAAAGGCACCCATGTCCACGGTCTCGATCTCCTCGTACAGGATCTTGCCGATGTAGGAGAAGGAGAACACCGCGATGGCGGTGGTGCCGGCGATGGTGCCAAGGCCGAAGATAAAGGTCGCAATGAGGGCCGTGACGAGGGTCGGCAGCGTTCTCACGATGCTGAACATGAGGCGCATGAGAAAGACCACAACGCGGCTCTTGCAGACGTTCGTGGATGCCAGCATCGCGAACGGGATGCACAGGACCGAGCCGATAAACGAGCCCAGCAGGGACATCTTGATCGTGTCAAAGATCGGCTCCCAGATGTTGGGAAGGTAGGCGGTCTCCGGCGGGAACATCTGCCCCAGGATGACCCAGAACTGATTGCCCCGCTTGACGAGCACCGACATGTCAAAACCCGTGATCCGGATGGACAGGACGCAGAAGGCGATGATCAGGATGGTCCAGAGGGGAGCCCGGGAGCGCTTCTTCGCCACCTGTTTCCCGTTCGGAAGGGTGTAGACCTTCGGCGGGAACAACTTGTCGTAGAGGCTCATTCTTCTTTTTCACCTCCCTCATAGATCTGCTTTAAGACGGCATCGTTCACCTCGGCGGCGGGGCCGTCGTAGACGATCTCACCTGCCCGGATGCCGATGACCCTCTGGCAGTACTGGAGCGCGAGGTCCACGTGGTGGATGTTGATGAGGATCGTGATGTTCATGTCCTTGTTGATCCTTGTGAAGTCGTCCATGACGGTCTTTGCGGTCACAGGGTCCAGGGCGGCAACCGGCTCATCGGCGAGGATGATCTGCGGGTTCTGGGCAAGGGTTCTTGCCAGGGCGACGCGCTGCTGCTGGCCGCCGGAGAGCTGGTCCGCCCGAACGAAGGCCTTGTCGACGATGCCGACCTTGTCGAGGCACTCGAGGGCCTTCATCTTCTCCTCCTTTGTGTAGATGCCGAAGGCGGAGCGGTACCAGGGCATGTCCGGGACAAAGGCGGTTAAGACATTCCGGATGACCGTGGTGCGGGTGATCAGGTTGAAGGACTGGAAGATCATGCCGATCTTTCTGCGAAAGCGCCGAAGCGCCTTTCCGGAGAGGCTCATCACATCCACGCCGTCCACCGTCAGCGTTCCGGTCGTCACGTCGTGCATGCGGTTGATCGTGCGGATCAGGGTGGACTTGCCGGCACCCGAGAGGCCGATGATCGCGACGAACTCGCCCTGTTCAATCTCACAGTTTACGTGTTTTAATCCCTCGTATCCGTTGGGATAGACTTTTCCTACATCTTCGAACTTAATACTCATGTTCCTGGCGGGTCCTCTGTCCCGGTTCCTGCTGTGCTTGTTTGTCAGTGAATTGGTTCCAAACACGGAAAAAAGAGGAGGGATGTGTGGCATCCCCTCCTCTTCTGGTTCTGTTTCGGTCAGCGGCGTCAGTTGCCGGCATTGAGGCTGTTTAACAGCTCCTGTGCCTTTCTCTCACCGTCGTAGTTCGAATCCTCAGCCGGCTCATAGCCCTCATGGCTGTAGATGGCGATGACCTGCTTGCCCTCATCGGAGTTGCCGATGTTGATGAACGCCTGCTGCAGAGCGGACTTGAAGTCTGCGTCCTGCATGACCTCGGAGGTCTTGGAGACGGAGATCGTGTCGTTGTAGATGGGCTCGGTCACGCCGATGACATTGGTGTCATCCCAGATGCTGTTGGTCATTGCATAGTCTGTGGTCCACTTGTCCTCGTAGTCACGTCTGCCGTCTGCATAGACGCAGAGGGCATCGATCTGGCCCTGTGCCAGTCTTGCGAAGGCAGTGCCGTAGGAATCACACTGGACGGCGTGGGACAGATCCGTAATGGTCTTTCCGAACTTGTCCTTCATCCAGAGTGCGGGATAGATGTAGCCTGCGGAGGAAGTGGGTCCCATGACACCCCAGTTCAGGGAGTCAAAGTCGTCCCAGGTCAGGTCCTCGCCGTTGTTGACCTTCTCGGCAACAGCCTTTCCGGCGTCGGTGGGGCCTGCGATCATCAGGGCTCTGTAGTAGGTGACCTGCTGATCGGATGCCGTGGTGGGCTTGTTGTCATTCCAGACCTTCGGATCATCGGAGTCGATGGAGAGGCCGGAGCGGGTTGCAGTGAGGAGTGCCTCGCACCCGTCATCGTACAGAACATAGGTGCCGCCAGGGATGAAGCCGACATCGATGGTGCCTGCCTCGAGACCCTCGCCGACGGCCTCGTAGGAGGTGCCGACGGTGATCTCAACGTCCTTGACGTTGTAGCCGAGGGTCTTGAGCTGATCCTGGAGGAGCTGCTTTAAGGGCTCGGTCTGGGTCACAATCTCATCGGGATCGCGGGAGGGAACGAAGGCGACGTTTAACACGTCGATGTCCTTCATCTCACCGGAAGCCTCGGTTGTCGAAGCTGCGGCCTCGGTAGAGGATGCTGCGGCCTCGGTTGTGGAAGCTGCAGCATCGGTGGCTGCCCCTGTGGTGTCGGAGCTGGAAGAGCTGCCGCACCCTGCGAGCAGGGATACAGCAGTTGCAGCTGCCAGGAGTGTGGATACAACTGTCTTCTTCATGAACAATTCCTCTCTGTGCTGGTACGCTATCTTTTTCCTATAATGTAAACGGTTTCAGACACTATCCCGATTATACGCCAGGTGGCCCCCGCGCTTCCATTGTGGGAGTTCACATTTTTTTCACAAAACAGGAAATGGCTTTTATGGATTTTCCCGGCATGATGAAAGACGGAAAAAAGACGGCGTAAAGAAAAGAGATACAGGCGGTTCCGCCCTTGTCTGTTTTTTCTCTGATTTCTCTTTTTCGTGCGCCTTACCTTCTCTCCTGTCCTGTCTGTATCCCCTGCGCTTTTTGTCCTCCCATTCCTGCATCCGCTCTTTTTCTTCTCCGGGCATCAAAAAGGCGCCGCAGAGAGTCTCTGCAGCGCCCTGTGGGTTTTCTGTGGAATTGTTATCCTTTCACGACGAAGTTCAGGATCTTGCCGGGGACGTAGATCTCCTTGACAATCGTTTTGCCCTCAAGGTACCTGGCGACATTCTCCTGCGCGCGGCCTGTGGCGAGTGCCTCCTCCTTCGACGCATCGGCGGCAAGCTCGATGGTGCCTCTCACCTTGCCGTTGACCTGGACGCCCATCTTCACCGTGGCATCCTTTGTCTTTTCCTCATCGTAGGTCGGCCAGGACGAAAGCGTGACAAAGGTCTTTCCATCCTTGTTGTTGCCGATGAACTCCCAGATCTCCTCGCACAGGTGCGGGGCAAACGGGGAGAGGAGCTTGATAAAGGTCTCGAGGTCGGACTTGGTGATCGCAGCCTTCTTATAAAAGTCGTTGATCAGCGTCATCAGCGCCGCGATGGCGGTGTTGAACTTCATGTTCTCGGTGTCATCCGAGACCTTCTTGATGGTCTTGTGGACCTTCGCCTCGGTGTCGGGATCCTCCGGCATGTCCTTCACAAGGTCCGTGAGGCCGGCAACGCGGTCCAGGAACCGCTTGCAGCCCTTTACGGACTCATCGGACCAGGGTGCGGCGCTGCCGTAGTCGCCCATGAACATGACATAGGTCCGGAGCGTATCGGCGCCGTACTGATTCACGATGTCGACCGGGTCGATGACGTTGCCCTTGGACTTTGACATCTTCTCGCCGTCGGCACCGAGTATCATCCCCTGATAGGTTCTCTTGGCATAGGGCTCCGGGGTGTTCACCTCGCCGATGTCATAGAGGAAGTGGTGCCAGAAGCGGGAGTACAGAAGGTGTCTTGTCACGTGCTCCATGCCGCCGTTGTAGTGGTCGACGGGCATCCAGTACTCGATCTTCTTCCGGTCCGCAAAGGCCTTGTCGTTGTGCGGATCGCAGAAGCGCAGGAAGTACCAGGACGAACCGGCCCACTGGGGCATGGTGTCGGTCTCGCGCTTTGCGGGGCCGCCGCACTTGGGGCAGGTGCAGTTGACAAACTCCGGAATCCTGGCAAGAGGGCTCTTGCCGTCCTGGCCGGGCTCGAAGTTCTCCACATCCGGAAGCCGGAGCGGAAGCTGATCGTAGGGAACCGCCACCGTGCCGCACTTGGGGCAGTGGATGAGCGGAATGGGTTCGCCCCAGTACCGCTGGCGGTTGAACGCCCAGTCCTTCATCTTGTACTGGACGCCCTTGCGGCCGATGCCCTTCTCGGCGAGGTACTCCTGCATCTTTGCGATGGAGTCCTTCTTGTTCGTGAGGCCGTCAAGGAAGCCGGAGTTGATCATCTCGCCGTCGCCCGTGTAGGCCTCCTTCGAGATGTCGCCTCCCTTGATGACCTGGATGATCGGGACGTGGAAGGCCTTCGCAAAGTCGTAGTCTCTCTGATCGTGGGCGGGCACAGCCATGATCGCGCCGGTGCCGTATCCCATCATGACATAGTCTGCGATGAAGATCGGAATCTCCTTTCCCGTGATCGGGTTGATCGCGGAGAGCCCCTCGATCTTCACGCCCGTCTTGTCCTTGACGAGCTGGGTGCGCTCAAACTCGGACTTCTTTGCGCACTCCTCCCGGTATGCCTTTACGGCATCCCAGTTTTTGATCTCACCCTGATACTTATCGAGAATCGGGTGCTCCGGGGCAACGACCATGAAGGTCACGCCGTAGAGCGTATCGCATCTGGTGGTATAGACCTCGAGCTTGTCCTCGTGGTCCTTCACCAGGAAGTCGACGAAGGTACCGGTTGATTTGCCAATCCAGGCGATCTCCTGCTGCTTGACAGACTCCGGGTAGTCCACGTGGTTTAAGCCCTCGAGGAGCTTATCCGCATAGTCCGTGATCCGGAGGAACCAGACGTCCTTGGGAAGCTGGATGACATCGCTGTGGCAGATGTCGCACTTGCCTCCCTGGGAGTCCTCATTGGAGAGGACGACCTTGCAGTGCGGGCAGTAGTTGACAAGGGTCTTCGAGCGGAACACGAGGCCGTGCTCAAAGAGCTTTAAGAAGATCCACTGGGTCCACTTGTAGTAGTCCGGGCGGGAGGTTGCAAACTCTCTCGACCAGTCAAAGGAGAAGCCCACCTTCCTGAGCTGCTCGGAGAAGTGCTGAATGTTCTTCTCCGTGATGATGTGAGGATGGGTATTGGTCTTGATGGCATAGTTCTCTGCAGGCAGGCCGAAGCTGTCGAATCCGATCGGGAATAGCACGTTGTAGCCCTGCATTCTTCTCTTTCTTGCCAGCACCTCGATGCTGGAGTAGGCTTTGATGTGCCCCACATGCATGCCGGCGCCGGAGGGATAGGGGAACTCCACGAGTCCGTACCACTTGGGGCGCTTGTCGAAGTCGATGGCCTTGAATGCTTCCGCATCGGCCCACGCCTTCTGCCACTTGGGTTCGATTTTTGCAAAATTGTACTTCATGATTATGCCTTCCTGTTATCATTGTGCTGTCTGTTTACAGCTTGTCCCATGATAAGCCCCGCCTTCCTTAATGTCAATCAGACCGGAACTG
>ONMH01000062.1:0-2634 GCA_900318875.1 uncultured Lachnospiraceae bacterium | reverse complement strand
GGGTTCCATGGTATTAGGGACACTGATGTGCTAAAGTGAGAGGATAACACGGGGGAAAGTCCCCAGATCAAGAGGAGCACTATGAATCCTGATTTCAACACCTGGCACTTTGGCTTTGTGGGCCTTGGCCTCATCGGCGGCTCGATTGCAAGGGCCATCCGGAAGTACTGGCCCGAGGCAAAGATCACCGCCTACAACCCCTCCAGGGACACCCTGGAAGAGGCAATCGCAGACGGCGTCGTCGATGACGGCACCTGCAGGGAGGACTGCCTTGCAAGGTGCGGGCGGGAGACCTTCACCGGGTCTGACTTTGCAGCGTGCGATGTCATCTTTCTCTGCGCCCCGGTGCAGAACAATGCGGAGAACTTAAAGGAGCTCAAGGGACACCTCAAGGACTCCGCGATCCTCACCGACATCGGCTCCACCAAGCGGGACATCCACGAGCACGTGCGGGATCTTCAGCTGGAGAAGTACTTTGTGGGCGGACACCCCATGACGGGCTCGGAGCGCACCAGGTACCGGAACTCCAGGGCAGAGCTTCTCGAGAACGCCTACTACATGCTCGCCCCGGAGGAGGAGACGCCAGGGGAAAAGACCGACGCGATGGTCGCCCTGGTCACCGGCATGAAGGCCATTCCCGTTGTCGTCTCCTGCGAGAAACACGACTTTGCGGTCTCTGCGATCTCCCACCTTCCCCACGTCGTCTCGGCGGCACTGGTCAACACGGTCCGGGAGGAGGACGATGACAGTCATCTTCTCCGGCAGATCGCTGCAGGGGGCTTTAAGGACATCACGAGGATCTCCTCCTCCTCTCCCATCATGTGGCAGCAGATCTGCATGACAAACCGCGACAACCTCCTCCTTCTCCTCGACCAGTACATCAAAGAGCTGACAAAGATCCGGCATGAGATCGGCGAGGGAGAGGCCAGGGAGATCGGTGCATTCTTCTCCGATGCCAAGGCCTACCGGGACAGCTTCTCCAACGCTCTCCCCGGTGCGAAGGGACAGCTCAACACGTTCTACGTGGACATCGAGGACCGGCCGGCAGCGCTGGCAGAGGTGGTGACGCTCCTTGCCGTCAACGCGGTCAGCATCAAAAACGTCGGTATCACCCACAACCGGGAGTACCAGGAGGGTGTCCTGCTCGTGGAGTTCCACGACAAGAAGGCACTCGACAAGGCGGCCGGCATTCTGGAGACCCACGGGTATACCCTGCATCGGTAGTAAAACTGCAATTTAGGAGAAAATCATGCTCACTATTACAAAGGCAAACTCTTTCCGGGGAGAGATGAAGATTCCCGGTGACAAGTCGATTTCCCACAGGTCCATCATGCTGGGCGCCCTGGCAGACGGGGACACGGATGTGACGGACTTTCTCGAGAGTGCGGACTGCCTCTCGACGATTGACTGCTTCTCAAGGCTCGGGGTCTTTGTCGAGCGGGACTTTTCCCATCCGGGGCACCTGATTGTGCACGGCTGCGGCATGGAGGGACTCCATCCCTCCTTCCACACCGTGGCGCTCTACACGGGAAACAGCGGCACCACGACGAGGATCCTGTCGGGGATTCTCGCGCCCCAGCGCTTTGTCTCCCTCGTCTCCGGGGATGAATCTGTGAACAAAAGGCCCATGAACCGGGTCATCACTCCCCTTCGCCAGATGGGCGCAAGGATCGAGAGCATGAATGATGACGGCTGTGCGCCGCTCGAGATCACCGGGACCTCGCTCCGCGGGATCTCCTATGTCTCCCCAGTGGCCTCGGCGCAGGTGAAGTCTGCAATCCTCCTTGCGGGGCTCTATGCGGACGGAACCACCACGGTGACAGAGCCCTCCCCCTCGAGGGATCACACGGAGCGGATGCTGCGGGCCTTTGGTGCGGATGTGGATGTCGGGGGAAATTCCGTCTCTGTGCACCACACGGAGCACCTGACGCCCATAAAGATCCAGGTTCCCGGGGACATCTCCTCTGCCGCCTACTTCATCGCGGCGGCTGCCATCGTGCCGGAATCGGAGGTCCTCTTAAGGCACGTCGGCATCAACCCGACAAGGGACGGAATTCTTCGCGTTGCAAAGGCCATGGGGGCAGATGTGACGCTCCTCAATGAGACGGATGACGCAGAGCCCTGCGCGGACATCCTCGTTCGGAGCTCCTGCCTCCACGGGACAAAGATCGGCGGAGATCTCATCCCGACGCTCATCGACGAGCTGCCGGTCGTCGCCGTGATGGCAGCCTGCGCAGAGGGTACGACGGTCATAAAGGATGCGGCAGAGCTTCGCGTCAAGGAGTCCGACAGAATCAGGGCGATGACAGAAGGCCTTACCGCCATGGGCTGCGATGTCACAGGGACTGAGGACGGCATGATCATCCATGGAGGAAAGGCCCTTCGAGGGGCACAGATCCATACGTATGCGGATCACCGGATCGCGATGAGCTTTGCGGTTGCGGGTCTTATTGCAGACGGGGAGACCGTGCTCGACGACGAGTCCTGCGTGCGGATCAGCTATCCCACTTTCTTCCAGGATCTGAAGGCCCTGGAGCAGTAAACATTCCATATCACCATATCGGGCACTTGCCGGGATGCAGAGAAAGAGTTCTGCGTCCCGGTTTTTTCATGTGGATTTTTCGGAAGCTGATG
>ONMH01000063.1 GCA_900318875.1 uncultured Lachnospiraceae bacterium | reverse complement strand
GAACAGGTACAAAAGCTGCGCCGTCATGCCCCAGATGGTGCCCTCCGGGGTGTCATAGAAGTAGCAGCGCTTTTTCACGTGCTGCCAGGGATAGTCCCTGCCGCCGGGGATCCGAAAGAAGGGAAAGTCCTCCGGAAGACGGGGCGTTGCGTCCGCCTCTGCGATCACCGGATCCTGTTCAAGGAGGTCCTCCAGGGGCAGCCGCAGGACCTTTTCCACCTCATCCGTGGAGAAGGTGTCATGGTAGTCGGAGAGAATCCCCAGGAAGGAGGTCACCTTTCTCCCGCCCGGGCCCTGGATCACGTGGAGAGGGCAGAGGACTGTAACGCCTGATTCCGGAAGGAGAAGCTCCTCTTTGGTCTCCCGCTCTGCCGCCTCCTGCGGCGACTCCCCGTCCTCCACGCTTCCGCCGGGAAAGCAGATCTCCCCGCCCTGGACGATGTCCGGGCTTCGCTTCTCAAAGAGGAGGTCGTATCCCTCTCCCGTGGGAACGAGTGGAAGGAGCACTGCCGCCTCTCTCCTCTCCGAGAGGACGATCGTGGGACCGGTTTTCCTCTTTGCTGCTATCAGACTTTGGAGGAGCTTTTCTCTATTTTCACTCGGGTTCAACATGCCGTCTCCTTTTCGAAGAGCGATGCTGCGTCATGGAACAGACGTGGCTCTTTCCCATACTGCAATTCCGGTACATTTGCAAGGGTGCATAGTTCACAAACTTTATGCCCCTTTTTCTCCAGACTTTCTGGGGACATCAAACCTCAAGATGTAGTATAATCTCATCCCGAAAGCAATTGATCTGGTATACCGCGGAGGGAGGCAAGTCTGCCATGGAAGCTGTTTCACATCTGAAGAACAACACCTATTACTACGGGGATGGGTATTTCTTCGACATCATTCACGATGCCGATTCCCGCGCCTACGACGCCTGGCTGTACTCCGGAAAGGGGAGCCGGCGCATCTACCTCGCCACATTTAAGGATGCCGTCAGCCAGAAGCGCCTCGTGGAGGATGTGCGGGGAAAGGTTGCTTCCTTTCTCGCAACAAGGGAGCGCTCTGTCGGCTGAGCGCCTTCTCAGCGCTTTCGGATTTTCTGGATGACGAGGACCGTGCTGTAGACGATGAGCAGCACATAGCCCGCAACCGCCGTGGAGGCGACAAGCCCAACCAGCGTCGTGTTCTCCGTCAGATGAAAGCCAAAGACAATGCCAAGGCCCAGCGTGCCCACAGCAACAAGAAACAGGGATAAGGTTCGCAGTATCGTCATTTTGACCTCCCTCAGCCGTGTAACGGCTCTGTGATCACAGGAGTCTTTCCGGATTCCCGGCAGGAGCCCTTCTTCCACACAACATCATACAGGTCCGTTCTTCTTGCGGACAGAACCGGGATCTGCTCTCTGGCCTCCCGGATTTTTTTTGTCTCCACCCCGGTGACAAGGATCCCGGGCTTTTCGTCCAGCATCCCGAGCACTTTTCCCCAGGGATCCACGGCAATGGAGTGCCCGTAGGCGCGGTAGGCGGCATTCCCATCCCTTGCATCGGAGGTGCCGAAGAGAAAGCACTGGCTGTCCACCGCCCGTGCCCGGAACAAAAGCTCCCAGTGGAGAGGCCCCGTGGTGTCGTTGAAGGCAGCGGGGACGAAGACACATTCCGCACCTGCAAGCGCCATCATCCGGAAGAGCTCCGGAAAGCGAAGGTCAAAGCAGATCGCAAGGCCTGCCCGGCCAAACTCCGTATCAAACACCGTGTACGAATCCCCTGGTGTCAGCGTGTCGGACTCCTTAAACTTCTGCCCGCCCTTTATGTCGATGTCAAACAGGTGCGATCTGCAGGCCGCTCCGGTCAAAGACATAGGCCGTGTTGTAGACCCTGCCCGCAGGGTCCCGCTCCGGGACAGAGCCCGCGATCAGGTACACCCCCGCTTCTTTTGCCATCAAAGAGAGTGCCTTCCAGGTCCTTCCGCCCTCTTCCTCCGCATAGCGGGGAAAGTTTCCCGTCTCATAGGGGCAGGTGAACATCTCCCCGAACATCACCACATCCGCATGGCTTTCTGCCGCCTCGTTAAGACACGTCCTCGCTCCTGCAAGATTCTGCTCCAGGTCTGCAGACACCAGGGTCTGACACTGTGCAACAATCATATCCTTCCCTCCTTCCCGCTCTCTCTCCTCCCTGCATCCCGTTTGCACGATCCCCGGAAACCGCTATAATGGAGGCCGTGTCATATGCACCGCAAAGGAGAGTTTCCCATGAGATATCAGGCAGCCATCTTTGACATGGACGGCACCATCTTGAATACCGTGGAGGATCTGACCTCCTCCCTGAACTATGCGCTTTTAAAGACAGGGCACCGGTCTGATTTTGTGCCGGACGACGTCCGCCTCTTCTTCGGAAGCGGCGTCTTCGTGGCAGCCCGCCGCGCCCTCTGGTGCGAGAGGACGGGAAAGATCCTGCTGGACGTCCCGGAGGATGCGAAGATCACGGAGGAGGCGCACCGGATCGAGGAGGTGTTCCGCGGCTACTACGTGGACCACTGCGCGGAGAAGACCGGTCCCTATCCGGGGATCCCTGCGCTCATCCGAAAGCTCCGGAAGGCAGGGCTTCCCGCCGCCGTCGTCTCCAACAAACCGGACAATGCGGTCAAAAAGCTTGCAGACGACTACTTCCCGGGACTTTTTGACTTTGCCGTTGGGGAGATGCAGGGGGTGCGCAAAAAGCCAGCCCCCGACACCGTTTGGAAGGTCTGCAGCGCCCTTCACACGGATCCTGCAGACGCCGTCTACATCGGCGACAGCGAGGTGGACATCGAGACTGCGAAGAACGCGGGAACGGCCATGATCTCCGTGGACTGGGGCTTCCGCTCCCGGGACTATCTTGCAGGACTTCATCCCCCTGTCATCGTCTCCAGCGCAGAGGAGCTTGAAGAGGCGCTCCTTGGAGATGCCAGGGGCTGATCCTCATTGCTGCGGGCGGTACCCCTTTCGCGCCTCTGCCTGCAGAAGGAGCTGCTCCGACTCTTGGAAGGCAGCGGGGAGGTAGCTCTCCTCCCACTCTCTTCCTGTCTTCTCCTTCTTCTTGATCTCCTCCCAGGCGGCAGACTCCCCGCCCTCCTCCGGCGTCTTCCCGCCGCCAAAGACGTGGGGATGTCTTCGGATCATCTTGTCTGCAGCGCCCGCCGCGACATCCTCCAGCGAAAAGAGTCCTTCCTCCTCTGCGATCTGTGCCTGCATCACGACCTGCAGGAGGAGATCTCCCAGCTCCTCCTTCAGGTTCTCAGAGGCGCCGGTCTTCTCATAGATGTTGATGCCGCAGACGACCTCTGCCGCCTCCTCAATGACCTCGGGCTTTAAGCTCTCATGGGTCTGCTTCCGATCCCAGGGGCAGCCGTCCTTGTCCCGGAGCCTTGCTACCACTTTCTTCAGTCTCTCCATCTGTGTCATCTGCCGCTTTTTACACCTCCGTTTCCGCCATTATAGCAGACGGAAACACCGCACGGTCGCAAAAGAACCGGCCCCGGCGCGCTTCCCGCGCACCGGAAACCGGTTCTTTCTCTGACTTCTTTCTCTTCTCAGGTCACTTGGTGGCCTCGTCAGAGGCATCTTCCTTTGCCTCGAGTGCAAAGGAGATCTTCTTCTCCGTGTACTCGCTGCCGGATCTTCTCTCGATCGTCAGCGTCACCTTGTCGCCGGGATTATAGTTCTGCAGCGCCTTCTTGAGCTCTGTCACACTGGTGACCCCGGTGTCATCGATCTTCGTGATCACATCGCCCTTCTGCAGGCCTGCCTTCTCGGCATTGCTGTTCTCCTCGGAGAAATCCGCAACGACCACGCCGGAGGGGATGTCATACGCCTCGGAGACATCCTCCGTGACGCCGGTGCAGTAGATGCCGAGCTGGACCGTGGTCTCAATCTGGGACGGATCCGCTTCCTCCGTTCCGGAGCTGGAGCCGGAGCTTCCGCTCTCCCCGGATTCCGATCCGGAGCCGGGCTCTGCGCCGCCGAAGAACGGGATCATCTGCGCGCCGTTCCCGGAATTGTTTCCGCCGTCATTGCTGCTGCCGCTGTTCTGGTCCTTCTGGTCCTCCTGCATGCCGCGGATCGTCTCCTGCTGCGAGGCAATGACATCCTGGCTCCTGCGGTTTGCCACCGTATAGGTGACAAGGCCGCCGGAGAGACCGGCCAGCACGGCGATCACAACCAGCTCCACCGTCGCCATCTTTCTGTAGTGGCGAAGCTCCCGGTGCAGGTCGTCCATGGGCGGCTCCTGCGGGCCTCTTCCGCGGTGGGGCTCCCCGCTGTGGAAGCCGCCGCCCTGCTGGTAGTGCTCATAGGCGGAATGGTAAGAGGACTGCGGACCGTTCCCGCTGCCCTGTCCCTGGCTTCCCGACGGATTCGCCGTCTGGTTTGCCGTCTGATTCGTCGTCTGGCTCTGCTGCGAAGTCTGCTCTGCCTGCTGGGAGGACTTCTCCTCTGCCCCGGCGCCGGCAGCGGTTTCCGCCTGCGGAGCGGGATTTGTCTGATTTATGCTGTTCTCGTTACGATTGTTCTCATTTCTGTTTTCATTCGGTTCCATGATAAAAGGCAGACCCCCTTTCGTCGTCTCTTCTTACTCCAACATCATAGAGAATAATTGTGTCCTTTTGATGACCGAACCTTGATCTCTTTGTGATCTTCCCATCTGCCTGACGCAGAAAATCGGTCCCCGAAGGGAACGGCCTGTGAGGGGGAGTCATGATAACTACGATTTTGAGTCTGCCGAAAAGCTGTGACCATTCTGTCAGCTTCCTGTGTCTTTTTATGAATTTCCGTGTCCTGTCACGCCTCCCCAAGGTCCAGGAACTGAAAGGGCGCTTCCTCCGGCATCTGCAGGTACTCCATCATGAGAAAGGCCGCCCGGACGGAAAGTTTCTCCTCACGGAGGATCCGCCGGACCTCCGCCTTATCTGCGAGGTGGACAGAGATCCACTCGCTGGACTCCTCCTTCGGCGCGCCGCCGGGAAAGGCCACGGTGCCAAAGACCGCAGATCCCGGCTCATCGGAAAAGCCCGGGGCCAGGAAGAACGGGCGCCTTGCGGACGGGTCTCCTCCCGTGTACTCCGTGAACACAAAGCCCGTCTCCTCGAGCATCTCCCGCGCTGCCGCCTGTCCCGGCGTCTCCCCGGGATCGATGAGGCCCGCGGGAAGCGAGTAGATGTACTCGTCCACCGGAAAGCGGTACTCGTGGATCATGACAAGGCGCGGTGCCTTCTCCTTTGTCACCGCATAGATGGTGATTCCCTCGGGGTCCAGGGTGTGGGTGCGGATCTTCAGCTTCTCATCGCTGTTTCTGGTGCAGTAGTAGTAATCCCGGTCCCGATTCTTCCGGTCCTTGAATTTCAGGTGAATGAGATTCAGAAAGCGGTTGTCCGTCTGTCTCTCGACGTGCTCGATATGGGTCTCCATGTTCTGCCTCCTCCTGGAATTTTTGATCCTCTGCGCTCCATTCTACCATGGAGAGGGGCTGCGGCCAGGGATTGTTCCTCACAAGACAAAAGAAAGTAAGCCAGGCTGCCTCCCGTAGGAAACAGCCTGGCTGCACGTTTCGTTTCTCCCGATGCTTCAGTCCCCGGAGACGCCAAGGAGGGGTTCCTTCTTCCTGGCGATCTCCATCACAGCCGGGCGGATGCAGCGCCTTGCGGCGCGCTTTCTCGTGCGGCACCACAGCTGGGCCGTTGCCCGCGCATCCACGAGGCCGTCATGGGCGTGCCCCGCATAGCGGATGCCGCTGACTGCCACCGCCTTCTCCAGGGCAAGTCCCCGGCGGATGTTGAAAAAGCTGCTGAACTCCCGCTGAAAGTCATGCCAGTGGGAAAACATGTATTTCAGCCCCGGGGAGATATGCATCCCCTTCAGCCGGATCTCATGCCGCAGCTGCCAGAGGTCGCAGGGGCTCCATGAGTAGATCAGGTAGTCCCTGCCGCACCAGGAGAGAAAGTCCGGCAGGACCTTCTCAAAGGTCTTCTCGTTCTCCACCATCTCGGTGGTGATGCCGGTCAGCTCTCCGATCACGGGGAAGATCTCCTCGCTGTAGACGGGCTTTACAAACCGGCGAAAGCTCCGGATCTCCCGGTTGTTCTCGTCGAGCATCACGGCGCCGATCTCAATGACCTCTGTGCTGCAGATGCGCCGCGCCTCCTCCTGTTCCTCCGGGATGCCGTTCATCTCAAGGTCGATAAATATCCGATTCATGGTTTTTGCCTGCTTCTTTGTGCTTTGCTTTCCTGTGTCCTCCGCCTCCTGCACAGGTCAGAACAGGAAGCGGCCATCCTGCGGAGGCAGCTGATCTTACGCATCCGCAAAACAAGCCTATCTTAATCAGGAATCGCCTCTTCCGCAATCCCCCTGTCCGAATTCCGGCATCTTTGCATACCGCGCCTCCATGTCCCGCAGGGCGGTGAGGATCCGGTAGCGGAGCGTGTACGGCCGCAGGATCTCCACGCTCTGCCCGTACTGCAGGGCCCAGTAGAACATCGAGTTCTCGTTGCAGAAGACCCGGATCTTCACAAAGGTATCGTCCTGCTCCAGGATCAGGAAGTCCCTGCCGAACCAGTCGATCAGATCGCCCATGCTCTCCTTCTTTGCCCGGAGGATGATCGCACTGCTCTTTCCGCTGAACATGTAGAAGTGCTCCGCCATGTGCCGGGGCAGGTCCAGTCCGTTCTCCATCCCGGGGATCTGGGACAGGGACCTTCCGTCGACCTCCACCCGGGCAACGTTCGTCATCCGGTCGATCCGATAGTAGACGATGTCGTCATGGAACTCCTCATAGCAGATCATGTAGTAGCGGCCGTTGTTTGCCACCATCTGATAGGGCGTCACATCCCTGGGATTGCGCTTTGCGGGGTGGAGCCGAAAGTCCGTCCCGTAGCGGTTGTACACGAAGCGGATCATCTTTCCGTCGTCGATGGCATCGCTGATCGCGGCGATGGAGCCGAGCACCTGCTGGTTGTCCGAGTGCTGGAGCTCCGGCAGGTTCGAGACATGGGCGACCCGGCTCTCGAAGTAGACGGTGCCGAGATTCTCGAGCTTGCCGACAAGCGCCTTTGCCTGCTCCGCGGAGATCGTGCGGGAGAACAGGACGGAGTCGATGAGCATGCGAAGTTCCGCGTCCTCAAACTGCCGGGAGAGGAGCCGGTACCTGCCGTGCGCATCCCGGTCGATCACATAGCCCAGCGCATTCAGGAAGGCGATGTTGCTGACGACGGTTCTCCGGTCACAGGAAGCGTCGTACGCACTCTTCAAGTGCCGCAGGATGTCCTGCTGCGTAAGGCCGTGGTCCTCGTCCGTGTACTTCTGCAGCACCCGCAGGATCAGAATGCCGATCAGCTGCTTCTGCACTTCCTTCATCGAACTGGCTCCCATACACACCTCCGCTGCCTGCGCAGACATCGATCCCGCACAGCCAAAAAATCGCAGCAATTACTTTATAGAATATTTATATTTCACCGTGTTGACTAGATGTTATATCAGTGCTATAACATAATCATCGAAAGGAACAGGAAACACCTGTTCCCGGAGAGACAACAGGAAGACAATCAGGCACCCGCCGGAAATGGCGGAGATAAAATCAGAAAGGCACACCATGTTTGTACCGATGCTTTGGCGCAATGCCGCAGACAACACCCTCACAGAATCCCTCCGCGGGATGGACCGCTTCTTCGACGAGGTCTTCGCCCCGGCGGGGATGGCAACCGACATCATCGAGGAGGAGCAGAACTACCGCCTGGAGGCAGAGCTTCCGGGATATGACAAGGCGGACATCCACATGGCGCTGAAGGATGGAAATCTCGAGATCTCCGCAGCAAGGAACGAGGACCGGGATCAGAAGGACAGCGCCGGCAAAACCGTCCGCAGGGAGCGGAGAACAGCCTCCTGCCGCAGATCCTTCCGGGTCGGACAGGGCGTAACGCCAGAGGACATCCAGGCAAAGTTTGAAAACGGCGTTCTCACCGTTGTCATCCCGAAGAAGGACGCAGTCCCCGAAAGGGAGACCGGCCGCATCGAGATCCAGTGATGCGGGATTTGTCCCCCATGCTTTCCCGGAATCCGGATTTGCGGATTCCGTTGCAATAATAGATGCAGTACCTGATTTTCCCTCTCTTTTCTGTCCCATGGGCTGTTTGGCACCGGGCAGAAAAGTTCATTCCCATAATTTCCTTCTATGGTAAAACCTCTATAATAGTTCCTGCAGAAGGGCCCGTGCCGCAAGGCGCGGGCTCTTTTGCGTCTTTCCTTTCTTCCTCCGTGCCGCGTTTGCTGCGGCATCCGCGCGGGAAATGCCCAAAGGGGCTTTTCCGCGAATCGGAGCCCTGGTGCACGGCACCAGAGCTTTTTTGAAAGAGATGGATCGACATCACTTTCAAACCTATCCCCACCGCTCCGGGATCCGGTCCGGAATCGATCTGATCTCTGCCCTTGGGGCCTTTCCCAGCTCCAGGGTCAGCACCGCATAGGTCTTTTTGCGGTCAGCGGTGCGGGGCAGGGAGATGCTGCCCGGGTTGAGGACAAGGACGCCGTCCCTCTCCTCACAGACCGGGACGTGGGTGTGCCCAAAGCACACGATGTCACAGTTCTGTTCCTTCGCTGCCTCAAGGATCCGCTCTGTCCCGCTGTGAACGCCAAACGCATGTCCGTGGCAGACAAATATCCTGTGCCCGCAGACCTCCAGAGTACGGGACTGCGGCATGCTCCCGGTGTCCGTGTTCCCCTTCACGCAGGCAACGTCATAGGGAGGATGCCCGCCGAGGATCTTCAACAGATCTCCCTGCACGTCCCCGCAGTGGATCAGCAGGTCGATGGGAAGCTCCTGCCCGATCGCATAGCGGAGGTTCCCGTTGCCGCCGTGGGTGTCGCTGACAACGAGAATCTTTGCCCGCTCCGCCTCCTTTTGGATCTCCTTTTCCTCCTTCGGGGAATGCACTTCTTCCGCTCTCTCCTTCTCTATCGCCTCTTCTTTGGCGTTCTCCCCTCCCCGGGCCTTTCTCCCGGAGAAGAGGCCGATTGCCGAGGCGAGGGGTGTCCGGTGCACCCGCATGGCCCCCACCGGGCAGAACTCCTGGCAGCAGAAGCACCGGATGCAGGCGCTTCTGTCAATGGAGGGGCAGCCCTTCTCCATGGTGATCGCCCTTTTCGGGCAGATCCTGCTGCACGTGCCGCAGCCGGTGCAGGTACTTTTGTGAACCTCCGGTCTTGTCGTAAAGACGAGCTGCAAAAGCCCCGGGAGCACCCTTCCCGGAAGGCTCTTTGAGCCAAAGAGCGTGGACTTCGGCACGGCAGGCACAAAGTCCGCAATGCGATAGGCAGAAAGGTCTGCCCCTTCGGTCTCCACCTCCTCCGCCGAGGCCGGGCAGAGCCTCCGGTCCCTCGCTGCCTGAATTGTCTCCACCTCCTCCGGCGCCATGCCGATGAGACTGCTCCCCACAAGGTCCAGGCAGTAGGGCGAGGTGCCCGCAAGAAGAAGTCCCATGTGCCGCGGCGTCCCCGCGGTGGGCCCGTTCCCCTCCATGCACTCCACCGCATCGCAGAAGCTTAAGATCGGCCGGAAGTACTCATTCAGGTCGACGAGCATGTCGGCAAAGGCGCGCTTTTCGGGGAATCTTGCGTGGTACTCCGGCTTGGTAAAGCCGGGAATCGTCCCAAACAGGTTTTTGACGGCCCCCGTCATCCCCATCATGCCGTGGGACTTGAGCTTTGAGAAGCCGATGATGCAGTCACAGGAGTGCAGCCACCCCGTATACTGGAACGTTCCGATGGACCTTGCCTCCGGAAAGGAGGCACTCTCCACGGAGAAGTCCTCGTTGAGGGAGACGCCCTCCCGGACGAGAGGCAGAAGGCCGCAGACCCGGTAGACGTTCCGCAGTGCCGTCGGGGTGTAGGCCCCGCCCGGGCTGTCTCCAAGGACCACCGTTGCCCCGGCCATGGCGGAGACCAGGTTGCACTTGATGCCGACCCGCATGCCGGGACGGATATAGGCGGAGAGCCCGCCAAGAAGCGAAAGCGCCTCCTTCACCGCGCGCTCTGCCTCTTCGCCGCTGTAGTCCCTGCAGGGCACTGCGGCTACCTTTCCCCTGTGGAACCTGTCCTCTGCCATGGCTGACGTTCTCCCTTCTGCAGCATGCTACGATTATACAGCATTTCCCCCGGGCAGTCGAAAACCGGACAGGAGCCGAAACCCCTGCCCGGTTTTCTTCTTAAAAGAGGATCGGAAAGTCCGGAGGCAGGTTTGCCGCCTCCGCCGCATCCAGGATCCCGTTCCGAAGCGTCTCGAGGTCATAGCACCCCGTGAGCTCCATCAGCTGGACCAGCAGGTTCCGAAGGTGCGTCCGCTCAAGTTCCTCCCCGCCGTCTGCATACAGCGTGACAACCATGGCCGTCTCTCTCTCATTTTTCATCTGCGAGATCCTGATCCCGTCCGGGTGCCTTCGGTACGTCTCCGCATTCTCCACTGGCATGCCAGCACGAAGAAAAAACGGGTAGAGATCCACCAGTCCCATGTCCGGCACCTCTGCAAGAAGGTGCTCCTCTCCCTCCAGGCGATGGACCCCCAGGGAGCAATCCCTCATCTCCACGCCCATGGGACTGGATGCGAGGAAGGTTCTGAGCTCTGTCCTGGAAAACTCTGACAGCAGCTGCTCCGCAAGCGCCATGATGATCTGTTCTTCCCTTTCCATTTGGGTTCCCTCTCCCTTCCTGATCCCCCTATGCTCTCTTCTTAGCGGCAACGTCCCGGACAAAGCAGAGGGTCAGGACGAGGAACAGGGCGCCTGCTGCCGCCGCAATCGGGACAAACAGGTCTGCGTCTCCCGCCTCTCCGGTCTTTGGCCGGTCCGTAATGACCTGGGCAGAGGAGGCCGCCGGTGTGGAGGAGGTGACGGCTGTGACCGTGCTCTCTTCCGTGTCGGAATTCTGCGCCGCGGCATCCTGCTGGGCCTTCAGGATCGCATTCTGGGCATCCTCCGCCGCCTTCAGGTTTGCCTGAAGGGTTGCCTCTGCGGCCTTCCGGTTTGCCTCCTGCACCGCATCGGAGGAGGCAGCCGGCGTCGGGGAGGCCGCGCTCTGCACAACCCCCGTGCTCCCCGACGGGACGGTGATATTGTTCTCTATCGTCACGTTGTTGGTGACGCTGCTCGTGCTGTCTGCGTCCGCCTCTGCCCCGGCATCGCTCTTCGCGGTACCGCCCGTTCCGGAAGCTGAATTCGAATTGCTGTTGCTGCTTTTCTTCCCGTCCTCTGTCTCCTCTGCGTCATCGCTCCCTGTGTGGATCAGAAAGTCCGCCTGCGGCTCCCGCTCCCGGACGGAGGAAAAGCTGCAGTCCTCTCTCTCACAGCTGTGGGTCAGGGTGGACAGCTCCGTGACCTCCTCTCCGAGGGCATTCTCTTCGATCCGGAACACCCGGACGTCAAAAGCCGCTGCCTCCTCTGCCGAGAGGACTTCCGTCCCGTTCTGCACGGTGACACCGGAGAGGGCACTGGTCCCGTCGCAGCAGGCCCAGGTGAGCGAGACAAGGTGAGAACCGAGATCCTTTCCGGAGAGGAGTTCTCCCGTCTTTGTGTCGATGGCATCTCCCTTCTTTTCCTCCGTGTCCTTCAGGTCCACGGTGGGCACAAAGTAGTGGACGGACTGGGTCTTCTTCCGTGTGAGACCTTTCTGCGTCCCCTCCGTGACGGGCGTCACGGTGCAGCGGATCGTGTACTTTGCACAGCGCTTTGGCACCTCCGCCTTCGGATCGCCAAAGCGCACCTCCTCTGAGGTCTTTCCCGCGGGGATCTGCATCGTCTGGAGCACGGTCCCCGCGCTGTCGCAGATCTCATAGGTGATCGAAACGCGCCGGTTGTTCTTCCCGTCCGGCACAAAGCCCGTCCTGTACTTCGCAAGCTCCGGAAGCGTCACCGCATCCGGGGCAAACACGTTTTTATCCCGCCCGTCGATCTCATAGGAGAGCGGGATGTCCACCTCGGGGATCGGGAAGAGCCCCGTCGGATTCTTCAGCGTTCCGTCCGGGTAGACGCCGGAGCGACCGGTGTTGGTCTCCACCCCGTTTCCGCCAAAGGCGGCAAGCGGCCGAATCCGGAAGGTCACGATGAGCTTTCTTCCGTAAAACCCGCTCCGGTCCACGTGGCCGTTCTTTGTCACGTAGTCTGCGCTGTAGTCAAAGCCTGTGACAGAGACCGTGTTCTTCTTTGCATCGCAGGTGATGGTGACACCCTCTGCGGGGACCGGGTCCTTCCAGGTGCCGTCCGCCGCATAGTCGCTGGTATACGCTGCCGCCTCCGGATCATCGCAGAGCACAAAGTCCTCCGCCACTTCATCAAAGAGGACGGCATCCTTTCCGAGCTGCTGGCTGGACTTTCCGGACCGCTCTGCGAGCTGGTCAAAGAGCTGCAGGAACTGCTCCGGGTTCTCCGGGCTGCTGTCTTTCCGCCATCGCTCTTATCCTGCGCATTCGGCGTGTCCATATCCAGGGCATGAGGATTGTCCGAGGAGACGAGGTACATGAACCGATTGGTCATGTTTTTCATGTTTTCCGGCTCTGTGTTCTTTGGATACTGGGCAAGATTCCCCTTATCGGAGACATAGAAGAAGTTCTCCCAGTCGGCATTCGTCTCTGGATTGTCCTCCGCAATCTTTTCATAGGTGGGAAAGGCCTCCCCCGGGACTGCGACGCAGCTTGGCTCCATCGAGATCACAAAGACCTCCGCCCCCGCCTCCTTGATTTCCTTTGCCGCCGCGATCGCCCGGTTTGCGACAGAGGGCTGAAAGCCCTCATTGTCGTTTGGCTGGCCGTCGGTGACGAGGACCACCACCTTCTTCCGGTCCAGCGTATCCTTCGCAATCAGCTCTTTGGCACACGTCATGCCGGCATCTGTCCTCGTGTGGGTGCCGACCCTGCACGTAAGGCTCTTTACTTCCGATTTGAGAGAAGCAAGGCTGCTCTCCTCCACCTCCGTGAAGTCCTGCACCACCTTCGTCCGGTTCTCCCTGCCTTCGCCGCCAGCATCGGAGAACTGCACGAGGGCAAAGCGGGACTGGGTATCTTCGGGGAGTTTTTTGTTGAAGGCTGCCATCTGATCGAGGAAGCTCTCCAGTGCCGTCTTCATGACGGTCTCCCGGGTCTTCTCCGTGCCAAACATGTAGTTCATGGAGCCGGAGCAGTCTGCGACAACAACGGCGTCAAAGGGCTGATAGGTGGTGGTCTCGGTTCCGGTGACGTACGCCTCGAGGCGGACCGTATAGGTCCCGTCATCATTTGCCCCTGCGCCCTTTTTGAGTGTCAGCCCCTCTGCACAGTTTTCTTCTGCCGTCTCCAGTTCCGGCACGGACTGTGCTATACTCGTCTTTGCAGCCGCCGTTCCCACGGTGCTGCCGGCAAGCAGGCCTGCGCCTGCGAGGATTCCCAGGGAGATTCTCCCGATTCTCCGGATCCTCTCTCTGCACCGCGCAAACCGCGCTCCTGTCCCCTGCCTCTTTTTCTGTTTCTGTGACCTGTCTGGAATTCCCGGCTGTGTTCTCATCGGATGCTCCCTCCTGCGAAATGATTTGTGATCTGACTTCAAGATCTGCGCGTAGAATGGCGCAGGCAGGGTCTTTCCCGCCTGCATTCCCGATTATATGCCCCCACCTCTCCCGGTGCTCCCCCTCTGGCACGAATGCACCGTTTCCGGCACGAATTTACTCTCCCCTTAAAAGAAAGGAAACCATAACCATGTCCCAGCTTCCTCCCAGCCGCCCGCGGCGCCTTCGGATCACGGTGCAGGGTGCTGCCCCCCAGGACGTTCAGGAGCTCCGCAGCCTTGTCCTGCAGCAGTTTCAAGGCCGCTACGGCAGCATTGAATTCTGCGAAGAGCAGGAGTCTCCCCTTCTTACGCTCCCGGGGAGGGACCATGTCCCCTTACACATCCCGCTTCGGGACATCACCAGCGTCACCTCCTGCGGCCACTACACGGAGGTCTGCTGCGGCACGAGGACCTTCCGCGTCCGGATTCCCTTCGGAAGGGTTCAGGAAAAGCTCGCAGGGAGCCCGTTCCTCCTTGTCAACCGGGGCGTTCTCCTGAACATGGATCACATCCTCCGCACCAGGGACAACGGCTTTGTCATGGACAGCGGTGCGTTCTTTACCGGCAGGTGCCGGAGCTATCGCAGCACGCGGCGGGCGTATGAGGACTACCTCCTCGGCAGGGCGGGACACACCAGGGCATAAAAAAACAGCAGGTCTGCGGCGCTATCGCCGCAGCCTGCTGCCAGCTTTATGAAATTGTGTTATTCGACGACAATGCTCTCGATGACCTGGGGCTCCCACGGGGCATCCATGAAGTTCGTCTTCACGTCTGCGATCCGATCCAGCACATCCAGCCCCTCGGTGATCTTTCCGAATGCCGCGTACTGGCCATCCAGATAGGGAGCATCCGCGTGCATGATGAAGAACTGGGAGCCTGCGGAGTTGGGATCCTGGGCCCTTGCCATGCTGAGCACGCCCCTCGTGTGCTTTAAGTCATTCTGCACGCCGTTTGCCGCAAACTCGCCCTTGATGCTGTAGCCGGGGCCGCCGGTGCCGTTTCCCTCCGGGTCTCCGCCCTGGATCATAAAGCCCTTGATGATGCGGTGGAAGGTCAGACCGTCGTAGAACTTCTCATCCGAAAGCTTCTTGAAGTTCTCCACGGTGATCGGTGCGATGTCCGGATAGAGCACGCCGCGCATGACGCCTCCGTCCTTCATGGTGATGGTGACTGTGTAGGTTCTTTCCATTCTGGATTCCTCCGTTTCTGGTTTTGTGATTTCTGTTTTGGGTTCCGGCGGGGTCTCCTCCGGCAGGTCTCTCTCCCAGCCCGTTCGCTGCAGAATCCTCGAGGTGAGAATCTCCGCCCAGAGCCGGTGCGATGCCGGCCCGGGGTGTCCCCCTCCGCCGATGCCATCCTGCATCGGGTTCATCAGAGGGAGCGGCAGAAAGTCTGCCTCCGCCAGGGATGCCGCCTCCTGGCAGGCATCCATCAGGCCCGTCTCCATCATGCCGCAGATCACGATGGGGACCGCGTTCGGGTACTGGGCGCGGACGTCCCGGATGAACTCCGCATAGCGGTTCATGAAGTGCTGCTCTCTCGTCGGGACGCCCCTCGTGAACGAAGCATCGTTTGTCCCGAGGGCAAACACCAGCACATCCGCGGGGAAGCTCTGCGGATTGTACCGCGTGAGGAAGTAGCTCCCCGCGGGCTCCTTCCAGCCCTTTGCCTTCAGGTAGATCTTTGCAAAGGTCTCCGTTGTCTTGTCCACGTAGGGATAGAGCGAAGGGAGCAGGTTTTCCGTGTAGGGCGTCTCGATCTCGGGCGGGATCCACTGGGAAATCACGCCGTTTCCGGACCAGGCAAAGTACTGCCCCTGGGCGTGCAGGGCCCTTGCGGTGAGCCAGGCATAGGAGCGGGTCACGTCCTCATCCTCCGTCGTGAACTGGTATGCCATGGGATCCTCGGAGAGCTCATGCTCCTGCCCAAGGCCGTATCCGGCCGTGAGGGAGTCCCCGACAAAGAGGATCCTCCTCCTGGGCGGTGCCGTGGGCGTGAGCGCCGCATCCGCCGTCAGCACGGAGAGGCAGAGCTTGTCGTACTGGGTCTCCGTGAGCTTTACGATGCGGACCCGGTGCATCTTTTTCTCCGGGTTCCGCAGAATGTCCACCGTGTGCATCTCCGTGCGGATCATGAGCTTCCGGTACGGCCGCTCCTCCCCGTCCAGAAAGACACCAAGATAGGAGAAGTCCTCCCGGCGCTTTGTCTCCGAGATGCCAAGGACATCTGCCCGGACGACGGAGGCATCCGTCCAGAACTCGACGCCGGACCCCGGAGTCCCCGGCCAGAGGCCGCCTGCAAGACTCAGGCACCGGCCGATGATCCGCACGTTCTCCGGCGTAAGATCATATTTCTGTGCTGCCATTTCTAAACTGAATGATCCTTTCTTTCCATTGTCTGCGGTTCTGTCCCGCGGTACACGGGCTCTGTCCGGGCATAGACGCCGTCCCTGCAGACGGTCCTTCGAAGATCGCAGTTGTCGATGCGGACCTTCCAGATTTTCTCCTCATCGATCCCGTCGAGTCTTCGCAGCATCGCCCGGATCGCGACGCCGTGGGTGACGGCAAGGATGCGCTCCTCTTTCGTTCCCTGCCTCTCCCTCTCTGCTGCCTCCTCTGCCAGGTCCCAAAGAAACCTTCCGGTCCGCTCCTCCAGATGGGAGAGGCTCTCAAAGCCCTCCGGGAGCGGGGCATGGACAGGATCCAGGAGAAAGCTCCGCACGGGCGCAGAAAGGTCCTGGAACCGGACGCCGTCCGAGGGGCCGTAGTCCATCTCGAGGATCCTGTCATCGATCCGGATTCTGTCCCGCTCCCAGCCGGAGACGAAAGCCGCAGTGTCCACTGCCCGCGAGAGGTGGGAGCTGTATACCCTGTCAAACACAAGACCCTGTGCCTTCACAAAGGCGCCTGCCCGCTCTGCCTCCGCGATACCCTCGGCATCGAGCTCGGTGTCAATCTGCCCCTGGAGCCGGCCTTCCCGGTTTAAGAGCGTCTCCCCATGGCGCATCAGATAGAGGATCATACACCGCCTCCTGTATCAGCCATCAGCCTTTAAGATTCAAGAAACCGCTTTACGCGTGCCGCGGTCTCCTCTCCCTTTTTCCTCCCGATCTGGTAGACCCGCTCGAGCTCGTCGGGGTCGTGGCATACGGAACCGATGCCAAGCGGTGCATCCGGGCAGATGACAAGGGCCTTGCCGAGCGCCGCCTCCATCCTCGCATAGGCCGTCTCCCGGTTGTAGTCGATGTGGCGGTGCAGGAGTCTCTTCTCCACCGCAGGGTACGGCAGAAGGAACCGGTGCAGGAGCGCCGCATGGGATAGGGGCGCTTTCCGGTAGTCCGCGGGCTGGGTCAGGATGACAACGTTCCGCGCATACCCCTGCTCCTCAAAGAACCGGAGCGGAATCGAGTCCGCGATGCCGCCGTCCAGAAGGCGCCGTCCGTCGACCTCGACGGGCCTGGATGCCACCGGCATCGAGGCGGAGGCGCGGATGTAGAGAAGGTCCTTCTTTCCGCCGTCGCTGCAGCGCCAGTAGACCGGCTCCCCCGTGTCCGCATCGGTGCAGACGCACCAGAAGGCCATCGGGTTCTTTCGGAAGGTCTCCGTGTCCCAGGGATCCAGCTCCTCGGGGAGCCTTCGGTAGTCAAAGTCCGCCCCGTACAGGTCTCCCGTAAAGAGCCAGCTCCGGATCCCCGCAAAGCGCCAGTCCCTGCAGAAGCGCTTGTTGTAGCGGATCACCCGGCCGATCTGCCGCGACTTGACATTGCAGCCAAACGCCGCCCCCGCGGAGACCCCGACCGCGCCGTCAAAGCCGATCCCCTGTTCCATGTATACATCCGTGACGCCAGCGGTGAACATGCCCCGCATGGCGCCGCCCTCGAGCACCAGTCCCAAACCCGCCAAAGAAGTGCCTCTTTTCTCCCTGATTTTCAAAGAAGAATGATACATAACTCCGCTGTGGAATTCAACTTTTTGCGCCTCTCCCCCACGATCCCGCCGCTTTGTGCCGATCCTGTCATCGGTCCCGGCCTCTGAAAGCGGGCAAAAGTTGGCCAATGCGGCAGGAGTGGAAATGCTATAATGGGAGGGCACACTTTGCCGTGCAGAACAGGAAGTACATGAAGAAAGCCAAAAGAGAAACCGTTTTGACCAAATGGGCGGCAGTGCTTGCCGCAGCGGCGCTGTGCCTTGGGAGCCTCTCTCCCAGCCTGCCCGCGAGGGCGGCAGAAGCGTCTGTCATTTCAACCGACTCTGACATCAAGGCGCTGCTGAAGGAGAGCGAAAGCCAGACCTCCGACACTGTGCTCGGGGACGGGACCGCAGCAGGAACGCCATCCCTCGAGGCGGGAGAGGGCGTCTCGGCACGGACTGCCCGCTCCGATGCCCTCCGGTTTGCGGGAAACGAGCTCCACAAGATCAACGAGGAGATGCCGGAACCGGAGGAGAGTGCTGAAGTCACCTCCTCCGACACCTGGCAGGACACCGAGGTCTACGGCGTCCTTTCCGCGGATACGGTGACAAGCCGGAAGGACGACTTCTATGCCGCCGTCAACCAGGACTGGATCTCCGGTGCCAGCGTCTCTGACGCTTCCCCGGAGGACTCCGTGTCCTCCCGGATGTCCGATACCGTGGAGCAGAGAAAGAAGTCGATCCTGACGGATACGAGCCTTCAGGGACAGGACGCGGAGACGGTGAGGACCCTGTATGACCTTCTCCTCGACTGGGAGACGCGAAACGCCCAGGGCATTGCCCCCATCATGCCCTTTGTCGCAGCCATCCAACAGATTCAGACCCTGGATGATCTGACAGAGTACCTCTGCACCGATGCCTACAGCCTGGCAGATGCGGGGCTTGTGCACCTCTCCACCGCCCAGTACCAGAACAACCCGGAGTACTACGCCGTGGAGGTGGGATCCAGCCAGCTCCTCTTAAATGTCTCCGAGTACGGGAAGATCACAAGGACCGGCAGGCTTAAGCTCTCCTACGCCCAGAGCCAGTGCTACTACATGCTCGAGCGCATCGGCTACACGGATGACCAGATCGATACCATCTTCCAGAACTGCATCGTCCTTGAGTCCGCGCTGGCGGAAGCCATGGAGTCCTCCGCAGCGCGCGCTGCGGCAGCCGCCCTCCAGGGCGATGTGACAAGCGCCAACAACAAGCCCTGCTCGGAGACGGACCTTGCGGCTCTCGCCGGGGACTTCCCGATGGAACAGATTCTGAAGGCAAAGGGCCTTGACGGCTCCCTCGTCTACAACCTGCCCCAGCCCGACTGGCTCGTCGCCCTCGGACAGATCTACAACACCCACAACCTGGAGTACTTCCGGGACTACTTCCTCGTCCACACGGCGATCGCCGCGATGGAACTCACGGACAGTGAGGCCTTCAACGTGCGCACCGCCCTCTCCGTCCGCTTCCTTGGCACCGCCTCAGTGACGGGAGGCGACGAGAACGTCGCCTATACCTACGTGGACCTGCTCCTCGGCAGAGTTCTCGACAACGTCTACATTAAGACCTACTGCGACGAAGAGGACAAGACGCGCATCACGGACCTCACGCAGACGATCCTGACTGCATACCGGCAGATGCTGGAGAACTCCTGGCTCTCGGACTCCTCAAAGGCGGAAGCCGAGAAGAAACTGGACTCCCTGACCGTGCGGGTGGACTACCCGGACAGCCTGCCGGACTTCTCCTCCCTCCACCTTGTCAGCAAAGAACAGGGCGGCACCCTGATCCAGGCCTACAAGGCGATCCTTACCTTCTCCGGGAAGGCCTCTGCAAAGCTTGTCAACCAGAAGGTCAATGACAGCTACTGGCTGATGGCGGCGAGCACCGTGAACTGCTATTACAACGCGGGAGACAACTCGATCAACATCCTCGCCGGCATGCTCCAGGAGCCGTTCTACAAAAGCTCCTACTCCAACGAGGAGCTCCTTGCCGGCATCGGCTTTGTCATCGCCCATGAGATCACCCACGCCTTCGACCTCTCCGGCGCGGCATACGACGCCTCCGGGGCGGAGCGGAACTGGTGGACCGATGAGGATGAGGCCATCGGCATTGCGAAGTGGAACCAGATGGCGGACTACTACTCGACGTTTACGCCGCTCTCCGGGGCGGATTCCGTGTCCGGCGAGCAGGTTGCCAGCGAGGCGATGGCGGATCTTGGCGGCATGCAGTGCATCCTGCGGATTGCGAACAAGTATCCCGCCTTCGACTATGACGCCTTCTTCACCCACTTTGCCTCCTGCTGGGCGTGCCTTCGGCTCGACGACCAGGAGTACGCAATGCTCCTTGCGGATGAGCACCCGCTGAACTACCTGCGCGTCAATGTCCTGCTGCAGCAGTTCCAAAAGTTTTATGACACCTATGACATCAAAGAGGACGATGGCATGTACCTGGCACCGGAAAAGCGCATCTCGTTCTGGTGAGCCCCTGCGGCAGCTGTGATCTCAGAGAAAGAGCATCTCTCCCCCGGACGGGGAAGGGATGCTCTCTTTTTCTGTATTGGCAGGTTACTGCGGGCCTTTCTCCGTGCTCCCCTCCCGGTGGGTCTGGTACCAGTCCGAGGTGTCAACGCCCTGCGGGGCAAAGAGCCTCTCCTTCGCCTCCCCGATCTGAGAGGACAGGGGCTGCCCTTCGCCGAAAAAGCGCACATATCCCTCGAGGGAGAGGGCCTTCTTCCGGAGGGCCGCTGCCCGCTCCCAGACGAAGATCGCGGCCTTTCCCTTTCCGTTCTTTGCCTCCTGGATCAGGTTTTCGGCGGCGGAGTTCCCGTCCAGGCAGACGACAAGGGAGGGGCGTCTCTCAAAGATCTCGTAGTTGAAGCTCTTGTAGGTCGCTGCGCCCTCGCTCTCCGTGGAGACCCGGATGGCCGTGCCCGCCTCCCGAAGGCGTCTTGCCTCCTGGGCCGTGATCCTGGAGGGCACGATCGCAAACACCCGGAAGCCCTT
>ONMH01000149.1 GCA_900318875.1 uncultured Lachnospiraceae bacterium | reverse complement strand
CTTGGCTCGGAGTAGCCGGAGAGCATGTTGAAGACGGCGGTTGCATCCTCGCCGAAGGCCTCCTTGCAGGTCATCAGGCCGCAGTCCGTGTAGAGCTTTGCGGTGATGTCGTTGTAGTTGCCGGTGGCAAGGTGGACATAGCGGCGGATCCCGTCCTCTTCTCTTCTGACCACCAGGGTGATCTTGGAGTGGGTCTTGAGACCGACAAGGCCGTAGATGACGTGGGCGCCTGCCTTCTCGAGCATTCTCGCCCAGACGATGTTGTTCTCCTCATCAAACCGGGCCTTGAGCTCGACGAGGACCGTCACCTGCTTTCCGTTGTCTGCGGCCTTTGCGAGGGCAGCCACAATCGGGGAGTTGCCGGAGACGCGGTAGAGCGTCTGCTTGATGGCAAGGACATCCGGGTCCACCGCGGCCTTTGCGATGAAGTCCACAACGGGCTGGAAGGTCTCGTAGGGGTGGTGCAGGAAGATGTCGCCCTTGCGGATCTGGGCAAAGATGTCGCACCCTGCGGGGAGTTCCGGGACCTCTTGCGGCGGCAGATACCGGTGCTCGTGGAGATTGTCGTACCCCGGGAGCTTCCGGACCTTCGAGAGGAACGTAAGATCGAGAGGTCCGTCGATCGAGAAGATCTCGTTCTTGTTCAGGGAGAGCTCCTCCTCCAGGATGGAGACAAGGCGCGGATCCGTGCCCTCTTCCACCTCCAGGCGGATGGCATCGCCCCGCTTTCTCTTCTTGAGCTGTTTCTCGATCTCCCGGAGCAGATCCTCTGCGCCGTCCTCGTCGATGTCCATGTCGGCGTTTCTCATGATGCGGAAGGGGTATGCGCAGACGATGTCGTAGTTCAGGAAGAGCTTGTCCATGTTTTCGCGGATCAGGGTCTCGAGGAGAATGATCCTTGTTCCTGTGCTGCCTGGTGCCTTCGGGAGCGTGATGACGCGGGGAAGAACCCCGGGGACCTGCACGCAGGCAAACTCCAGGTTCTCGGACTCGGAGGACAGGGCCTTTCTTGCCTTCTTCGTGTGGCTTAAGATCCCGGGACCTGCGTTCTCCTTTCTTGTCAGGAGGGCACCCAGGTTCAGGCTCTTGTTCAGGATGAGCGGGAAGGGCCTCGAGGAGTCCACTGCCATCGGCGTCAGGACGGGATAGACCTCGGACGCAAAGTAGGTGTCGAGGAAGACCTTCTCGTCTGCCGTGCACTTTCTGTAGCTGTTCACGAGGACAATCCCCTCCTGGGAGAGGGCGGGCAGGATCTGGCGGTTCAGTGTCCGGTACTGGTCCTCGATAAAGGTCTTTGCGGCCTGGAGAACCGCCTCGAGCTGCTCTCCCGCGGTCATGCCGGCGATGTCGGTCTTCTTGTAGTCCGCCTTCACCATGTCCTGGAGAGAGGCCACGCGGACCATGAAGAACTCATCCAGGTTGGAGGCCGTGATGGAGAGGAAGTTCAGGCGCTCCATCAGCGGATTCTCCTTCGACCTTGCCTCCCCGAGGCATCTTCGGTTGAACTCGAGCCAGGAGAGCTCCCGGTTCGTGTAGTAGGCGGGATCGCGGAAGTTGATCCCGTCCCTCTTCTCTTTCTTGTCCTTTTCTGTCTGTGTCATCGTATTCGTACGCTCCTTCCCCCTGAAGCCTTGTCTTTTGGAATGCTGCTGCGATTCTGCAATCTCTCAGTTCTTTGCCTGCTTGATGACGGGCGTCAGGCCGAAGACCTCCTCGAAGAAGTCTGCCCGGTGGCTGATCATGCCCTTCTCCAGTGTGATGTCGATGCCCGCCTGCACGGTGAGGATCATGCGGTCTCCCTGGATGTGCACGCGGATGTCGCCGAACTTCTGCTTGTGAGAGCGGTCCAGGCCGTTTGCGATGCGAAGGATTGCGGTGAGCTTTGCAATCGTCTGGTAGGCCGCCTCGTCCAGGTCGGAGGCGTTCTGCTGCTCCTCAAAGTAGATGAAGTCGCTGTGGTTGAACTTGACCACGTTGGCTACGATCTCCCGCTCGATGTGGGAGAGGCCGATGATCTCCGTCGACATGATGATCTGGTAGCCGCACTCCCCGATGTCTGCCATGGAGATGTACTTGCCGCAGTCGTGGAGCGTGGTGGCAATGCGGAGGAGCAGAAGCTCTCTCTTTCCGAGGCCGTGGATCTTCTTTGTCGCCTCAAAGATCTTGACGGCGATGGTCTCCAGGGTCCGTGAGCGCGCCATGGAGCCCTGGTAGCGGTTCGAGATGTTCCTTGCGCAGGCGAGGATGTCCTCCTCGAAGTTGTGGGAGGGCGGAAGGATCCGCTTCTTCTCTGCGTACTCATAAGCGATGCCGTCGCAGAGGGTAACCCCCGGCGCCCAGATCGTGTCAGCGCCGAACTCCCTTGCGATGACCCGCAGCATGACAGCGGAGACAAAGAGAAGCTGCAGGGCATCCGTTGTCATCCCGAGGGACCTCGAGAGCCCGTTCAGGGAGGATTCCCTTGCGATCTGCGAGATCTTGTCCACGTTTTTGGTGTCCACGTACTCCGTATGGCGGGACTGCAGGAACGAGGAGATGTAGTCATCCACCACGATGATGTTGTGGATCTTCCGGTCCCCGAGGTAGAGCTTCTGGAAGGTCTGGATCTGGGCA
This sequence comes from uncultured Lachnospiraceae bacterium, assembly GCA_900318875.1. GTDB lineage: Bacteria > Bacillota > Clostridia > Lachnospirales > Lachnospiraceae > CAG-791. Next base: position 4,731 of record ONMH01000149.1, on the reverse strand, counting down.
TCCACGATCTCCTCGATCAGCATCTCCTTCTGGGAGGAGCGGGCATCGAGGGCGGAGACGCTGTCGTAGAGGCGAAGGATGCCGAGCGGCATGTTTTGGGTTGCCGTCAGGACGTTTTCGTCGAACAGGGAGATCTGAATGCTCCCGCCGCCGATGTCCACGATGGCACAGGTGTCCCGGATGAAGTCGTCAAACTGAGAGCCTCTTGATGCCACGGACTTGTAGTCCAGAAACCGCTGCTCCGAGTTCGAGATGACATCCACGTGGATGCCGCTGGCACTCTCCCACTGCGGCAGGACGAGGCTCTTGTTGTTCATCTCCCGGATCGCGGAGGTGCCGTAGGCCTTGTAGTCCTCGACTTTGTAGGTGTTCATGATCTTTGCGTACTCGGCAAGGATCTTCCCCACCTGCTGGACCCTCTCGTAGGAGAGCTTTCCGGTGTTGTAGGTGTCACTCCCAAGGTCGATTCTTCTCTCTAAGTGATCAATGACATTGATTCCCTTTCCCCGGGAGATCTGATAGACTTTCAGGCCGATCTCGTAGCTTCCCACGTCGATGGCCCCAAACATGTGCACTGCCATTTGCTCCTCCATGCCGCCTGCTTCTGCGGCAGCCGCTTCCCGCTCAGACTGCTCCTGGGTTTCTCAGTAGTTCCCCAGGATCTTCAGATACCTCGTCTCATCCCGAAGGCCGCGCAGGGCATTCCGCACGGCGGAGTCCTCGAGGCTCCCCTCGAAGTCGATGAAGAACCGGTACTCGAAGTTCCGGTCCTCGATCGGGCGGGACTCGATCTTTGTCATGTTCAGGTTGTTGTAGATAAAGTGCGACAGGATCCGGTACAGGGATCCGGACTCGTGCTCGATCTCGAGGATCAGGCTGATCTTCTTTGCCCCCTCGAGAAAGATCTTCTGGTTCGTGCAGATGATGAATCTTGTGGAATTATTCGCCGCCTGGTTCACGCCCTCTTTGATGATCTGAAGGCCATAGGTCTCGGCCGCATACCGGCTTGCGATGGCGGCCTCTGTGATGTCGTGATCCTCTGCCACCTTCTGCGCGGCAAACGCGTTGTTTGCCATGGACACCGCCTGCCAGGAGGGATGCTCCTCCAGGAACTTGTCGCTCTGCATGAGGCTCTGGGCATGGGAGTAGACGGTTTTGATCGTGTCCTCCGTGGTCCCCGGAACGCCCATCAGGCAGTGGCGGATCGGGATGATCTGCTCGCCCACGATGTAGTTCTCGAACTCATTTAAGAGGTCCCGGAAGGAGGCGACAGAAAAGTTCTTGATGTCCCTTCCAAAGAACTGCTTCATCGCGGCCTCGGAATAGGACCCCGCGGCGCCCGGGTAGACGACCTTGGTCTTCTCCGTGACGAGGTGGTCGACCTTGATGAACGGGAGGTTGTGGAGGGCCTTTGCCTCGTCCATCATCTGGTACTGGCGCTTCCTCGAGATCGCCATGATCTGCTCATAGAGCTCGGTGATGCCCCTGCGGTTGAAGTCGCTGGTGGCAAGGTCTGCGAGGGTGTGGAGTTTCTCCTTCTCGCGCTTTCTGTCGAGGACCTGCATGCCGTTTGCGATCTTCCACCTTGCGACATCCTCAGAGATCTCCATGCGCTTTTCAAACAGGGTCACGATCTGTTCGTCGATCTCGTCCAGCTTCTTTCTGGACGCCTTCAGTTCTGCCGGCTTTTCACTCACGTTATTATATCCTTTTCCCCGAATCCATATGTTAGCTCTTTGTTAAATGCTTCCCTGCCCCTGGTCCATCTTCAGGAGCTTTGCCTCCTGGTCCGCCGTGCGCAGGGCCTCGATGATCTCATCGAGATCCCCGTTCATGACGCCCGCGATGTTGTGCGTCGTGAAGTGGATCCGGTGGTCCGTGACCCTGCTCTGGGGGAAGTTGTAGGTGCGGATCTTCTCGGACCGATCGCCCGTGCCGATCTGGCTCCTTCGAAGGTCCGCCTCCGCGTCGTGGCGCTTTTCCTTCTCGAGCTCATAGAGCTTTGCCCGAAGGAGGGCGAAGGCCTTGTTCTTGTTCTGCAGCTGGCTCCGCTCCGTCTGGGAGTAGATGACGATTCCCGTCGGGTAGTGTGTCAGGCGCACGGCGGAGTCCGTCGTGTTGACGCCCTGGCCGCCGTTTCCGGAGGCCCTGGTGATGTCGATGCGGATGTCCTCCGGCGGGATGTTAATCTCGATATCGTCCTCGACCTCGGGCATCGCCGCCACAGTGATCGTGGACGTGTGGATGCGGCCCTGGGACTCGGTCTCGGGGACCCGCTGCACCCGGTGCACGCCCGACTCGTACTTGAGACAGCCGTAGGCGCCGGGGCCCTCCACCATGAAGGAGACGAATTTCAGCCCTCCGATGCCGATGGACTCGGAGTCGATGACGCTGGTCTTCCAGCCCTTCTTCTCCGCGTAGTGGGTGTACATGCGGAAGACCTCGGCGGCAAAGAGGGCCGCCTCGTCTCCTCCCGCTCCTGCCCGGATCTCGAGGATGACGCTCCTGTCATCGTCCGGATCCTTCGGGATGAGGAGAATGCGGATCTTTCCTGCAAGCTCGTCGCTCTTCTCCTTTGCGGCGCTCATCTCCTCCTTTGCAAGTTCCCGCATCTCCTCGTCGGTCTCGCCCGAGAGGAGGTCCTTTGCGTCCTGCAGATCAGCGAGGGCCTTTTTGTAGTCCTGATAGGTGGAAACAAGGGGCGAAAGGTCTGCCTGTTCCCTTGTGAGTTTCCGGTAGCGGTCCATGTCCTGAGCAATGCCCGGGGAGGCGAGTTCCCTGCTGATGTCCTCATAGCGAAGGAGAACGCCCTCCAGATTTTCGTACATACGTATTTCCTTTCCTGCATCCTGTCCTGTGACAGGATGGTTTCTTTCTCTTCTTTTGCTTTGGTGTCCGTCTGTCACGGCCGCCGGCAGAGGATCACCCGATCATTTCCGCCAAGGTCCCTGATGACCTGAAGGTCTGCAAAGCCCGCATCCTTCATGATGGCTGTGACGTCTGCTGCCTGGTCATACCCGATCTCGAGAAGGACCAGAGCACCGTGTCTGCAGTGCGCTGCTGCCCCTGCTGCGATTCTCCGGTAGAAAACAAGCCCGTCCTCTCCTCCGGAGAGGGCAAGGTGCGGCTCGGAGATCCTGACCTCCGGCGCCAGGGTCCCGATCACCGACTCCCGGATGTAGGGGGGATTGGAGAGAAGGACGTCAAACGGTTCTTTCCGGGGCGTTTTTCCGCCTTCAAGGGCGGCAAACAGATCGCCCTGACCAAAGGACGCCACCGCTTCCAGCTGCAGGCGCGCTCTGTTTTTTTCTGCAGCGGCAAGGGCCTTTTCGGAGAGGTCGGTGCCGACGCCGGCCGCCTCCCATCCTGCCTTTTTCAGGTACGTAAGCACCGAGAGCAGGATGCAGCCGGACCCCGTGCACAGGTCCAGAATCCTTAGCGGGCGCTTTTGCCCTCTTTCGATCTCCTCCAGCGCGGTCTCCACCAGGGTCTCCGTGTCCTGCTCCGGGATCAGGACATTTTCATTGACGAAGAAGTCCAGCCCCATAAAGCCCGCATGTCCTGTGATGTAGGCGGTGGGGATGCGGTCCCTCCGAAGCGCCAGAAAGTGCCGGTACTTCTCTGCCTGCTCCTCTGGTACTGTAAGATCCGGCTCCGCAAGGAGCTGGACTTCCGAGGCGCCTGTGGCCTCCAGAAGGAGGATTCTCGCATCGAGATCCCCGTCGGGAATGCCGGCAAGCGCACATCTTCCCTCTTCGAGGAGGGCGCCCAGGTTACAGCCCATCGAAGTCGCGCTCCGTATAGCCAAACTCGGAGATGAGGTAGGCCTTCCAGTCAAACACGGCCTCGACGGAGGCAATGGCAACCTCAACCATGGAGGCGTCCGGCTCCCTCGTCGTAAAGCGCTGGAGCCAGAGCCCCGGCGCGGAGAGCACCCGGAGGAGTGCATTGTCCGTGCGGCCTGCTGCCCGGAGAATCTCATAGGAGATGCCCGCAACGAGGGGGATCATCACGAGCCTTGTCAGGAGCCGCATCGCGGTGGAGTCCACGCGGATGAAGACGAACAGGACCACGGATACCAGCATGACAAGGAACAAAAAGCTCGTGCCGCAGCGCTTGTGGAACCGGGAGCTCTGCAGGACATAGCGCTTTGTCAGGGGCTTTCCCCGCTCGATGCAGTTGATGCACTTGTGTTCCGCCCCGTGGTACTGGTAGAGCCGGTGGATGTCCTTCATTGCGGAGATGGCAAAGATGTAGGCAAGGAAGATGGCAATCCGGATGATGCCCTCCATGAGGGCGAGAAACCAGTCGGAGCGGATCGCGCCCCGGATGATGTCGGTGAGAAGGACCGGCAGGAACACAAAGAGAAACAGGGCAAAGACAAAGGAGATGGCGGTGGTGACGCCAAGCAGGATCTTATCCTCCTTTTCCTTCCTGTCCGCCGCCTTCATGTCCTTGGGCGGGGTCTCCTCCTCGTCGAAGACGGAGGTGGAGATGTTGAGGGTTCTGATGCCGACGATCAGGGAATCGAGAAAGACGAGAATGCCCCGCACGAACGGAAGCCTGGTCCAGATGGTTCCCTCGAGCGGGGCATGGTGCTCCTCCACCTCTACTTCGATGTCCTTGTTGGGCTTTCTGACGGCAACGGCGACCATGTTTTCCCGGCGCATCATCACGCCCTCCAGGACCGCCTGTCCGCCGATGCCGGAGTAGTGCTGCTTTTCTGCCATA
>ONMH01000068.1 GCA_900318875.1 uncultured Lachnospiraceae bacterium | reverse complement strand
GCTCCCGCAGAATCAGAAGGAGGGGCTTCTGGGAGAGGATCACCGTGCAGAGGGCCAGTACGAGGATGATGACGAGCACCGTCCCCGGGACGCCGATGAAGTGATACAGAAGGTAGCAGAGGCTCCCCGCAAGGATCCCGCCGCCCCGCTTGTACGTGGAGCACAGGCTGTAGAGATCTGCGAGGTCATAGGAGGGCATGGAGGCAAGGTCCCCGCTGGCAAGTTCTGCGATGACGCCGATGGTGAGAAAGACGGCGAAGGCAGCGCCCAGGAGTTCCGGTGTCTCCTTCTGGTCCCTGCGGAACTCATAGTAGAGGACGGAAGCAAACACAAAGAGCGGGAGGACATAGGCCGTTGCGCCGCAGAGGCCGAACATCATGCCCGCAAAGAAGTCCCCGACGGGGCCGAGGATCCCAAAGCAGGACAGAAACAGAAAGATGGACAGCGCAAAGGAGCCGATGATGAGGAGATCCTGGCGCATCACCTCATCGTCGGATGCCTTTTTCTTTTTGTATCCCCGGCTGGAGGCGCTGCTTCTTGCGGCAGGTCTTCCGGGTGGTTCCTGTGCTTCTTCCTGACTGCGTTCTCTTTCCTGTAGTTCCTGTTCCTGCCATGTCTCCCCTGATAAGAAAAAGTGGTGCCAAGAAAAGCGGCCCGATCTGCATCGAACCGCTGGCTGTCAGTCAATATCGAAATCGTCGCCGTCCGATATCCGGTAATCAAAATCGTCCTCGGGATCCTGGTGGAAGACGAGGTCTTCTCCCTTTGCCCCGCCCTTGTAGTCAAAGTCCATTGCCCGGTGGGGCTTCTGCACGGGGTCGGGAAGCGGATTCGGGATCTTCTCTCCCGGAATCATCGCTTATGCCTCTTCGTTCCAGTTGTGGTACACGTTCTGGACATCATCGGACTCGTCGAGGCGGTCCAGGATGATGTGGAGGCCTTTGATCGCGGCCTCATCGGTCACGGTCACGTAGTTCTGGGGGATCATCGTGATCTCAGAGGAGACGGTCGGAATGCCCGCATCGCGGATGGCCTTGTCGACGGCATCAAAGTCATCGGGATTGGAGAGGACGGTAAAGCTGTCTTCGTCCTCCTGGACATCCTCTGCGCCGGCATCGAGGACGATCATCATCAGATCGTCTGCGGTTCCGTCATACTCCTCCTTATCGATGATGGTCTGGCCCTTCTCATCGAACATGAAGGACACAGAGCCCTTGGAGCCGAGGTTTCCGTTGCCCTTGGAGAAGGCGGCACGCACGTCCGCAGCGGTGCGGTTCGGATTGTCGGTCAGGGTCTCGACGATGATGGCAACGCCTGCCGGGCCGTAGCCCTCATAGGTGTTGTGCTGATAGGTCACGCCGGAGATGTCTCCTGCTGCCTTCTTGATACCGCGCTCGATCGTGTCGTTGGGCATGTTTGCTGCCTTTGCCTTTGCGATGACCTGGGCGAGCTTGAAGTTGTTGTTCGGGTCCGGGCCGCCCTCCTTGACGGCGACGGCGATCTCACGGCCGATGATGGTGAAGATCTTTCCCTTTGCTGCGTCGTTTGCTTCCTTCTTGTGCTTGATGTTTGCAAACTTGGAATGTCCTGACATAATTTCCTCTTTTCCTGTCTTTGATCTTGGAATGACTTGCTGAATTACACTTGTCTTACGTTACCATGCTGCTGTTTTTCTCTTCCTCTGCAGGTTTCCCTGCGTCCTGTCTTGTCTCTGCCTTCCCCGGTGCGGTCCTGGGAAGTCTTGTCATCATGACCTTGCTGACCTGCCGGTCCTTCACGGAGAGAATCCGGAAGCGGAATCCCTCATACTCCACCGAAAACTTGTCCCCCGGCTGGGGCACCCGGTCCATTGCAGCCATCATGAAGCCGTTTACGGTCTCAAACCGCTCATCCTCAAAGCGGATGCCGAAGACCTTGGTAAGCTCGGAGAGCTCGGCCCTGCCGTCCACGATGAACTCGTTCTTGTTTCCGGTCGCCGTGATGTGGTGCTCATCGATGTCGTACTCGTCCATGATGTTGCCGACGATCTCCTCGAGGATGTCCTCCATGGAGGCGATGCCGGAGGTCTGGCCGTACTCATCGATGACGATGACCATCTGCTGTTTTTCCTTCTGCATCTGCCGGAACAGGTCGTCGATGTCCTTCGTCTCGGGGACGTAGATCGGCGTCCGCAGGATCCCTGCGATGGAGCCGACGCGCTTTGCGCCGTCCTCCGGGTGCTGGTGAAGGTACTTCACCGCATCGCGCAGGTTCAGGATGCCGCGGATGTTGTCGATGTTGTCCTGGTAGACGGGAAAGCGGGAGTTGTGCTGGCCGAGCATGTAGTCGATGGCCTCGCGGAGCGAGAAGGTGGCATCCACCGCGCGGATGTCGTTGCGGTGGGTCATGATGTCCCCCGCCTCCTTGTCCGAGAAGTCAAAGATGTTGGAGATCATCTCCGCCTCGGTCTTCTCGATGACGCCCTGCTGCTGTCCGTCGCTGACCATGGAGCGGAGCTCCTTCTCCGTGACGTCCTCCCGCATGGAGAAGTCCCGGATGCCAAGACAGCGCAGGATCCCCTTGGAGAGGACCCCGGAGAGCCAGGCGACGGGGGTGACGATCGTCCGAAGCAGCCGGTAGAACGGGTAGCACCGAAGGATCCACGCCTCCGGGTTCTTTCTTGCGAGCGCGCCGGGAATCCGGATGCCGAAGGTGAGGACGATGACAAGAAGGAGGAACCAGGCGGCGATGCCGCCGAGCACCCTGGCAGCTGTCGGCATGCCAAGGACCGTGTTGAAGAGAAGGGCCAGGTGCTTTGTCCAGTAGACGCCGAAGACCGCGCCAAACACGAGGTTTAGGACGCAGGAGACGGCATTTACGTAGACCATGAGGCCCCGGGCGCTCTCCTCATCGATTGCAGAGAGGCGCTTCTTTCGTCTCTCGTCCTGGGGGCTCTTTTTTTTGTCCCGGTCTTTTCCCTCCCGGCTCTCCTCCTCCGGCTCCTCCGGGTGCCAGCTTCTGACGGCTGCGGAGAAACCGTAGGTCACAATGTCGATGCATAAGAGCAGCAGAAACAGTACTAAGCCGCCGGGATCTGCGCCAGTGTCCATGCGGTTTCATCACCTCCTGTTTTTTGGCATAGTAGGACATCCTGCCGGCAAACCGCAGGATGCACAATACATCCTATTATAAACGAAAATCAAGGCTTGACAACAGGCAAACACGTGACGATGCAACAGACTTGCTGTAAAAACAGTTTCGCAGTTGTGAGCGTGTCGGGCTGTCAGCAGTGCTCCCATCTCTCATCTATGCTTCTCTCCTGCTCCGCCTCTGCAAGGACCCTGGCCATGGCCTTCGGGAGGTCGGAGGCAAGAACACCCCGGGTTCCAAGGGCCCCTGCGAGCTTTTCCGCGGCAAGGCCGTGGACGAGGGCGCCGGTCCTTCCTGCAGCTGCCGGGGCAAGTCCCTGGGCAAGGAGGGCAGCGCAGATCCCGGCAAGGCAGTCGCCGGAGCCCGCCGTTGCGAGGGCATCGTTCCCTGTGGTATTGACGTACACCTCCTCCTGGGAGGGATCAAAGACAAAGCTCCTTGCATCCTTTAAGAGGAGCGTCACTTGTTCCTTTCTGGAAAATGCAGCGCCCTTTTCAAGGGCATGCACCTGAAGGTCCGGGATGGTGGTCTGCAAAAGCGCTGCCGCTTCTCCCATGTGGGGCGTCAGAAGGATGGGGGCATGGGCGCCTGCCCGCTGCAGGTTCTCATAGAGATTCTCCTCTGCGACAAGGCGCAGGGCATCCGCATCGAGCAGGAAGGATTTCTTCTTCCGGCTGCGGCGAAGGGGCGCCGTCTCTGCATAGGAGAGGATCTCCTGAAGGAGCGCCTTCTGCACGGGTCCCTTTCCCATGCCGGAGCCTGCCGCGATGACATCCGCCCAGTCCATGGAGGCGCGAAGGTCGCAAAGCGCTTTTTCCGATCTCTCTTCCTGCCAGGTCGCAAGAAGGCACTCCGGGCGCCTTGTCTGGACGATGGTCCGGTTTCCCTCTTCCGTAAAGAGCTTTACCATTCCGGCGCCGGCCCTTCCCGCTGCCTCGGAGGATAACAGGGCTGCGCCGGCCATGCCGCTGCTTCCTGCGACAAGGAGCACCTTTCCAAAGGTTCCCTTGTTGCCCGCGGGGGAGCGGTTCGGAAGAAGCGCAGGGAGGGACTCCCCGTGGATTGTGTAGCACCCGGACCTTTCTTCGACCGCAGCCTCCGGGATGCCGATGTCTTTTACGAGCGTCTCTTTGCTGTAAAGGCAGCCCGGGAAGAGGATGCTCCCCAGCTTTTCAAAGCCGAAGGTCACGGTGAGATCTGCCCGCACGGCCATTCCCAGCACCTCTCCCGTGTCGGAGGAGATGCCGGAGGGGATGTCACAGGCAAGGACGAAGACACCATGCTCTTTTGCCGCGTGCATGTCCGCAATCGCCGCAGCATACTTCCCTTCCGGGGCTCTTGAGAGGCCGGTGCCAAAGAGGGCATCGACGGCAATCTTCGGGGCAAGACAGGAGACATCACCATGCTCATACACCTTCACCGTAATGCCGAGGGCGTCGAGGATCCCTTTCTGCCGCGCAAAGCTGCTCCCTGCCTTTCCCTCTTCTTCCATGAGGAGGGGATGCACCTCGTACCCGGCATCACAAAGGAGCCTTGCCAGGGCAAGGCCGTCGGCACCGTTGTTCCCCGTCCCGCAGAGGATGGCGACGCTGCAGGGCGGAAACCGCTTTTCGATCTCCTCCCGCATGGAGAGCGCCGCCCGCTCCATGAGAACGAGGGAGGGGATGCCGATCTTTTCACTGGTGGCTGCATCGGCGCGCCGCATCTCCTCTGAGGTCAGAAGCGGGATTCTGCCGGCCTTTTCTTTTGCCATGGTCATCTGGATTCCTCCTAATTGCAGTTCTAATGCAAGCTGCATCTCTTCACAAGTTGCCATCCTGCCCGTTTTGCTGGCACACAAAAGCCGGCCGCGCGATGCGGCCGGCAGGTCTTTTGTCAATGCTTGCTATCCCGCCTCTTCGTTCTTGTGGGGATGCTTTCCTGCGGGGTGCCTGGTGCTGTCCTTCTTTCCGTCCTCTTCCTCCCTGCTGTGCCGCAGCTCGTACTGGCGGATCTGGTAGGAGAGCTGCATCAGGGAGTCCGAGAGGTGCACGTTTTCGACCTGGATGTCCTCCCGCACCTCGAGCTCGCAGTGGGCGAAGTTCCAGATGGCCTTGATCGGGCACCTGTTCAGGACCTCCACGACCTTGACGGCCTCCTGCTTTGAGATCGTGATGACGACGATGTCGATGTTGTTGTTTTTGATGTAGTCAGGCATGTCCGACATCGGATAGACCGGGATGCCGCTGATCGTCTGGTTGAAGAGTGCCTCGTTGATGTCGAATGCCGCCTTGAACAGGTATCCGCGGCGGCGGAAGTTCATGTAGCCGATCAGGGCACTGCCGAGGTGCCCGGCGCCGATCAGGATCATGTTGTGAGGATGGTCGAGCCCCAGGATCTTTCCGATCTCCTCGTAGAGGTAGTCCGTGTTGTAGCCGTAGCCCTGCTGTCCAAACCCTCCGAAGTGGTTGAAGTCCTGCCGGATCTGACTCGCCGTCACGTGCATGATCTTCGAGAGCTCCTGGGACGAGATTCTTTCCACGCCCTCATCCCGAAGGTCTCCCAGATATCGATAATATCTTGGCAGCCGTGCCACGACTGCCTGGGAAATTTCCTTATTGTTCACTGTCTTCTCTTCTTCCTTTTCAGCACCCCTGCTGCCGTTTCCGGACACATCTCCCAAAGCTGTCAATGTGGCTCTGTGAAAGATGACAGGATTATTATACGGAAAGGTGGTTACTTTGTCAAAGATTTCACAAAGATTCTGTGAAAAACGTAACAAACCTGCCAAAATGGCTGAAGAAAAGCCTAAGAGCAGCCTTTCATGAGGCCGGAAGAAAGGCGCAGGCACAAACTGCAGGGGAACGATTGCCGGAAATCCGGACAGATTTGACTTTCCCTCCCTGCCCGCATAAACTTAGAAACTGGCTGATTTTGGCCGGTTTCTTGTGTACACACAGCGAAAGGATTTGGAATGATCTTATCGGTTCATCATATCTCGAAGGCATTTCTGGAGAAGCAGGTGCTCTCCGATGTTACCTTCCATCTCGAGAAGGGCGATCGGGCTGCCATCGTGGGCATCAACGGCGCGGGCAAGTCCACGCTTCTCAAAATCATCATCGGGGAGGAGACACCCGATGAGGGAACGGTGGCGATCTCCCGGGAGGCGACCTGGGGGTACCTGGCACAGACCCAGAACCTCACGACAGACCACACGATCTATGAGGAGCTCCTCACCGTCAAGAAGGATGTGGTCGAGATGGAGCAGAAACTTGCGGTCGATGAGAAGCTCATGGAGAAGCTCACCGGGAAGGAACTCGAGGACCTTGTCACGGAGTACAACGACCTGCTGCATCGCTATCAGCAGGAGAACGGCTACGCCTACAAGGGAGAGATCACAGGGGTTCTCCGGGGTCTTGGCTTTGCCGAGGAGGAGTTCTCCCAGAAGATCTCCACCCTCTCCGGCGGCCAGAAGACCCGGGTTGCCCTGGCAAAGCTTCTTCTCGAAAAGCCGGATATCTTAATGCTCGATGAGCCCACCAACCACCTGGACATCGGCTCCATAAGGTGGCTTGAGACCTACCTCTCCAACTACCGGGGGACGGTCCTTGTCGTCTCCCACGACCGGTACTTCCTCGACAGGACAGTGACGAAGATCATCGAGATCGAGAACTGCAGAGCGATCGAGTTCCCGGGGAACTACTCCTGGTATGCGGAGAGAAAGAAGGCCCTTCGCGAGGAGCAGCGCCACCAGTACTTAAACAACCAGGCGCAGATCAAACACCAGGAGGAGGTCATCGCAAAGCTTCGGCAGTTCAACCGGGAGAAGTCCATCAAGCGGGCGGAGTCCCGCGAGAAGATGCTGAATAAGATGGAGCGCGTCGAAAAGCCCATCGAGATCAGGGATGACATGAACCTGACCTTCCGCCCCTGCATCCGCTCCGGGCGGGATGTGATGGAGGTGCGGCACCTCTCCAAGTCCTTTGACAATAAGCTCCTCTTCCGGGATATCTCCTATGACATCCACCGGGGAGAGCATGTAGCGATCATCGGAAACAACGGCACCGGCAAGTCCACGATGCTCAAGATGATCATGGGACAGGTAAAGCCAGACGAGGGTGCGATCCGCTTCGGCACAAACGTCCACATCGGCTACTACGACCAGGAGCACCACGTCCTGCACGACGACAACACGCTCTTTGAGGAAATCGCGGACGAGCATCCCGACATGAACAACACGGAGATCCGGTCTCTTCTTGCCTCCTTCCTCTTTACCGGGGAGGACGTGTTCAAGTACATCCGGGACCTCTCGGGCGGCGAGAAGGGCCGGGTTTCCCTTGCCAAGCTCATGCTCTCCGAGGCGAACTTCCTGATCCTCGATGAGCCCACAAACCACCTGGACATGGTTTCCAAGGAGGTGCTCGAGAACGCTCTCAATCATTATGAGGGAACCGTCCTCTACGTCTCCCACGACCGGTACTTCATCAACCACACGGCATCGAGAATCCTCTCCCTGACAAAGAAGCTGATGCTCGACTATCCGGGACACGGTGGGGACGAGGCACCGGCAAAGTACATCGGAAACTACGACTTCTATCTTGAGAAGTCCGCCCAGGTGGAGGACAGCCTCATCAGTCAGGAGAAAAAGCGCGTCAACGAGGAGACGGGCGGCGGCTACCAGGAGGAAACCTTTGCCCCTTCCGGGAAGGCGCAGGAGACACCCTCCGATGGGGCGGACTCCTGGCAGAGGCAGAAGGAGGAGCAGAAGGAGCAGAGAAAGCTCGCCAATGCCTTAAAGAAGGTGGAGGACAGGATCAGCGTCCTTGAGAAGGAGAACGCTGACATCGATGAAAGGATGGCGGACCCTGCAATTGGGACCGATCTTCCAAAGCTCGAGGACTTGCAGAAGAAAAAGGATGCGAATGACGAAGAGCTCTCCGGTCTCTATGATCAGTGGGAGAAGCTCCAGAGCTGAGAATGCACCATCATTTCTATGGAACAACAAAGGAGCAGAGAGAAGGCAATGGTCTTCTCTCTGCTCCTCTTCTATTTTGATAGGGCGGTTACTCTGCCAGCTCCCTGTCCAGGGTGTCCCGGATGGCAAGGATGAACTCCTCGGAGTCGAGCTTCTCGACGTGGGAGAGCGTTGTGATGGCGGCAAGGTCTCCTGTCATCTTTCCCGCGGCGATGGTGTCGAGGGTTGCCCGCTCCAGCGTCTTTGCAAAGTGCTGCAGCGCAGCATTGCCGTCCAGCTCGCCGCGCTTGTTCAGGGCACCGGTCCAGGCAAAGATCGTGGCCACGGAGTTCGTGGACTCCTTCTCTCCGTTTAAGTACTTGTAGTAGTGCCGCTGCACCGTGCCGTGGGCTGCCTCGTACTCGTAGGCCCCTGTCGGAGAGACCAGGGTGGATGTCATCATGGCCAGGGAACCGAAGGCCGTTGCCATCATATCGCTCATCACGTCGCCGTCGTAGTTCTTCAGGGCCCAGACAAAGCCGCCCTCAGAGCGGATGACGCGGGCGACCGCATCGTCGATGAGAGTGTAGAAGTAGGTGATGCCTGCCTTTTCAAACTTCTCCCTGTACTCGGAATCGTACAGATCCTGGAAGATCTCCTTGAAGTTGCCGTCGTAGGTCTTGGAGATCGTGTCCTTTGTGGAGAACCACAGGTCCATCTTCTGGGCAAGGGCATAATTGAAGCATGTCCTCGCGAAGTTCGTGATCGAGGCATCGGTGTTGTGGATGCCCTGGACGATGCCGGGGCCGGAGAAGTCGTGGATCAGCTGGCGGTGCTCGATGCCGGTGTCCGCCTCGGTGTAGACGAGCTCTGCCTTGCCGGGGCCTCCGATCTTGATCTCGCTGTTCTTGTAGATGTCGCCATAGGCGTGTCTTGCGAGCATGATGGGCTTTTTCCAGGTGCGGACATAGGGCTCAATGCCGTCCACGAGGATCGGTCCGCGGAAGACGGTTCCGTCCAGATGGGCGCGGATCGTCGCGTTCGGGGACTTGTAGAGCTTCTTGAGCTTGTACTCCTGCATTCTCGCCCGGTTCGGGGTGATGGTGGCGCACTTGACGGCGACGCCGTACTTCTTTGTCGCCTCTGCGGCATCCAGGGTCACCTGGTCATCGGTGGCATCGCGGTTCACCAGACCCAGATCGTAGTAGTCTGCCTTCAGATCCACGTAGGGAAGGATCAGGTCGTCCTTGATCATCTTCCAGATGATGCGTGTCATCTCGTCTCCGTCCATCTCGACGAGGGGTGTTGTCATGCTGATTTTGCCCATTCCTTGTTCCTTTCCGTATTTATTTCGGCCCTGTCACTTGTACAGATCGTAGAGGCCGTTTTTCACCATGTTTGCGTAAGCGTTCTTCATGTGCTGGTCCGCCAGCTGCTCCGCGAGATCCGGCTTGTTCTCCTTGATCGCAGTCATGATTGCGCGGTGCTCCTCATTGGAGGCAGTGGCCCGCTCAATCGTGGAGAGGGTCTTCTTGCGGATGCGGTAGACATACTGGTGATAGTCGATCAGCAGGTGCTCCAGCATTTTGGAGTCGCAGGAGGCGTACAGGATCCTGTGGAACTGGTTGTCCAGCTCTGCCATCTGGGTCAGGTTTCCCTTCTTGGCATGGAACTCCGCGAGGTACACGTTCTCCTCCATCTGGTCCAGCTGCTCCTTGGTGATGTGGGAACAGGCCCATCTTGCACACAGGCCCTCGAGCTTGGAGCGGATCATGTAGATGTCCTCCACGTCCTTGGCCTGGATGCCGGTCACAAAGGCGCCGCGGTTGGGGATGATCTGCACGAGGCCCTCGAGTTCGAGCTGCCGCAGAGCCTCCCGGACCGGTGTCCTCGACACCCCCAGCTCCTCGCCGATTGTGACCTCCTTGAGCTCCTCTCCCTCCTTGTACTTCCCGTTCAGGATGTCGTCGCGGATCTTGTGGAAGACCCGGCCCCGCAGGGAATATTTGTCACTTACGTCCTTTCGGACATCATAATCGTTCACG
>ONMH01000162.1 GCA_900318875.1 uncultured Lachnospiraceae bacterium | reverse complement strand
ACGATTACGGGGAGAAGGCAGGGCGAGGAGAGCCGGATCTTCTCCCTGCGGAGCTTTTCAAGGTCTTTTCCGTCCATCAGAACCGACTGCGGAAGGAGTGGAAAGCGGCCGATGTACGCCTTCCGTGCCTGCGGTGTCTGCTCCCCGAGCCAGGTAAAGCCGTAGGTGTAGCGGATGCCGCGGCGCATGAGGACATCATCCAGCTCCTCCGGGATGTCAAACGGACGTTTGCTTTCGAGAGGATGGATGGCAAGGTCCAGGGCGCTGATCCGCTGCTTTGTCTCCGAGATGCCGTCCTTAAGCTTTGTCTTCTGAACTCCGATCGCATTTAGCAGAGCGGCCTTCTCGCAGGGATCCCCCGTATAGGAGACTTCTGCCGCGATGCGCTCTCTTGAATCTATCTCGCGGCTGTACTGCAAAAGCTCATTCTTTCTGCCGGCAAGATCCGCATCACAGCGCGCCTTCTGCTCTTTTTGCGCATCCAGATCCCGGGAAACTTCATCCTCTTCTGCCCGGAGGCTCTCCCGCTCCTTTTGGATCTCCTCTGCTTCCTTCTTTGCCCTGTCCCCGCAAGCGCGGATTCTTCTCTCCTCCTTTTTAAGATCCTCGTCCAGATAGGCACCAAGGAGGTTGCGGTTGAGACTGTCTGCCCCGTATTTCTGGATGTATTCGGGCTCGTACTCCCCAAGATAGGAATCGACGATCTGGGATACTCTGCCAAGCCGCAGGTCCAGCTCACCGAGCTGTGTCTTTGTTTCCTCCTGCGTCCTCCTTGCTTCCTGCAGCCGTTCTTGCGCTGCACTCTTTTTTTCGGCGGTATCTTCGAGGGAGGCCTCATCTGCGGCGGTCTTTCTGTCTGAGATTCCATGGAGGTATCCGCCAAGGTACGAGAGTTCCGCCTCCTTTTCTCCCGCTTCGAGGCTGAATGCCTCAAGAGCGGCCTTTGCCGCCGCAAGGTCCGCCTCTCTGTCAGAAGAAGCACGCTTTGTTTCCTCTTCGGCGCTCTCCTGCTCCTGCCTGGCTGCATGGAGGGCTTCTCTGCTCTGGAGCACCCTTGCAGAATACCGCCGGTATTTGAGATCCTTTTCCTTCTCTGCCATGAGGGAGAGGGAGAGCTCCTGTGCACTGGCTTTTTCCCTGCGGGTTTTGCTCTCGCCTGCGGCGGCTTCTCCGACCGCAGAGAGCCGCCGCAGGGAGGAAACCGCCGTCTGATAGAAATCTCCGGTCTCCAAAAGGAGCGGAGCTGCATCGTCCAGGCGCTCCCGGAGTTTTTTATACTGCGCGATGTCTGCAAGATCTGTGGCGCGGCTGTTGCGCTTCAGGAGGATGTCCGTCAAGGCTTCCTGCATGACGCACATCTGGTCAACACCGGCACTTTCCTTCAGCTTTGCCTCGATGGAGGGAAAGAGCCAGCGGCTGCAGAGAAGCTGCTGGGTTTTAACTCCCTCGAAAAAGCGCGTGAGACCGCCTTCGGACGAATTGATTCTCGTCATCACGGTCTCCCAGTAGGTGCAGTCTACGCCGTAGGTCCTGAGAACCCGGAAGTATTCTGCGTAGGACTTCCCGGTATTCATGTTGTAGAAGGAAAAGCGGTAGCGCCCGTCATTCCGGAGAGAGGCGAACAGGTTCCGGCATTCCTCAAAGCTCTTCATGCAGGGCTTCCCATCGCTGTTTTTATAGGTAACCGCCATCTCGATGCCGGCGGCGCAGTCCCCGGTCTGATACTCGCTGATAAAGCCGTATACGTCGAGTAGGTCCCGGCTCTCACTGTCCGCGGTATGCTGCGCCTTCCGGAACAGAATCCCACAGGTCATGAAGCCGGCACCGCCGTCGAGCTGCCACTCAATCATGGTGAGGGATGCATCCTTTCCGGAAAGACCCAAAAAGGGACGGTCCGGGCGGTCCCAGTATTTCCTGTGCATCATCGGCGCTGTGAGGAGCTGAATCATGACGGTTTTTCCACCGCCGTTCTTTAACAGAATCAGGAGGGACTCGCCGTGGAAATCCAGCATTTTGTTCCCGATGACGCGTTCTCCGCCGTTGAAGTGAATGTTGACAAGACGTGCGCGGTTAATGCTGCTCATGGTCTTCCTCCGAAAGTCCTGCATCGCTTCGCTTAAACAGTTCTGCAATCAGGTTCCTGTAGTTGCTCTGTCCGAGAATCAGGGCTGTCATCAGCTCGTCAAAGCGGAGCGTGGTGCCAATCTGCCGGGCCACCTTCGAATCGTAGGTGATGAGATGCTGTGAGGAGAGAAAGCGGAGTACCTTATCCACAGCCTGCTTCTTGGAGAGCGTGCCGTTGCTGCCCCGGTCCTCATTGAGCATGGGATCCCAGTAGTTTTTGATATCGGTAAAGCGGATTCCAGTGGAAGTCTCTCCGCCCTCTTCCCTCTCATGTTTCTCCCGCTCTGCGCCCTCATTGTAGAATTCCGTCAGATCCCGGATCAGATCCTCCACGGGCAGGGAGCTTCGGATTTTCATCTGTTCTCCCCGGCCGCTGTAGAACTCAAGGCAAAGCTTCAGGATGACGCTCATCGCAAAGCAGTAGCGGAGGGATGACGGGGTCGTATCATTGTTTCGGTATACGGTGAGTTTCTGCACGAGCTCCGAGCGGGTAAATCCGAAGAAGGAGTCCTGGGAAACCGGTGCAAGGTACATCCCGTTTCTTGTCTGAATGATCCGGCAGCCGTATTTTTCCGCCCTTGCATCGACAAGGCTCTGGACGTCGGTGTCGTTGAGATAGGCGGAGTACAGGGAACTGCTGCTTCTCGGTACGGCATGATCGGGCGACGTGGCCAGGCTGGCAAAGATGTCGTCCGCAAGATCCGTCTGTTCACGGGTATAGTTCATGTGGGAGCCTCCTCCTTTTTGTCCCTGTGTTCCAGGGTGAATTCTGCGTCCTCAACACAGATGACGGGGGACGGCGGCGTCCCCTCTTCGTCCGGCTGCGGGGGAACAAAGATGACAGACTGCCTGGTAAGGCCGCCTTCGTCATAGACAGGGGATGCGGACAGAACATTCAGCTCCTCCGGGATCCCAAGATTGCTGCAGACTCTGTCCAGAAGCATTCCCTCGTGGAGCTCTGCGGACTGATCGAGGATGTCCTCCGGGTCCCTTGTCCGTTCAAGGCCGTTGCAGATCGCAATGGAGAACAGGTGCTTGAAGCTGACAGGATCGGGGCACAGATCGGATGCAGAAAAGCATCCCCTGTCGAGATCCTCCCGCATGACACTGAGGCGGACGCTTCCGCCATGGGCTTTGATCTCCCGGAGGATGACCGTGAGCACCTTCTCAAGGTGACTTTTTCTCTTTCGGGCAAGTTTCAGATCCTTTTCTCTCTGCGATCCGTCGTCTTCTTCCTCTAGCAGCACACCGGACTCTTCCTCCCTCTCCTTCTCTGCCTCCTGCGGCTCGAAGGCGAGAGAGAGCTGAAAGATGGGCTCCGGCGGCCTGACAAAGAGCGGACGCAGGACATCGGCCAGGTTCCAAAGGGTCTCCGGGTGCGGGAAGATCTGGGTCTCCACGAGATTTTCGAGGTCAATCCTGCGCTCTGCAATGACGGAGAAGGAGGCAAGGAGCTCCTCCTGGTAGCTTCTGCTGAAGCCGTTGATCTTTTCCAGGAGCACGCTGATTTCTCCGATACAGCGAGAGATGGTGGTCCGGATCTTTCCCAGAAGATGGAGGTTCTTCCGGCTCTCCGAATCGCCGCTTTGCGGGAAACTGTCTGCCGAAGCCGCATCATCAGAGCGAATCCTGTCCTGTATGTGCAGAAGCCGGATTCTGCTCTCCTTCAGCTCCTCCCCGAGATCGGCATAGATCTGCCGGTAGCCCTCGTAGTCGAACGTCACGGGGGATCTTCGCATGAGGGAGAGCTGATTGTCGATGCTGCGCTCCCGCATGAGAAGGCCCTGGAGGATGCTCTGCGAGGTATCCGCGACCCCGCCATAATTGGCCTTTGCGAGCTTCTGCTCCGCGATGAAGGACATGACGGAGATCTTCAGCGATTCTTCCATCTCAAACGTGGATAGAACGACGAAGTCGCCATCGCTGTCGAGAAGGTAGCCGCCCTCGAGGAACTTGAGATACAGGACGCTGACCGCACGATAGGCGTCTGTCTTCGTATCAAAGGCATTCACGCTGCAGCCAAGACCGTTTCCGCTGAGCATGATGACAATGCTCCTTGCAAACTCCGTATAGTCGTCCTGGGGTCTGACTGGAAGGCGCAGGTGATCCGTTTCGTATGATGCAATGAAGGTACCGATCTGCTCCAGAGGGCAACCGCTCTGGGAGCCGTTTTCCGCCTCGTGTTCCCACAGACGCAGAAACAGCGCCATCACAAGATTCAGTCTTGCATCCGGGTCCTGATAGCCGTAATTCTTCCAGAACTGGAGATCCTTCATGCAGAGCCTGTCAAGAAGAAACAGCGGGGAAGCGCGATGAAACAGGCTGTCCGTATAGGTGCTCATGTATCCCTCCTGACGTAAATTTCCGCCAAAACGGTAATTGTCTATGCCAGAATGTCAGAGAACACATCAGTGACAGTGTTTTGTGAACAGAAAACTCGCAATCTGGAAATTACCGATATGCAAATATCAAACCCTGAATTTTATTTCTGAAAAATGTTGTGCTTCCTGAGGCACAAACAGCTCCGTTCCTGATTCCGGACTGTCATTCTCGGTTTTGGGTGGATTTAAGCCTGAATGAAATCTTCAGTAATCCGTTATACTGAGAATCTCCTGCGGAATGTAATTCCCTGCGCGGAGAATCGAAAGGATCGTATCCCGCTCCTTTTGGGAAAACCAGGAGAAAAACTCCTCTTCCTCTCCCCCGGAAAAGGGCCTCTGTCCCGCCTTTGCGGGGCAGAGCCTTCGGCCCTCTGCTTTCCGGATCATGGCGCGATAGACGGGCAGGCATGGCCGGATCGAGAGCGCCCGCGCATTGTCCCGGAAGCTTCCATAGATGCGGATGCCGGCATAATCGAGATCCCCCGCGTAGTAGTAGGTATTGCCGGGAGCTTTCATGTAGGGTTCCGCATTGAGGTCAAAGTCCCGGAAGGCGGGCTCCTTGGACGCCCCGCCGCCAAAGATCAGCGTGGAGACGGGAAGGCCGCAGATGGCACCGTCTGCCTTTGGATCAAGCAGGTGCGCCCGCATGCCGCAGAAGGGATCCTTGTTTTCGAGAATCAGGAGATTCTGCGGCGTCTCTCTGCTGATGACGGCGTAGGCAAAGGGCTCGGCCGTGAAGTGAAAGTGAAGAAGCGCTGCCGCTTCGTTCCGGTCCGGGTGTCCGAGGCGCCGCAGAATGTCGAAGCCGGTTGAGGAGCCGCCGCGGTTCTCATCACCCCGGTCGAAGAACTTTTCGTATCCGAAGATCTCCTCGGCGCGCTCATTCATGGAGACCGTCTCTCCGGAAAACACCGGGCGGCGTTTCAGATACTCCGAGAGCAGAAGAACGTAGTCCCGGTCCTTTGCGTACCGGTCCGGATGCTTTGCGTAATAGCCGGGATCCAGCCGGACATCCAGCCGGTTCAGAATCTCGGGGAGGTATTCGCGGTAATCCTCCTCCTGCAGACATCTGTAATAGCCAGTCCGAAGGGGAGGGATCCTTCCGTTTTTGGGAGAACTCCGGATCTCTGTGAGAGCACCCTTTGCAAGAAGCGAGCGGATGCAGTCCACCTGTACATCATAGGAGCTGCGCGATACATGCTCTTCCTCCAGGATCTGCTCCAGGGTGCGTTTTACTCTTTTTGTGACAAGCATTTCTCCTCCCATGCATTCTCGGAAGCAAGTCCTGACAGCAGCTTCCCTCCCGCTTCCGGCGGCTGCTTACTCTGTTTTGGCAGCCGGATCCAGGGCACACCGTATCTCCTGCCAGATCCCGATTTGTCTCTCTGTAAAGTTTACTTTCTCGTCACAGACACCGCGGGAGCAGCATCCGGCAGGCGGGAAAGCTGTCGGTTTATTGCAGGCGATATCACAAGACGCGCGGCAAGAAGGTGTTCAAATCGCATTGAAGAGAGGGGAAAAACAGGATTGCTGCGGTATCCTGAAGCACAAAGATGACAGCGCGGCGCTGTGATCGGTATTCCCTGAAGGTCCTGCTGCCGGCACCTGTATGAGTGGATTGACAGCAAACGATCCCGGAAGGGCGCCGGGGATTTTGGCAGGTGCTGGGAAAAATGGAGTGTGAAACTTCGCAGGAACTCATGCCAGGCTGCTGTTCCATGAAGATCCCCCTGCTGCAGGAGCTGCAGCAGGGGGATTCTGTAAGCATTGCGAACAAACTGAAAGAGCAATAGACAGGGACAGAAATATCGGGATTCTGTCTGCTTTTACGGATGGCGATACTGCCCGTGCTTTTGCCATACTGGATCGCAAATTTCGGGCAGCGGTGCAGGCAGCAAAGACACATGGTACACCGCTCCTTGTTTCCCTCCATCCGGATTGCCTGTACCGGACAGTTCCTGGCACACAGGGATCACCCGATGCAGGCATCAGAAACGTGCAGATGGCGGGTCTTCCGGATGCGGTCATCGTTCCATTTCGCAGGACCTGAAAGGATGACAGGGAGCCTTCGATGGGAGGAATCGCCCTTCTGGCGCTCCGCGATCTGCCGGACGATCTCATCGATCTGCCTGTCCGCTGTCAGCCGGATGCCGGCACCAGCTTTTTCTCCGGGTACCAGTGAATCTTTGCCAGGGCCTTGCTGCTCATCTTCGGGTCCAGGCTGAAGCAGTCGATGACGATATCGCCCGGGAACAATCCCTCACAGTAGGCCGGAAAGATCCCATGCGGCACGATCCCGACCCGGTCCAGGGCAGACAGGAGACGGACCAAAAGATACCCATCGCCAGGAAAGACGGGGAGCCCAGCACGTTTCAGGGCAAGGTACCCCCCGGCAGGTCTCCACACACCGTGTCCATGCGGATCCGTCAATCTGGAAATACCAGCCGTCTTTCGTGAGTTCCGGATACAGGGAGATGTGGGTCGGGTTGCCGCCCCGGACGATCTCCCAGGGGTGGGCTCCACGGCGCTCCTTTCTGCGGAGCCAGGCTTCAAAGGCCTTTGGATCATCCGGGTCCAGTTCTAGGAGCCCGCCGTCTCTGCCGTCGGCATAGCGACGGTACAGCTTTTTGTCATGAGTGAGAAAATTGTTCCGTTTACGGTAGAGGCTTCCCCTGCAGCCAGAGGACCATGTCCCGGACGGTCTTTTGGGGACTTCTGGAGGAAAAGCCAAGGGCTTTCCTTGCCTTTTTACTGGAAAAGAAGCCGTTGCTCTTTAGCGTCTGCAGGGAGTAGGCCGTGTACAGCGGGCGGATTTTTGCTGCATGGCAGTACAGGCTCACAAAGGGAAGACCGGCGGCTGCAAGCGGCAAAGGAAGGACGGGGAGCGGCTTTTTTCCGGCGATCTTTCCCTCCATCGCAAGGAGTTTCCCGATGGGCAGGTAGTGCCCGGTGAGAAGGTAGGTCTCTCCCCGCACCGCCCTGGTGCAGGCACGGATGGCGCCTGCTGCCACATCCCGCACGTCCACAAAGTCGTATCCGCCCTCCACGCAGACGGGGAGCCTTCCGAGAAGATACTCCTTTGTTATCTGGACGAGGTGATTGTGCCCCTCATCATAGGGGCCGATGATGCCGGAGGGAAGGACGATCACGGCATCGAGCTTTGAGACGCTCTCCATCACGATCCTTGCACCCATCGCCTTTGTCTTTGCATAGCCGCCGCGCACAAGGTCCGGATCAAAGTCCGTGATCTCCTTCTGCACGGTGCCCCGCGGAAGCTCCGGGATCGCATGCACGGAGCTCACGTGTACAAGGCGCTTCACATGATGGCGGATGCATTCCGTCACGATGTTTCGGACGCCGATCACGTTGGTGCGGTATATCGCCTTGGAGATGGCCCGCTGGATGGAGATGATGGCCGCTGTGTGGATGACAAAGGTCTCCTCTCCCCGGATGCCGGAAAACAGAGATTTCAGCGTGCTGCGGTCTGTCACGTCGCCATGGTAATAGTGAATATTCTCCGCCTCGACTTTTGGCGTCTCTCCGAAAAAGAGAAGCGCCCGGACATCCCAGTCCGATCCTGCGAGCTGCCGCAGGATGGTGCTTCCAAGGTGCCCTGCTGCCCCTGTCACGATACAGGTCGTCATATGCTTCCCCCTCTCATGCCCTTCTCGTGGTTTCAGGATTTTAAGGCGATGCCAATGCAGCTGTTCTGGAGAGATACTATGCGGTCTCGTGGGAGGTCTTCTCCGTGGTGTACCGCTTTGTCATCACGCCGCTTCGGTAGGACTCGATGCCAGCCTTTAAGAGCGTCAGATTCTCCTGCAGTTCCTTCTCCGTCTTGGGCGTTGCCGTGGAGATGCGGAGAAAGTTCCTGGCAGCGCCCGGATCGGCAAGGAAGTGCTCTGCGCCGAACACGATGATGTTCCGCGTCAGAAGGTACTGCTCCAGCTCTCCGCCATCCATGCGCTCCGGAAGGCGATACCACTGGTACAGGCTGTCGGAGCGCGTGTGCTGCTTCGGGAAGATC
>ONMH01000177.1 GCA_900318875.1 uncultured Lachnospiraceae bacterium | reverse complement strand
TTCAGCAGAATAGAAAAGAGCCTCCCGGGGATACGCCGGGAAGCCCTCAATTCCAGTCTCTGCCTGTCACTTCTTTGCCTGCCCGTAGTAGGCGCCTGCGCCGTGCTTTCTGTAGTAGTGCTTATCCTGCAGGCACTGGGGAGCGGGCTCTACCTTCGGGTTGATGAGCTCCGTGCGGAACGCCATCTTCGCGACCTCCTCCAGGACGACGGCGCTGTGGACCGCATCCAACGGATCCTTGCCCCAGGTGAAGGGACCGTGGTTCTTGCACAGGCAGGCACTGACCGCCTCGGGATCCTTTTTCATCCTTGCGAACTCATCGACAATCAGAACGCCCGTGTTAAGCTCATAGGCGGTGTCGATCTCCTCCTTGGTGAGAGTGCGCAGGCACGGTACCTCGCCGTAGTAATAGTCTGCATGGGTGGTGCCGTAGCAGGGGATGGAGCGGCCTGCCTGTGCCCAGCTCGTCGCATAAGGGGAGTGGGTGTGGACCACGCCGCCGATCTTGTCCCAGTGGCTGTAGAGATAGGCGTGGGTCAGAGTGTCAGAGGAGGGATTGTAGTCGCCCTCCACGCGGTTTCCGTCGAAATCGCAGACGACCATGGACTCCGGCGTCAGCTCCTCATAGGGAACGCCCGAGGGCTTAATCACAAAGAGCTTCTTCTCCCGGTCTACACCGGACACATTTCCCCAGGTAAACGTCACGAGACCGTACTTGGGGAGGAGCATATTTGCCTCATATACCTTTTTCTTCAGTTCTTCAAGCATCTGACTGCCTCCTTTTCCACTGCCATAGCGCTCTGATAGCGGGCAATGTACGCATCAAATCCCTTCACATCGTCCGGATCCGGCTGCAGGGTCTCTCCCTCCGCATCCTTGAAGACTTCTTCATCAAGCCAGACATCCAGAGCCTTTCCATCTCCCTCTGCCATATACTGGGCAAGGAGTGCAATGCCCCAGGCACCGCCCTCTCCGGCTGTCGTCATGACCGTGACCGGCGTGTTCAGGGCTGCCGCAAGGATCTTCTGGCCGACACCCTTTGTCTTGAAGAGGCCGCCGTGGGCGAGCATGTTTTCCACCTTCACGCCCTCGTTCTTTAAGAGAAGATCCATGCCGATCTTCAGCACAGAGAGGGAGCTGTAAAGATGGACCCGCATGAAGTTTGCGAGGTTGAACTTCGCATCCGGCGTTCTTGCAAAGAGAGGTCTTCCCTCTTCCATCTTTGTGATGGGCTCTCCGGAGAAGTAGTTGTAGTCGAGAAGGCCGCCGCAGTCGGGATCTCCCTCGAGGGCCTTGTTGTAGAGGACAGAGAACAGCCTGTTCCTGTCCGCTTTGATGCCCATCGCCTCACAGAACGCATCGAAGATGCCAACCCAGGCATTGAGATCCGAGGTGCAGTTGTTGCAGTGTGCCATGGCGACCGGATCACCCGACGGGGTGGTCACGATATCGATTTCAGGGTAGACGTTTGCAAGCGGCTTTTCGAGGACGATCATGCCAAAGCAGGAGGT
Source organism: uncultured Lachnospiraceae bacterium (assembly GCA_900318875.1). Classification (GTDB taxonomy): domain Bacteria; phylum Bacillota; class Clostridia; order Lachnospirales; family Lachnospiraceae; genus CAG-791. The sequence goes on along the minus strand of ONMH01000177.1, from coordinate 1,437 downwards.
GCCGGCAGAGACGTTTCCTGTCCGGACGCGGACGGAGTCCGTCGCTACCATGCCGGTTCCCGCATCACCCTCCGGAGGGCAGAGCGGAATTCCCGCTTCCAGATCCCCGTCGGGATCCAGTCGCAGCGCGCCCTCCTTCGTGAGGACACCCGCCTTCTCTCCTGCCTTCAGGACCTTCGGAAAGAGATTCCGCAGGTTCCAGGTGTAGCCATCCTCCTTTGCGAGTGCATCAAACTTTTGCAGCATCGCCTCGTCGTAGTCACAGGTCTTCGGATCAATCGGGAACATGCCGGAGGCATCACCGACACCGGTGACCCGGTTTCCCGTCAGGATCCAGTGGACATAGGCATCAAGGGTTGCCACGTAGTGAAGATCCTTTACATGGGGCTCTTTGTTCAGCATGGCCTGATAGAGATGGGCAATGCTCCAGCGCTGGGGAATGTTGAAGCCAAAGAGGGCGGTCAGCTTGTCCGCTGCCTCTTCGGTGATGGTGTTTCTCCAGGTCCGAAACGGAACGAGAAGGTTCCCGTCCTTGTCAAACGCAAGGTATCCGTGCATCATGGCGCTGATGCCAAGGGCCTCTGCCTTTTTCAGCGTCACACCGTACTTCTCCTGGACGTTCTTCTTCAGATCCCTGTAGCAGCCGGCCAGTCCCTGCCAGATGTCATCCAGCGTATAGGTCCAGATGCCGTTCTCCAGGCGGTTCTCCCACTCCCAGGCGCCTTCTGCTGCCGGGGCATGGTCAGAGAGAACCAGTTCCGCCTTGATGCGGGTGGAGCCAAACTCGATTCCGATGACGGCCTTGCCCGCCTCAATCTGTTTTCTGCACTCTTCTGTATTCATTTTTCCCTCCAGATATACAGGTTCCCAGCCTTTTTTGCGCGGATTTCCCCGCAGTTCTTATCATAAGCAATCCGGGGAGAAAAGAAAAGTGTCATTTGACATTTTTGAGATATAAATATATTTGTATATGTACCTATATGGATTTGGGCAGCAAAAAGGACACGGGAATCATCCCGTGCCCTGACACCTGTGCAATGGTGCGGTTCAGATCCGGACCCAGCGGGGCTCGTTGAAGCTCACCATGGGGCCGCACTCAAACACATGCTTCTGCTGGCGCAGTTCCAGCATCGCCTCGTGGATATCCTCGATATCCACTTCATAGTTGTCCGCCAGGAAGTCCTCGCAATATGCCGTATGGGGCTGCATGTCGACGAGAAGCTTTCCCTCCAGTTCTTCCTTTGTCATATCCGTTTCTCCTTTGCACGTGGGAAAAAAGCCCATTCCGGGCTTTTTCGTTCAGAACTTTATTATAGCTTCCCCGCCGGTTTCTGTACAGAAAAATGCCTGGCGCAGATGCAGACATTTGCCGCGGTGAATTGCTAAACGAAGTTCCACTCGTAAACTTTAAAACTGGAAGTTAATCCTTCCAAAAAA
>ONMH01000071.1 GCA_900318875.1 uncultured Lachnospiraceae bacterium | reverse complement strand
TTTTGTTCTCCACCTGCTTTCTTGCAGGGATGGGGTTTCTGCTCTGCCTTGTCCTCTTTGTGACGCCTTCCGTGCAGAAAAAGCGGGCAGGAGAGGAGTACACCCGCATGGAGAAGGCGCTCCGGGAGGCGCCAAAAGAGCAGGCAGGCAAAAGGGAGCAGGCGTCAGAAACACCTGCTGCCGCAGCAGGGACGAAAGAGGAAAAAGAGAAGCGCAGCGCGGATTCTGCCTCTCAAGGACTGTCTGAGAGCGCCTTTGCCGCGCTGAACGAGGAGAACCCCTCTTTTGTGGGCGTTCTCACCTTTCCCATCCTCCACTTCTCCTATCCGGTGGCCCAGGGAGAGGACAACACGGAGTACCTCCAAAAGACGTTCTCCGGAACGCCCTCTCCATCGGGGAGCGTCTTCCTGGATGCCTCCGCAGATCCGGATCTCACAGACCGGAACTCCTTTGTCTTTGCCCACTGCATGGCGGATGGCAGCATGTTCGGGAGCCTGAAGACCCTCGGGGAGACCAGTGCCATTGCAGAGAGCACGCCCAACGGAATCTATTTCCGGATCGAGAAAGAGAAGCAGGAGGACATCTACCGCGTCCTCTTCTTCGGTCCTGTGAAGACAGACGATACCGCATTCTACTGCCGGGTCTTCTCCGACGCGGACTACGATGCCTGGCTGTTGCACGCGGAGGCGGCAAGCTGGTATGATCCCGGGGAGGGTGCCCGGAAGAAAGCAGAAAAGACCCGCCCGAATCTTGTCATCCTCTCCACCTGCTACGGGACGGACCACCGGGAAAACTTTGCCGTCGTCGGCGCAAGGTGGGAGAGGGCAGCGTACAATGCCCCGGACATCAAAGGCGCCACGGAGCGCTGACAGGATACGTGCCAGAAGACAGCAACGGCCAGAGAAGCCAGAGAGGAAGCCATGAACACCATTCTTGCCCCGTCGATTCTTGCGGCGGACTTCTACAACCTGCAGACCCAGCTCGAGAGCGTGGAGGCCGCCGGTGCGACGTACCTGCACCTGGATGTGATGGACGGGATCTTCGTCCGCCAGATCACCTTCGGCATGCCGGTCATCAAGTCCATCCGCAACCACACCTCTCTGACGCTCGACTGCCACCTGATGGTGAAGAACCCGGAGCGGTACATCCACGACTTTGTACTCTCGGGCGCTGACATCCTCACCATCCATCTCGAGGCGACCGATGACCCGGGGCATGTGATCACACGGATCCACGAGGAGGGGTGCCGCGCAGGCCTTGCCTTAAATCCCGGAACACCGATCGAGGCGGCGGAGCCCTATGCAAAGGACCTGGACCAGTTGGTCATCATGAGTGTCAACCCGGGCTTTGGCGGACAGCGGTTTCTCCCGAGCTCCATCACCAAACTCCGGGAGGCAAGGCGGATTCTTCAGAACCTCAACCCCGCTGCCCGCATCGAGGTGGACGGCGGCATCAAGCCGGACAACCTGGAGACCGCCCTCTTTGCCGGGGCGGACGTGCTCGTTGCGGGCTCTGCGATCTTTGCCGGGGACGTGAAGGCCAACACCGAAAAGATGCTGCACCTCATCGAGGACTGTGAAAAGCGCCTGCCGCATACAGGGCGGGCAGGGGATACGGGAACCGTGTGAGAAAAGGAAAAGGCACAGGCCGCACGGGAAAGGCCGGGCAGGAGCACCCAAAAGGGGCAGCTCCTGCCCGGTTGTGCTGTCCGGGGAAGGAAGGCGGGACCATACTTTGCCTGTCCAAGCCCCCATTCCGAAGAGGAGCTGGCGCCTCCGCTGCAGCCGGAGGGGAGAGAGGACGGGATGGGAGAAGATACGAAATGTTGATGCAGAGTGCATTTGATATCTGCAGAATGTTGACGCAGAGTACATTTGGTGTCTGCAGAATGTTGACGCGGAGTACATTTTGAAGATGCAAAATGTTGATGTCCAATCTCAAAAGCAATACCATGCGGCATTACCATGGTGGATCGGGAAGCGTGCGATGCTGCAGAGAAAAAGAAGTGTCTGATTGTGCAGAGCGCAAGACAAGTTGGAAAGGCCTTCGTCATGGAGGAGTTTACTGCAGAGGAATATGAGGAGCTGCTGGAGATCAACTTCAAGAAGACCCCTTCTGCAATGGAGATTTTCTCGGGAGATCTCTCTGTAGCAAAAGAGTGGCAGCTTCGATGGGAAGCACCGACTGCCGCATTCGCGGGTTTTACCTTCGCGGGATATTGAGGCGCCTTCCGCATGCGAAACGGGCTTACGATGTACCGATGGAAAAGAGCCGGAGCGCCGATACCATCTGCCCCGGCTCTTGACCGCGGAACGCGCGTCAAGAGAGGCCCTTCCGCATTTCTCATCATAGAACCCATCTGTAGATCAACAACTTTCTCGTTTCTTGATTCTCTGTCCTCCAAACGCTACAATTTATCTGGACTTCCCCGACAGTGCGCAGGTATCCTCCGCGCATTGCGGCGATGCTCCCTGCCAGGAAGGAGGGCGATGTCATGGAAAAGAGCTGGAATCGGCCTGCGCTCTCAGACGAGCACCTGTTGGGAATGCTGGATGCGTTCCCGGGTTCTGTCTTTGCCATACTGCCGGACAAAGACGTTTCGTTTCCGATATATATGAACCAGGACTGCCTGAAGATGCTCGAAGCGGACACCTATGACAGTGCCTGCTCCTATTGCGGCGGAAACTTCTGGAAGTACGTAGATCCCGCGGACAGGCAGCAGGTGGCGGAGGTCTATGAGCGCCTCGGCCGGGCGGTCGGCACGACAGAGGCCCTTGACTTCTGCATCTTGACGGCGCGGGGGAACCGGCGGCCCATCCGCGTCCTGGCCAAATCTCAGAAAACCGCCTCCGGGCAGACGCTGCTCGTGGACTTTACCCTGGATCTGTATGACTCGTCTCAGGCGGTCCAGAATGGCACCATCGACAGGGAGACGGGGCTTTTGTCCATGCATGCGTTCTTCCGCTCCCTCCAGGAGCGGCGGGCGCTTCCCCAGGAACAGGGTCCGCACGTTCTGCTCTACCTCGATCTCGTCAACTTTCAGAGCATCAACCGAAAACGCGGCATCGAGCGGGGAGATCAGTTTCTGCGCGCCGTGGGGGCCTGCATTCACCACTGCTTCCCGGACAGCCCCGCCGCCCACTTTGATGCGGATCACTTTGCCGTTGTGGCAGGGGAAGCGGGCCTTCCGCAGCAGGCAGCGCGCCTTCGGGAGATGATCAAAAAGATGGCGCCGGATGTCATCGACTGCAGCATCGGCGCCTGCCGGTTCGGGGATCCGGACCTTCCCCCGGAGACGGTCTGTGCGCGGGCAAAGATCGCCTGCGATGACAACCGCAACCATGCAAACACCTTTTTCTCCTGCTACACGGACCGGATGGGAGAGGCCCTGGAGACCGCGGAGTACGTGACGGCAAATCTGGGCGAGGCGATTCGGCAGGGGTGGATCCAGGTCTACTATCAGCCGATCCTCCGGGCGATCTCCGGGCAGCTCTGCGGGATGGAAGCCCTCGCGCGGTGGGATGATCCCAAACGGGGGCTCCTGCCTCCCGCCTCCTTCATCGGTCCCCTGGAGCGTGCGCAGCTTATCTGGAAGCTGGACCTTTCTGTGATCCGGCAGGTGGTGGAGGTCATCGCAGACCGAAGCCGCAGGGGCTCCCCGAGATCCCGGTCTCGGTCAACCTCTCCCGGATGGATTTTTTGTGCTGCGACATTTTTCAGGAGATCGAGGACCTGGTCCGCAGCTATGACATTCCCCGCAGGATGCTCCACCTCGAGGTGACTGAGAGCGCCCTGACCTCCCGGGAGGACGAGATCCGAAAGACCCTGAATCGCTTCCGGAGCACCGGGTATGAGATCTGGATGGATGATTTCGGGAGCGGCTACAGCACCCTGAACCTCCTGAAGGACTACACGTTTGACGTCCTGAAGCTCGACGTGGAGTTTCTGCGCAGGGACACCCCGCGCTCCCGGGAGATCATCACCTCGGTGATCGCGATGGACAAGAAGATCGGGATCCGAACCCTGGCGGAGGGCGTGGAGACGAAGGAGCAGCTTGCGTTCCTCGGGATGTGCGGCTGCGAGAAGCTCCAGGGCTACTACATCGGAAAGCCCCTGCCCCTTGCAAAGGCCCTTGCCCACTGCAGGGAGCGCGGCTACCAGGTCGAGACGGAGGCAGAAAAGCAGTACTACGGCGCGGTGGAGAGGACCAGCTTCCTCACGGAAACGCCGCTCTTTCTCGTTGATTTCGGGGAGACGCTTCGGATCCTTGCCATGAACGCCCCCGGAAAGGCGCTCACGCAGGCAGACGGCTTCCCGGAGCAGAGACAGGCGCAGGACTACCTGGATGCGTGGGCAAAGACCGAGGGCGAGAAGCTCTTTGCCGCAAAGCGGTACGCCACTGCCGCAAAACGGGAAGGGGAGTTACTTGCGAGGATGTGCGGAAAGGAACGGCTCCTCCGCTTCCGAAAGCTCGCCAGCCTCCGCGGACACAGCCTTATGGAGGTGCGGATCGAGGATCACAGCGGATACCTGGAGGAGCTCTCGCAGCGGGCAAGGATCATGACCAACCTCCTTGGCTTTTACCACGCGATCCTGGTGATCGACGCGAAAGGCCCGACCATCCGGAACCTGTGCTTTTCGGACGCGCAGGAAGAGGCGGGAGAGAGCGTCTCTTCGCTGGAATCCCTCATCTTCCCCGCGGACCGGTCCCGGTATGCCTCCTTCCTGGATCCCGGAACCCTGAATCAGCGCCTTCTGGAGGCGCCCCAAAGGACGCTCTCCGGCGTCTTTCGCACCAAAGACAGCGGCGGGGAATACCGCTGGATGACCCATTCGCTGCTCTTTGCGGCGGGCTCTGACAGGAGCAAGATCCTGTACCTGGTCCGGGTTCTGGACGAGGAGACGGCAAATCATGCAGAGCACCCGCAGGAGAAAAGCCTCTTCCGCGAACCGGAAGAAAAGGCCCTGTGGACGGACCTTCTGTGGAATACCCCGATCCCGCTGTTCTGGAAGGATAGAAACCGGAGATTTCTCGGCGCAAGCCGCTCCTTCCTGGACTATTACGGCTATGCGGATCTAACCCAGATCCTCGGAAAGACCGATGAGGAGATCGGCTGGCATCCGAACCAGGAGGACTATCAAAAGGACGAACTCGCCATCCTGAAAACCGGAGAGCGGCGCATTCTGGTCCCCGGACGATGCATCGCATCGGGCAGAGCCCGTACGATCTACGCCACCAAGTGGCCGACCTTCGAGGGCGGCAGGATCAGCGGCCTGATGGGGTTTTTCCTGGATGAGGAGACGCTCTCAAAGGTATTCCCGCACCATCCTGTACCTGCAGGGTCCTCCTTTGAGGGGGCGATCTGCGGCATTGCGGAGTTTCTGCAGGCCTTCTCGGACTACGAGCGGGATGCCCGCCTCAACGGAAAGACCTATGGCATCATCAGCCTCCTGGTGCCGGAGCTGCAGCGCATCGCAAAGATCCAGGGGCACGAGGCGATGGACGCGGTCCTGTCCATCATCCGGAAGAGCATCCAAAACAGCGGCGTTGCCGCCTGCTTTGGCGTCGGACAGTTCGGGATCCTCTGCGCAGCAGAAAGCGGCGAGGCGCTTGCAGAGCGGGCAGAGGCACTCCGGAAAAAGATCGAGGCCATCCACCGGGTGGGGGAAACCCCCTGCACCCTCTTTGTCAGCGTCCGCACCGTCTTTGGCGCAAAGACCGGGGCACTCTGGGACTCGATTCTCTCCGGCTTGTTTGAAAAGCCCCGGGAGGAGAAGAGAAGGCAGCAGGCACAACAGGCGCTCCCCGATCCCAGGAAGAACCGGTGGGGGAGCTTAACGCGCATCCTGGATGACATCCCGTTCGGGAGCTACCTCCTTCGCCCGGACCACACCGTCCTGTACTGGAACCGGGAGGCGGAAGTGCTTCTTGGCTATTCGAGAAGCGATGTCCTTGAAAAGAAGTGCGGGGATCTTCCGATTGGCTGCTCCTTTGTGACGGGTGGCATCATCCAGCACGACAGCTGCCCCGCCGTGGTCGCCTATACCACGGGGAGGCCGCAGACGATGCAGATGTTCATGCGCTGCAGGGACGGCAAGAGTCTCCTCGTCCGAAACACCCTGATCCCCCTTCGCGAAGAGAGCGGGGAGGTCACCGAGCTCCTCTCCCTGTTTCTGCCGATCACGGACGGTCCCTTTCACTGACCCCTTGGCAAGCCAAGGGGATTGGTTAAGGGGACCCGAAAGGGAACGCTTAACCAATTCTGCGCCGGAGGCGACACAGCGTCAGTGAGCAGAGCCATGATACGTGTGCACCGGGTGTGATTTCCAAGCTCCCCGCTCTGCCAAGCACGTACCTAGGCTATGGAAACTTTAACAGGCTACCAGCCTGTGGCTTATAGCCATTTGTTATGAAAGGAGGCGGCATTATGCCGGAAGTCAATATCATAGTCCAAAATGCTGACGGCAGTCCTTTGATGCCGACTCATCATTACGGACGGGTCAAACGTATGCTGAAAGTTGGCAAAGCACGCATAGTCAGCTTGAAGCCGTTTGCCATCCGTTTAACATATCAGATTGTAAATCCGGGGCTCGATACCGTTACCCTTGGCATTGATCCCGGCAGAACGAATATCGGGCTATCCCTGATCGACAGTAAGGGCCGTAATCTTGGTTCTTATCTGGTAGAAACGGACAACCGTGATATTCCGCACAATGTGAGCAATAAGAAAAAACATCGTCAGGCATCCAGATGGGGTGAACGGAAACGCCGTCAAAGAAGAGCAGTGGCACACGATAACACGCTTAAGATCACCGAACTATATCGCATACTTCCGGGGTGTAAGAAAGCGATCAAATGTAAAGGCATCAAGAACTCGGAATCTAGGTTCAACAATCGCAAACGTTCCGAAGGATGGCTGACACCGACTGCCAAACACTTACTGAACACGCATCTCCGGATTGTGGAGATTATGTCACGATATTATCCCATTGCGAATGTAGCGATCGAAATTAACCGCTTTGATTTTGCGAAGATGGAGAATCCCGGTATCCGCAACTGGGAATATCAGAAGGGCAGACTGTTTGGTTTCAAAGACCGCAATGATGCCGTCTTTCATGATCAGGATGGCAAATGTCTGCTTTGCGGGAAGCGCCCCATTGAGCACTATCATCACATTGTACCCAGAGGACGCGGCTCTGAAAGCATGGATAATATAGCTGGTCTTTGCAAGCAGTGCCATGACCTTGTACACAAAGATATTCATGCACAGGAACAATTGAAAGCCAAAAAGCAGGGATTGCTGAAAAAGCATCATGCAGTCAGTGTGATCAACCAGATCATGCCAAGTCTGTTAAAGGAACTGTCATCCAGATACCCTACGTATACAACAACAGGATGGCAGACGCAGAAAATGCGAGCCTTCTACGGGTATCCCCAAAAAGAGCCAGACGACGGGACGCATTATATCGATGCGTGGCTTATTGCAGTAGATGCGATGGGAATCACACCGGCAGAGATACCTGCCTTTGAGCACGTCGGAACAATCATGCAGTTCAGACGACACGACAGGGCAAGAATCCACTATCAGCATGAGCGGGCGTACTATCTTGGAAAGACAAAGGTATGTACAAACCGGCATAAGCGCACAGGACAGACGAAAACAATCAGCCTTGCCGAATACCGGGTTTTGCATCCACATGAAGTATCAAAGCTGACGGTCAAAAAAAGTACACGTGGCTATAACAACATGAAACGTATAATGCCGGGTGCACTGGTGCGATGGCATGGAAAGATCCTCACTGTAAGTGGAATGCACAATACAAGATATCGTTTTGTTGAGACGAATATTTGCAAAGAAGCTCCGGCTTCTGAGTGCACTATTATCAGGCACAACAACGGTTGGGCGTTTATCTGAAAGGAGAAAGCGGTCGTCCCGCTTCGCGGCACCGGGCAAGCCCGGTGGTTTCGACTACGACCGCCAAAAGGTTTATGACCAGTCCCTGGTGCAGGACATCTATGAGGTGGCAACCAGGGACCCCCTGACCTGTCTTCCCGGCCGCAAGTACATGGAATCGTGCATCGGGGAGGAGCTCGAGCGGTTTCGAAGAACCGGCCACCCCTTTGCCATTCTGTTTGCGGACGCAAACCGGTTCCACGACATCAACAATGCCTACGGCCACGCCACCGGGGATGCCCTGCTCCGGATCATCGGGCTCGACCTGCGCCGGTACGGCAGGCGCGCGGACCGGTTCTGCCGCTGGGGCGGCGATGAGTTTGTCGGCATCCTGCAGCTGCGGGACCCCTCCGAGGTCGAGCAGGCGGCAGAGCGGTTCCAGAAGCTCGCCGCAGAGGAGAAGATCGCTGTGGACGGCGTCTCCGTCTCCATCCAGGCGGCGATCGGCATCACCGTGGTGCGGGAGGGCGATGACCTGAAGTCGCTCGTTTCCCGCGCGGACCGGTACATGTACCTGGCAAAGGTGCGGGCCGGGAATCTCATCGTGACCGATGCCTCCGCAGATCAGGCAGACGCGCGGGGCGCGGAGGAAACTGCAAAACAGTGAACAGATGTTCCTTGTTTGGGGCGGATTTTTGTCCCTTGCAGGGGCGTTACCGGGGTGCTATAATCATACAGCTGTCCGGAAATTGGGACAGGGATTGGTTGTGCCATCCGCTTCGGATATTGCTGCAAGGCGGTCCATGTGGATGAGCGAATGATAGATCATTCGCGCCAGCATCTACACGAAGGAGGTAAAAGTCATGAGAACAGAGATTCAGCCGAAGTATTACGAGTGCAAGGTGACCTGCAACTGCGGCAATACTTTCATCACAGGCTCCACAAAGCCTGAGATCCACGTCGAAGTCTGCTCCAAGTGCCATCCGTTCTACACGGGTCAGCAGAGAGCCGCTTCCACGAAGGGACGCATCGATAAGTTCAACAAGAAGTACGGCCTGCAGTAAGAATCAGACGACAGGAAGAAATGAGAAATGAGCACACAGCCCGGCTGTGTGCTCATTTTTGTATCCTGCCGTGCTATAATCAACCTGATTTACCTGAATCACCATCCCCAAGAAGGAGTTTACCCCTATGGCAGAAAAGCAGCACTACTCCGGCATCGGCGGACAGGCGGTCCTGGAGGGCGTGATGATGCGCCGGGAAAACATGGTCGCCGTTGCCGTCAGAAA
>ONMH01000213.1 GCA_900318875.1 uncultured Lachnospiraceae bacterium | reverse complement strand
TTTGTGACGGGGAGGCGGATCTCTACTATGTGATCGCTTCCATGTTTGCAGGGGAGTACAAGGAGAAATCTGAACAGATCCAGGCGTACTATGACGCGGGGGACTGGAGAGGGTATCGTGTCTATGTCCATGCTCTCGGCTCCACGGCACTGCAGGCGGGGTGCCTCGGGCTCTCGGAGCGGGCAAAACAGATGGAGGCGCTGGTTGGCACCCTGCAGAAAACCCCGGCGGAAGCGGGGGAGATCCTCCCCCGGATCCGGGAGGCGCATAGCCCCCTGATGGCACTCTATGCGCGGGCAGCAAAGGCAGCAGAAAACCTGCAGAGGCAGTAAGTCACAGGGACCATCACAGAGGGGACCCCGGCGGACAATACGATATTAAGGAAACCAGGAAGATCCGGCCGCATTACTGCGGCCGGATCTTCTGCGCTTCCATCTTTCTTTTTGCCTCGGCGAGGCTCTCCCTGCGGATGCTGACATAGGAACCGTCATCCAATAGGTAGGCTTTCAGATCCCGGTCCAGGGCGCGCACGTGGATCAGGTTGACGAGGTAGCTCTTGTGGCAGGTATAGAACTCCTCCGGGAGCTGGAGCGCGAGGTCTGAGAGCTTTGCCGTGGTCAGAACAGGCTCCTCGTCAGCGATGCGGATGCGCACCTGGTGCCCCTGCTGCTCGAGACAGAGAATGCTGTCATAGGGAATGGAGACGGGGACGCCTCCGGCGCGCACGGTCAGGGCGGGGCGGCTGCTCTTGTGGAGCAGGGTGGTGCGCAGCACCTCCAGCACGTCTTCCCCCTTTGCCGGCTTGACAAGGTACTGACTGACCCGCAGGGAATAGGCGTTCATGGCAAATTCGGAGGAACCGGTCAGGAACACGATGGGAACCCGCGGGTCCACCTCCCGGATCTTTCGGGTGACCTCAATGCCGTCCACATCGGTCATGCAGATGTCGAGAAAGACAAGATCAAAGCTTCCACGGAAGTAGCCCGCAAGGAGTTCTTTCCCGGAGGAATATTCCAGAACGCGGCAATCGGCGAAGGCGGGGTCCTGCTGCCCTGCCTTCTCCAGAAGGCGGCGAAGCCGGAACCTCTCGATTGCCTCATCATCACAGACTGCGATTCGAAGTCCAGCCATGGCGATCCTCCTTTTTGCCCCGATTATAACATGGCTGTCCAGAAACTTTTTTCTGACACGGATACCATCTTTGTCCTCATTGTCCTGTTTCCAATTTTCCGCTACAATGGGAACAGGGGAAAGAGTTCACGGGAATTTTACGCACCTTTTACACGGAAGCGGTAGAGTACCGGAACAGAGACGGTTATTGTGGTCTGCGGAACCGCAGGCCAAGGAGGAGAGAGATGTTCAAAAACATGAACAAGACGGAGCGCGCCTGGGTGCTCTACGATGTGGGAAATTCGGTCTTCACGCTGATGGTGTCCACGCTGATCCCGATCTGGTTTGATGCCCTGGCAGAGGATGCCGGCATCGGCAGCACCCAGTATCTCGCCATGTGGAGCTACGCGGTGAGTATCGTGACGATCATCACGGCGATTCTGGGACCGATCCTCGGCAGCATCTCCGACAACAAGGGCGCAAGAAAGCCGATGTTCTCCTCGATGCTGTACACGGGCGTTGCGGGCTGCATCCTGATGGGCCTTGTCCCCTCCTGGCAGCTCTACATCGCAATCTTCATCATCGCCAAGTGCTGCTATCAGCTCTCCCTCGTCCTGTATGACTTCCTCCGGCGGCTATGCCTATGGGTATCTTGGCTCCTGCATCCCATTTATCGGTGCCCTGGCGATGTATCTTCTCGGCACCATGGGAAAGATCCCAATGAAGCTTGCTATCTTCTTCGCCTTCCTGATTGCCGGTGTGTGGTGGCTTGCGGTGACCATCCCGCTTCTGAAGAACTACCGCCAGACCCACTTCGTGGAGCATCAGAAGTCTGCAGCCCTGAAGGAGAGCTTCTCCCGCCTCGGCAGGACCCTTTCCCGGATGTACCGGGATGAGAAGCACATCTTCTGCTTTCTGCTCGCATTCTTCTTCTATATTGACGGCGTCTACACGATCATCGATGAGGCGGTTGCCATCGGCACCTCTCTGGGACTGGACACCACAGGACTCCTCGTGGTGCTGCTTTTGACCCAGGTCGTCGCCTTTGCCTTTGCGACCCTGTTCGGAAAACTCTCGGAGAAGTACAACACGATCTCCCTGATCAGCGTCTGCATCTTCGGCTACTTCGGCGTCGCCATCCTGGCGCTGTTCATGCACACGCTCTGGCAGTTCGGCATCATGGCCTTCGTGGTGGGCATGTTTCAGGGCGCCATTCAGGCGCTGTCCCGCTCCTACTACGCCTCCATCATCCCGGCGGAAAGCTCCGGAGAGTACTTCGGCATCTACGACATCTGCGGCAAGGGCGCCTCATTTGTGGGCACCATGCTGATCGCCATCACCGTCAGCATCACGGGCAGCATCAACATCTCGGTTGCCGCCCTCGGCATCCTGTTTGTCATAGGCTTCCTGCTGCTTCGAAGGTCTGCGGTGCACGCAAAGAACCGGAAGCAGTGACAGGCACCTCCAGAACGAATGCCAATGTACCATGCAAATCCCCTTCGGGCTCGTGCCCGGAGGGGATTTTTGCCGCTCTCCGGCGAAGCTGTAAAAGCGATTGCAGCAGCCCGGAGGAGACGCTGGGGACCATCGCACGGGATGCCCGCAAAGCCGGGTGTGAGGATAAACGGCTCAAAAAAGTACTTGACGAATCACTTAGTGCACTATATAACTAGTACAGTAGA
>ONMH01000156.1 GCA_900318875.1 uncultured Lachnospiraceae bacterium | reverse complement strand
ATGGCAAAAAGGAGGGATATCGATGAATCATGAAGTGAAGAACGGCGCTGGCAGCAATGCTGCAAGCCGTAGCTTCCCAGGCAGCGGTGCAGCCATTCGCCCTGCCTCCGGGCTTTTGCAGGTGTCCTATGAGCTCATGACGCCTGGGCCCACCCAGGTCGCGGAGAACGTGCGGCAGGCGCTCTCCCTCCCCTGTGTCAACCCGGATCTGGATCCGGACTTCTATTCCTTTACCGAGGGGATCTGCCATGACCTGGAGCGCTTCTTCCACACAGAAGATCACCAGGCCCTCATCCTCTCCGGGGAGGGGATCCTCGGCATTGAGGCGGCCTTTGCCAGCATGACAGAGCCCGGGGACCGGGTTCTTGTCCTCGACAACGGGGTCTACGGAAGGGGGAATGCGGACTTTGTTTCGCTCTACGGCGGGACCCCCGTTCTCTATTCCACAGACTACCACGCCCCGATTGATCCTTCCGCGCTGGAATCCTATCTTGCAGCGGACCACGGCTTTGCCTTTGCAGCCCTCGTCCATTGCGACACGCCCTCCGGAATGCTGAATGACATCGATGCTCTGGTTCCCATCCTGCACCGGTATGGCATCCCCGTCATCGTCGATGCGGTCTCCTCCGCCTTTGGCATGCCGATTGACCTGGAGAAGACCCCTGCGGACATTCTCTGCCTTGGCTCCCAGAAGGCGCTCTCCGCTCCTCCCGGACTCTCCATGCTGCTTGTTGGGCCTGCTGCCTGGGAAAAGATGGATCGCCGCAGGACCCCCATCGCCTCGTTCTATGCAAGCCTCCCCGCCATGCGAAACTATGCGAGGGACCAGTGGTTCCCCTACACGATGCCCTCTGCAGACATGAACGGCCTCCGGCAGGCGCTGAACAACGTCCTCTCTGATCCCGGCATCTTTCTTCGGCACGGAAAGCTTGCCGCTGCCTCCCGGGCAGCGCTCCGGGAGGCAGGACTCTCCCTCTATGAGAGAGCCGGCTTTTCCGACACCGTCTCGGTCTTTCTCGTTCCGGATGGGACAACGGACCGGGAGATACTCTCCGGTATGCGAAGGGAGGGGATCCTTCTTGCAGGGTCCTTCGATGTCCTTGCGGGGAAGGTGATCCGCATCGGCCACATGGGAGAGAATGCAAGGGCCGAAAAGCTCCAGCGCACCTTCCGGGCGCTCCAGAAGGTCCTGACAGGGCTTGAGATCCCGCTCCAGGCGGACATGGAGCAGGTTTTTCTTGAAAAGCTCCAGGAGTCATGATCTCCTGACAAAGGAAAAGGCAGGTGCACACCGCACCTGCCCTTTTCTTATTTCCGTACTGCCTTCTTCCTGTCTGTCTCTTTGCTCTCGTCCGCAGTTTTCATCTTTTGTGATCCGTTCCAGGCGCCCTGGTCTCCAGCTTTTTCTCTCCCTGTCTCTCTTCCCGGCTTCTTCTCACAGGGCATAGCGGCGGATCTTGCCGCTGACCGTTCTCGGGAAGGGGCCGTCCCGTAGGACAACCTTTTCAATGCGGATGCCCTGGTCGTTCTTCTCGTTGTAGGCCTTTACCTTCTCCTCGATCTCCGGAAGAAGGCCGTCTCCTGCAATCGCAACCAGGGTAAGCTTCCCATCCCGGAGGGTTAAAGCCACCTGGGTCTCAACAAGCTGGGCCAGTTCCCGCTCTGCTCCGGTGCAGTTGACGCGCTTTCCTCCCGCGAGCTCCAGGACGTCCGTCATCCTGCCCTCCACGAACAGGTGTCCCTTGGAATCCAGGTATCCGGTATCCCCGGTGTGGAGGACGCCGTCCCGGATCTTCTCCCGGGTTCCCTCGGGGTCATGCCAGTAGCCGTCCATGAGGCCGCCGCAGGAGACCAGGATCTCTCCCTCCTCGGAGATGGAAACTTCCGTCCCGGGGCAGATCCAGAGAGCATGAGGATCACCCTTCCCATCGCTCATTGCAATGCCGCTTGCCGCCTCGGTCAGGCCGTATCCGTAGTAGACCGCGATGTTTCTCGCCTTTGTCGCGGCAAAGAGCTCGTTCGGGGCGGATTCCGCCCCGACCAGGATGTGCCGCAGCTCCGGGTTCAATGCCCCCTTGGAGAGGAGGTACTGGAGCTGGGCCGGCACCAGGCACATGAACTGTGGCCGGAACAGGTCCGTATCCTCTGCCATGAACCGAAGGCCCCGGCCGATCGCAACGCAGACGCCGTTGACGAGCGGCCAGAGGAGGTTGCAGACAAATCCGAAGATGTGGCTGAAGGGGATCATCGCAAGGCAGGTTTCCCCCTCATGCACCGGGATCATCTCGTTGCCGTAGTACACCCGGTCCAGGATCGCCTGCTGCGAGAGGACACAGGGCTTCTCCTCCCCGGTGGTGCCGGAGGAGTAAAAGACGAACTCCCCGCCGCCCTCGATGGCATCGTCTGCAGGCTCCCGCCTCTGCACCTTCGCGAGGTTCCGGTCCACGGCACTGCGCACCAGCTGGCTCTTCTCCCGGTTGTCGCAGTAGAAAAAGTCGACGCCGGTCTCCTGGATCACGGCCTTCGTCTCCTCTGCTGAGAGCATCGGATCGATCATCACGACCCGCTTGCCGCGGATCACCTCCGCGAAGGCATGCAGAATCCAGGAGGGCGTCATCTCCCCGCAGAGGCCAAAACACTCCCGCACGTTTTCCCGGTGATCCTCCGCCTTTGCCATCACCGCCTCATAGAGCTGCCGGTAGGTGACCTTCACCTTCTCGCCGTGCACTGCGCTCAGAACTGCCGTCTGGTCTGCGTACTTCTCGCAGATCTCCTGCAGCATCTCCTGCATGTTCGCATACTGCTTCATACCCGCCACACGCCTCCTGTTGTCTGTCCAAAGCTGTTTGGTCTGTCCAGGCCCTGCGCTCACCGCTCTTTCAGAACGAAGATGGTTTTCTCCCTCGTTCCCCGGGAGCGGATCAGGGTGCTGCCTCCCGCCCTGGCAGCTGTCAGGGCGGCAAGCGCCCCTTTCGTGATCTTCTCCCCAGGGACCAGGACCGGAATCCCTGGGGGATAGGGGAAGACATACTCTGCGGCGATCCTCCCTGAAGATGCGCTCTCCTGCACCTCCTCCGCAGGAAGGTCTGCCGCATCCCCGATGGGCAGCATCGTCTCTCCTGCGGTGGTTCCGCAGGCAAAGGCCGTTTCTTCCCGATCTCTATTCGAACTCTTATGATTGCTCTCTGTCTGTTTACTCTCTGCCTGGCTGCTCTCTGCTTCCCTGCTCTCTCTATCCTTACGCTCTTTTTTCCGGTACTCCTGTTTATTCGCCTCTTTTGGCCCGCTGCCGTCTATTCCGCCTGCTTCTTTTTCCCCTTTGTTCTTACTTCCGGTTTCCCTGCTCCCCTGTCCGCAGTTCTCCGTACTCCCTTTTTCTTCGTCTCCTGTCCTGCCGCTCCCAGCTGTCCCTCTGCCTGCTTTCCCTGCCCTCTGATCAAGGTCCAGAAGGGCACGTTCCAGAAGGGAAAATCCCTCCTCCGTGTCCGCACAGCTTGTCATGAGGAGGACATTCCGTCCGAGGTGGTACTCGGATTCGATGGCATAGTCTTTCCGGAGCACCGCTGCCAGCTGGGAGCCGGTGAGGGCAGGATCCTCCGCCCTTAAGAGGAGCTTACTCCCGTCGAAGTCATAAAAGCTCTTATGTTGTTTCCTCGTATCCCTGCCATAACAGAGGATCTGATAGTGCCGGAGTTTTTCTGCCGCCGCATCCAGCAGAAGCCCTGTGCAGCCATCCAGTGAGGCCATCAGAAGATAGGAGGGGGAGCTCGTCTCAAAAACGTCCAGCTGCCGCTCCACCTCTTCCTCAGAGACATAGACGGAGTTCCAGTGAAGGAGCGCCGTCTGGGTCAGGGAGGGAAGCGTCTTGTGGGCGCTCTGGATCACAAGGTCCGCCCCCAGGGTGATGGCGCTCTCAGGGAACCCGCCCTCTGAAAAGAGGCCAAAGTGGGCCCCGTGGGCCTCATCGACAACAAGGGGCACCCCGTGGGCATGGCAGATGTTCGCAATGTTTCCGATGTCCGAGACAACGCCCTCATAGGTGGGACTTGTCAGGACGACGCAGGAACACTTCGGATGGGAGGACAGGCCCCTTTCCACATCCTCCGGGCGGATGCTCCCCGGGATCTTCCAGTCTGCATCCTCCTTTGGCATCAGCCAGTGCACGGAAAGATCCAGGAGCTCAATCGCATGATAGACGCTCTTGTGGCAGTTCCTGGCCGCAAGGATCTCCGAGCCTTTTTTTGCACAGGCGCGGATGGCAGCGAGGTTCCCCACCGTGGAGCCGCCCACCAGGTACCAGGTTCTTTTTGCATGAAAAAGAAGCGCGGTCCGCTGCATTGCCGCCAGTAGGATTCCCTCCGCGTGATGCAGGTCATCCGCCCCCTCCACCTCGGTGAAGTCCCAGGAAACAGGGAGATCTTCGGAGGGCGCAAGGCGCCGCTTGTGTCCCGGCATGTGAAAGGGATATGCTGTTTTGGCAAGACAGCGCAGCTGCGCTTCCAGGCTCTCGTTTGAATGGATACTGTTCACAGGTTCCTTACTTCTTCTCCACCTGCTTTTCCTCCGTCAGCATCGACGTGCAGTGAGGGCACCTCGTTGCCTCGATCGGAATCTCAGAGCGGCAGTACGGGCACATCTTGGTGGTGGGCTTTGCGGGCTCCTCTTCCTTCTTTCCGGTCAGCTTCTTCATGTCCTCGGTTGCCCGGTTCATGAACTTCACGATGGCGAACAGAATCAGCGCCATCAGGAGGAAGTTGATGACCGCATTGATGAAGTTTCCGATGTTGATGTAGGAGTCCCCGGAGAGGTGGATCTTCACTGCGGAGAAATCCACACCTCCTGCAACGCCCAGAATGGGGCTGATGATGTCATTGACGAGGGAGTCCACGATGGCCTTGAAGGCAGCACCGATGATGACGCCGACGGCCATGTCCATGACATTGCCCTGGTTGATAAACTTCTTGAATTCGTCAAAAAATTTCTTCATGTTCTCTCCTCTCCTGCCTCTTTATGGGTCAGGCTTTCTCTTTGCGTTTCGCGGCAGCTCACCGCGGATGTGCCTCTACTTCCTGTTTTTCATGAACGCTTGCATGAAATCGATCAGGCCCTCTGCATTCTTCTTTGCCATGGGGCTGCAATACACGGATCGCCTTCTCTGCCTTCGGGAGATCGTCGAGAAAGGATCCGTCCAGCTCTGCGAAGTGCTCCAGGTCAAACGGAAAGATGCAGCTGATCATCAG
>ONMH01000073.1 GCA_900318875.1 uncultured Lachnospiraceae bacterium | reverse complement strand
GGGCAGCTTTTGGTAGAGATAGTGTAAGACTTATATCAATGTAGAACTAAGTGAAAGATTAATATCCACTTCAGTGGAGTTTTGGATTACACTTCAGGGATTGTGAAAATTCAGGAGGAAACCATTGTCCGGATTTTTTATTTGTGGTATAACACCATCAGTGTTAATTCTTTAACAAAAATTGTACGGAGGTCGCATTTACAATGGCAAAAGTTGATTTAACCAAGTATGGCATCACTGGCACCACTGAGGTCGTCTACAATCCTTCCTACGAGCAGCTGTTCGAGGAGGAGACCAAGCCCGAGCTGACCGGCTATGAAGTCGGACACGTCAGTGAGCTGGGTGCTGTCGACGTCTTCACCGGTATCTACACCGGCCGTTCTCCCAAGGACAAGTTCATTGTCATGGATGAGAACTCCAAGGACACCGTCTGGTGGACAAGCGAGGAGTACAAGAACGACAACCATCCCGCTTCTCAGGAAGCATGGGCCGCTGTCAAGGAGATCGCAAAGAAGGAGCTCTCCAACAAGAAGCTCTACGTTGTCGATGGCTTCTGCGGCGCCAACAAGGACACCAGAATGGCTGTCCGCTTCATCATGGAGGTTGCATGGCAGGCACATTTCGTAAGAAATATGTTCATCAAGCCCACTCCGGAAGAGGAAGCAAACTTCGAGCCTGATTTCATCGTCTACAACGCATCCAAGGCAAAGGTTGAGAACTACAAGGAGCTCGGCCTGAACTCCGAGACCGCCGTTGTCTTCAACATCACCTCCCGTGAGCAGGTCATCATCAACACCTGGTACGGCGGTGAGATGAAGAAGGGTATGTTCTCCATGATGAACTACTACCTGCCGCTGAAGGGCATTGCCTCTATGCACTGCTCTGCAAACACAGATCTTGAGGGCAAGCACACCTCCATCTTCTTCGGTCTGTCCGGCACCGGCAAGACCACCCTTTCCACAGATCCCAAGAGACTGCTGATCGGCGATGATGAGCACGGCTGGGACGACGAGGGTGTCTTCAACTTCGAGGGCGGCTGCTACGCAAAGGTTATCAACCTCGACAAGGATGCAGAACCCGATATCTACGGCGCAATCAAGAGAAATGCTCTGCTTGAGAACGTCACGATCGATGACAAGACCGGAAAGCTCGATTTCGCTGACAAGAGCGTGACCGAGAACACCCGTGTCTCCTATCCGATCGATCACATCGAGAAGATCGTGCAGAAGGTTACCGGCGGCATCTCCCATGGCCCGGCTGCTGAGAACGTAATCTTCCTCTCCGCTGATGCATTCGGCGTTCTGCCTCCGGTCTCTATCCTGACCCCTGAGCAGACCCAGTACTACTTCCTGTCCGGCTTCACTGCAAAGCTTGCAGGAACCGAGCGCGGCATCACCGAGCCCACACCTACTTTCTCCGCTTGCTTCGGCCAGGCATTCCTGGAGCTGCATCCGACAAAGTACGCACAGGAGCTCGTCAAGAGAATGAAGCAGTCCGGCGCAAAGGCTTACCTTGTGAACACCGGCTGGAACGGAACCGGAAAGAGAATCTCCATCAAGGATACCCGCGGCATCATCACGGCCATTCAGACCGGCGCTGTCGACAAGGCTCCCACCAAGAAGATCCCTTACTTCAGCTTCGAGGTTCCGACTGAGCTTCCCGGAGTGGATCCCGCAATCCTCGATCCCCGCGACACCTACAAGGATGCTGCAGAGTGGGATGAGAAGGCGAAGGATCTCGCTGCAAGATTCATCAAGAACTTCAAGAAGTATGAGGGCAACGAGGCAGGCAAGGCACTGGTTGCTGCAGGCCCGCAGCTCTGATTGCTCCTTCACTCTGTGAAGAAATGAAATGACGATCCCCGGTTTTTCTGGAATTCCAGAGAAGCCGGGGATTTTTGTGCGATCCTGTGGATGTGCGGACAGCTCTTTCAAAGGCGCAAAGATCGCGGCATGGAGGAAACATGAAGATTTCAGAACTGCGGACACAGATGGGAGAAAGCACCAGGGAGAATCTGGAGGCTGCCCTGGCACTGGTCTACAAGACACTGCCCAAGGCAAAAAAGGAGGAGATCGATGAGGACCTCTCCGGTGTTCTCCGGGGAGAGACCCCCAAAAAGCCGGTAAAAAAGGAGAAGACAGTGGATGTCGGGGAGGTGTTTCCGGAAATCGGCCAGTTCCTGACATACGTGGATGACGGCCTGTACGTCACGCCCAACCGCATCGTACCAAAGAGCCAGCGCAGCAGGTGGCGCTTTGCCGTCATGCGCTGGGTCAAGGCCCTCCTTGCCATTCCGGAGGGGAGCCCGGACTATGAGCAGGCAGCGGCGTATCTCGGCAAACTGTACGAGAAGCTGTGCTTTGCCTGCAGGATGGTCGTCCTGCCGACAAGGGACCCCTTTGCCGCAATCGAAGTGTGCCAGGAGGACTTTTACCGGAGCGTTGCAGAGCACTACCTCTATGAGGGAACGGACAGGGAAAACGTGCGGGCCATGGCAGAACTTTCCGTCAATCCCGGGCTCTCGTATGAGAGCCTGACGGTGGAACAGATGGGAGTCCTTGTCGAGCTCGCTGAGCAGGCACATCTTCTGGATGACCTTGACGCTGTCTGCCGGGAGCTGCTTGCAGAGCACCGGAAAAAGGAACAGGGACTTCCGGAGTTTATAAGCTTTTTTGACCCGTCAGAAGATAACTACTTCGATGAGAAGAATAAAGTTCAGCATCTCGATGAGCTGATTCTGGCAGTTGCCTGCAGAAAGCAGCAGGCGCCCGCTGCCTTTTCCTTCTACTTTGCCAATGCCGGCGAGAAGGACAAGGAGGTTGCCCTGTACATCGCCATGCATGAAGTCACGGAGAACTTCGGAACGACAGACGATACCATTGCCGTGTATGACTATGCCGTGCAGAAGAGAGAGGTGAAGCCGAGGGACGAGCTGCGGGAATGGTATGAGGAACTGAAGAAGGGACCGGAAAAGGACTGAGAAATGCCGGAGACCAGCTTTTGCGCACACAAAAATCCCGCCCGAAGGGACGGGATTGCTTTTATAGGAATCAGCTGAACAGCAGTGCGGCGGTTCAGGCCTTGGCGACGGCGTCGACAAAGGCATCGAGCTTTGCCATGTCGCCTGCGTGCAGGGCAGAGCGGAAGCTGAAGGTGTCCTCCAGGACGGTAACGTTCTTGAAGGCAGAGACCTTCTCACGCATGAGCTTTCCGGCAACCGGTGCCCAGGAGCCGTTCTCCGCCAGGGCGAACGTGCGGTTCTGGACAAACAGGGCGCCCATGTCCTCGATGAAATCGTTCATCTTTGGATAGATGCCGTTGTTGTAGGTGGCAGAGAAGAGCACAACCGTGCGGCAGCGCCAGACCTCGGAGATGAGGTAGGAGACATCCGTCTTTGAGACGTCAAAGACCGACACATGCCGGCCGCTCTTTGCCTGCAGCTTTGCGGCAAAGGTCTCTGCCGCAGAGGCGGTGTGGCCGTAGAGGCTTGCATAGACGACGAGGACATCGTCCGTCTCCGGCGTGTAGGTGGACCACTTCTGATACTTGTCGAGAAACCAGCCAAGGTCCTTTCTCCAGATAGGGCCGTGGAGCGGCAGGATGTTCGCGATGTCAAGGCCCGCTGCCTTCTTTAATACCATCTGGACCTGCTGGCCGTACTTGCCGACGATGTTGGCATAGTAGCGGCGCGCCTCGTCGAGGTAGGTCTTCTCAAAGTCATGGTCATCCGCAAAGATGCTTCCGTCAACCGTGCCGAAGGTGCCGAAGGCGTCGGCGGAGAACAGGGACTTTGTGAAGTCGTCGTAGGCAAACAGGACCTCTGGCCAGTGGACCATCGGCGCTGCGACGAAGTGGAAGGTGTGCTTTCCGGAGCAGAGGGTATCGCCCTCCTTCACGGTCAGCCGGTTCTGGGCAAGGCCCGGGAAGAACTGATCGAGGAAGCAGAACGTCTTCATGCTGCCGACGAGGGTGAGATTCGGATACCGCTCCGTGACCGTGCGGATCAGCGCCGCGTGATCGGGCTCCATGTGGAGGATGACGAGATAGTCGGGGGTTCTGCCGGCAAGGGCTGCCTCCAGGTTCTCAAGGTACTGGTCTGCGATGGAGACGTCCGCCGTGTCGAAGAGCACGGTCTTCTCATCCAGGACCACGTAGCTGTTGTAGGAGACGCCGTTCGGGAGCGGGAAGAGGTTCTCAAACAGGGACAGTCTCCTGTCACTGCCGCCCACCCAGACGATGTCCTGTGCTGCCTGCTGAATGTTGATCATGTGTTCCTTTCCGGGGCCGGAAACAAGCGGTCCGAAATGCATAAGATTTGTGTGAAAACAGGCGCTCCGCGCCTGCAGATTTCCGGGTAACAGTATACCATGCAGCACTCCTGTCGTGCTAGTAAGAGAGCGCCGATTTTGATATAATACCCACCGGCAACAGGAGACAAAAAACAAAGAGGAACGCGGCGTATATCGCAAGGAAGGAACATATCACAAAAATGAGAAAGACGAAGATCATCTGCACACTGGGACCGGCAAGCGACACCAGGGAGACCATCCGGGAGCTTGTGAAGGCGGGCATGAACGTGGCCAGATTTAATTTCTCCCACGGCACCCATGAGGAGCAGGAGGGAAAGCTGAAGACCGTGATGGATGTCCGCAGAGAGCTCGGAATTCCCGTGGCAGCGCTCCTGGACACGAAGGGGCCGGAGATCCGCCTGCGTGACTTTAAGGACGGAAAGGTGGAGCTCAAGGCGGGAGATCCGTTTACGCTGACGACCGAGGAGATCCTCGGCGATGCGACCAGGGCCTCCGTCTCCTACAAGAACCTGCCCCATGATGTAAAGCCCGGCGGCACCATCCTCATCGACGACGGCCTGATCGGCATGGAGGTCGAGAGCGTCACCGACACCGAGATCCACTGCATCGTGAGAAACGGCGGCCCCGTCTCGAACCACAAGGGCGTCAACGTGCCCGGCGCCGATCTGTCCATGCCCTTTATCAGCGAGCAGGACCGGAGCGATCTGATCTTCGGCTGCAAGTGCGGCTTTGATTACGTCGCAGCCTCCTTTACCCGCTCCGCAGAGGACATCCGCGAGATGCGCTACATCCTCTCGAACAACGGAGGCAGCAGAATCAAGATCATCGCCAAGATCGAGAGCACCCAGGGTGTCCAGAACTTCGATGAGATCCTGGAGGCGGCAGACGGCATCATGGTCGCAAGGGGAGATCTGGGTGTTGAGGTCCCGCTCGAGGAGGTTCCGATCCTGCAGAAGCGCATGATCAAGAGCGCGGAGAAGGCGGGCAAGATCTGTGTGACTGCAACGCAGATGCTCGACTCCATGATCCACAACCCCAGACCCACGAGGGCGGAGGCAACCGACGTCGCCAACGCGATCTATGACGGCACAACGGCCATCATGCTCTCTGGCGAGTCCGCAAACGGCAAGTATCCCGTAGAGGCGGTCCGCACCATGGCCCGCATTGCGGAGACCACGGAGCAGGACATCGACTACTACAGCCGCATGGTCAAGAGGAGCGCAGAAAAACCCCGCACGACCGATGTAACCGCGGCAATCTCCCATGCCACGGTGACTGTGGCCCATGACATCGAGGCGGATGCCATCATCACGGTCACGATCTCGGGGAGCACGGCGGCAAAGCTCGCAAGCTTCAAGCCCGCCCGTCCCATCATCGCCTGCACGATGAACGAGCAGGTGGCAAGGCAGATGAACCTGTACTTCGGCGTGAGCCCGCTGATTATCAAGGAGGAGGCCTCCGCAGACCTTCTGTTTGAGTCGGCAATCAATGAGGCAAAACGCACCGGATACGTCAGGAGCGGCGACAAGGTGGTGCTGACCGCGGGCGTGCCGCTCGGCATCTCCGGCAACACCAACATGATCCGCGTGGTGGAAGTCTGGTAATTCCAATGGCAGGAAAGATCTTCTGCCTCATCGGAAAGAGCGCCTCCGGAAAGGACACGATCTACCAGAAACTCCTGCAGGATCCAGCACTGGCGCTTCGAAGCGTCGTCCCCTATACGACGCGGCCGATGCGCTCCGGGGAGGCGGAGGGCAGGGAGTACCACTTCCGGACAGAAAGCGATTTCCGGCAGGCTCTTGCTGCGGGAAAGATCATCGAGTCCCGCAGGTACGACACCGTCTACGGGCCCTGGACCTACTACACGGAGGATGACGGACAGATCGACCTTGCCGTCTCCTCCTATCTCCTCGTCGGAGTGCTCCAGTCCTTTGTCAGCATCCGGCAGTACTTTGGCCGGGGGAAGGTGGTTCCCCTCTATGTCTGCGTGGAGGACGGGGAGCGGCTGCAGCGGGCCCTTGACAGGGAGAGGACACAGGAACATCCCGGGTACCGGGAACTGTGCCGCAGGTTTCTTGCGGATGCGGAGGACTTCTCGGAGGAAAAGCTCCGGGAGGCCGGCATCACAAGGCGCTTTGAGAACCGGGACAGCGATGTCTGCACCCGGGAGATCCGCGACTATATCAGGGAGATACTGGAGAGGGCGTGAACAGGTTTTCAGAGATCATCGGACAGAGGGATGCCATCGCGCACCTGCAGAACTGCCTGCGCACCGGCCGCATCCCGCATGCGGCTATCCTTGCGGGTGAGGAGGGAGCGGGGAAGCTTGCGCTTGCGCAGGCTTTTGCGGCGGCGCTCGTCTGCCGGGACCGGAAGGAGGAGGATGGGCTTCTGGAGCCCTGCGGCGTCTGCCATGACTGCGTGCAGGCCCAGTCCATGAGCCATCCGGACATCAAGGTGGTGACGCCGGCGAAGGTCCCGGAGAGCGGAAAGACCCCGGTCCTCGGCGTGGATGACATCCGGGCCATGCGGGCAGACGTTGCGATCCTTCCCTATCAGAGCGACTGGAAGATCTACATCCTCCCCCATGCGGAGCGGATGACGCCCCAGGCGCAGAACGCCCTGCTGAAGACCCTGGAGGAGCCGCCGGCCTATGCGGTGATTCTGCTCCTTGCGGACTCCCTGACCGGCTTCCTGCCGACGGTGCTCTCGCGCTGCATTGCGGTGCGCCTGAAGCCGACCCCGGAGAAGGAGCTCTCGGACGTCCTCATGCAGCGCTACGGCGCGGACCGGCAGAGTGCCCTGATCGCGGCAAGACTCTCCGGCGGAAACGCGGGGAGGGCGGTCACACTCCTTCAGGATGAGGAGCAGGCAGCTTTCCGGCAGCAGGCCATCGGCTTTCTGAAGAGCCTCCCGGGCCAGGATGCCTTCTCGATCCACCAGTTTGCTGCAGGCCTTGGCGCCAACGCGGAGACGTTTCTGGATCTTACCTCCTGCTGGTACCGGGATATCTGCGTGTACAAGGCGACGGGGGATGCCGATGCCTTGATTTTTCAGGATGAGGTAAGATATAGTATACAAAGTGCCCAAAATACAGGGTTTCCGGCCCTTCAGCGCATTCAGGAGAGCCTCTCCGAGGCGCGGCTGCGGCGGACCCGGGGCGGGAACGATGCACAGGTCCTGGAGCTGCTCCTTCTTAAGATCCGGGACAGCATCAACGCAACGATATAACATCGGCGGCAGCTGGCAGCAGCCCGCAGAAGTTGGAAAGTTGAAACATACATGGAAGAAGAAAAAATCGTGACGGTGGGAAAGGTGACGGTCACAGAGAAGACCATCACCATCGATCACCCGCCGATGGATCCGGCAGAGGCGCTCCGGGAACAGGAAGCCCGTGCGGCGGGGGAGGAAACGCCTGCCGCAGAGCCGGAGGAGGAGAGCCCGGAAGAGGATTCCGGCTCTTTGGAGGAAGAGGAGAACGAGGAGGCCCTGGAGGCCCTCGAAGAGGAGGATGCCCAGGACACGGCCCTCGGGGACGGGGACGGCGACGAGCTGCCAAAAGAGGACGGACAGCAGGAGACAGACTCCCCTGAGACGGATGCGGCAAAGCCGGTGACGGTGCGCGTCGTCGGGGTCCGGTTCCGCTCCGGCGGCCGCATCTACTACTTCACGCCCGGGGACTTCCCGGTCAAACGCGGGAGCCGCGTCATCGTGGAGGCAGCAAAGGGCCTGGAGTGCGGCACGGCGGTCAGTGAGCCGATGGACGTGCAAAAGAAGAAGATCCGCTCCCAGGTGCGCCCGATCCAGCGCATGGCGGATGAGAACGACTTAAAGAAGCTGGCGGTCAACCGCGCAAAGGAGCGGGAGGCCTACCGGGTCTGCGCCGAGAAGATCCGCACCCGGGGCCTCGACATGAAGCTGATCGATGCGGAGTATGCCTTCGACGGCAGCAAGATCATGTTTTACTTCACGGCAGACGGCAGGGTGGACTTCCGGGATCTGGTGAGAGACCTCGCATCGATCTTCCGGATGCGCATTGAGCTTCGGCAGATCGGCGTGCGGGATGAGACGAAGATCCTGGGCGGCTACGGCATCTGCGGAAGACCGCTGTGCTGCCACTCCTACCTGACGGACTTTGTCCCGGTGTCCATCAAGATGGCAAAGGAGCAGAGCCTGTCCCTGAACCCCGCAAAGATCTCCGGTGTCTGCGGCAGACTCATGTGCTGCCTGAAGAACGAGGAGGAGACCTACGAGGAGCTGAACAAGACCCTGCCCCGGATCGGGGACGAGGTCCAGGCGGCGGACGGCCTCACCGGAGAGGTGGAGAGTGTCAACGTCCTTCGCCAGCGCGCCCGGATCATCGTGGAGGTCAACGACGAAAAGGAGCTGCACGAGTACGAGGCAAAGGATCTGACGATCCTTCGAAGGAGAAAGCGCGGCCAGGCAAAGCCAAAGTTCCGGAGGGGCGAGGGCGCAGAGGTCCATCTTGACGGCACCCGGCGGCCCCAGCGCGCAGCGGTCCGGGAGGCGATTGACCGGAGCCTTCGGGAGAGCGCCGAGGAGAAGACGGCAGCCCCGTCCGCAGCAGGCCAGGAGCAGAAGCCCCCGAAGGAGGGCAGAAGCCGCAGAAGACGCGGCGGCCAGAAGAGCCAGGGCGCCGGCCAGAATCCAAATCCGAATCCAGGGCAGGGCCAGAACGGCAGAAATAAGCAGCGCCCGCCAAAGGGCCAGAATGCCGGCCAGAATCAGAACCAGAATTCGAACCCCAAGACAGGGGAAGAAGAGCAGCCATGACAAGCGCCGCAGAAGGCCCGGTCAGGGCGGCGGGAACCAGGGCCAGGGTGCTCCGGCACAAAATGCCGGGAGCCAGCCGCCGAAGAAGGACCCGTCATGACGGTCCCGATTCTTCCCGGAGAGCACATCGATGACCTGCAGCGCAATCACCTGCAGATCATCCAGAATCCGGAGAAGTTCTGCTTCGGCATGGATGCGGTACTCCTCTCGGGGTTTGCAAAGGCCCCGGAGGGCGGCACGGTCCTGGACCTGTGCACCGGCACCGGGATCATCCCGATCCTGATGAGTGCAAAAACGGAAGCAGGACATTTCACTGCGCTGGAGATCCAGAGGGAGAGCGCAGACATGGCCAGAAGGAGCGTGCTCCTGAATGGCCTGGAGGATAAGATCGATATCGTGGAAGGTGACGTGAAGGAAGCAGGGAGCATGTTTGCCGCTGCTTCCTTTGACGTTGTAACCTGCAATCCTCCGTACATGAAGGAAAACCACGGGCTGACCAACCCGGGCGATGCCAGGGCGATCGCGAGGCATGAGATCCTCTGCACCTTTGAGGACGTGGCAGCGGCCGCGGGAAAGCTGGTGCGAAGCGGCGGCCACTTCTATCTCGTGCACCGGCCGTTCCGGCTCCCGGAGATCTTCGCCGTGCTGGCAAAGTACCATCTCGAGCCAAAGCGCATGCGCCTTGTCTATCCGTACGCGGACCGGGAGCCAAACATGGTCCTTCTCGACTGTGTTCGGGGCGCAAACCCGAGGCTGTCCGTGGAAAAGCCTCTTGTCGTCTACCGGGCGCCCGGCGTCTACACGGAGGAGATCACTGGACTGTACGGCTACTGAGAGAGCAGAAGGAGACCTGGATGGAAGCAAAAACCGGAACCCTGTACCTGTGTGCAACGCCCATCGGAAACCTGAAGGACATCACGGAGCGGGTCCTTGAGACGCTGGGGGCTGTGGACCTGATTGCGGCAGAGGATAC
The DNA here is from genome assembly GCA_900318875.1 of uncultured Lachnospiraceae bacterium. Taxonomy (GTDB): domain Bacteria; phylum Bacillota; class Clostridia; order Lachnospirales; family Lachnospiraceae; genus CAG-791. The sequence goes on along the minus strand of ONMH01000073.1, from coordinate 2,410 downwards.
GAGAAATACGCTCCGGCTCCTCAACCACTACGGCATCAGAAAGCCGCTCACAAGCTATCACGAGCACAACAAGTACGAGAAGGCGCGGGAGCTGATTGACCGGCACCTTCTGCAGGGCGAGGACATCGCCCTTGTCACCGATGCTGGGACACCGGTCATCTCGGACCCCGGGGAGGTCATCGCCAGGGAGTGCATTGAGCAGGGAATCCGGGTGACCTCCCTCCCCGGTGCCTGCGCGCTCATCACGGCGCTCACGATGTCCGGCATGGACGCAAGGCGCTTCTGCTTCGAGGGGTTCCTCCCGCCGGACAAAAAGGAGCGGGCCCATGTCCTTCTGCGGCTTGCAGGCGAGGAGCGCACAACGATCTTCTATGAGGCGCCCCACCACCTGAAGGGAACCCTGCAGGAGCTTCTGGATGCGGCGGGGGATAGGAAGGTGACGCTGTGCCGGGAGCTCACGAAGAAGTTCGAGGAGGCCGTGCCCACGACGCTCCAGGGCGCCGTGGACTACTACAGGGAGAATGAGCCCAGGGGGGAGTATGTCCTGGTCGTTGCGGGGGCGGACCCTGCAGCGCTCTCCCGGAAAGAGGAGAAGAAGTGGGAGGCCATGTCGATTCCGGAGCACATGGCGCTCTATGAGGAGCAGGGCCTGTCCCGGAAGGACGCCATGAAGCAGGTTGCAAAGGACCGCGGCGTCTCCAAGCGGGACATCTATGCCGCTCTCCTCCCGGAGGATGGCTCAAAAGAGTAACTATGGCAGTTTATGCAATCAGTGATGTACATGGGGCGCTGGACGAGCTGGACCGCCTCATCAGAAAGACCGGGATCCGGTTTGACGGGAGCGACTCTCTCTACCTCCTCGGGGACTTCGGGGACTGGGGGGAGAAGTCCATTGAGGCGCTCCTGTATGTAAAGCAGCTCGACTGCACCTATCCGTTTGTGCACTGCACCATGGGAAACCATGAGCTCATGTTTCTGAACACGGCGCTTTCTGCGGGTGATCAGAAACCGGAGGGGGATGACGCGGAGAACTGGCTCCTCAACAACCGGGGCCTTGTCACCTGGCAGGGGTATGAGGCTCTCTCCCGGGAGGAGCAGCAGGACCTGCTCTCCTGGATGCAGTCCCTGCGGTTTTCCTATGACGTGAACATCGGGACGCTGACGTTCATGCTGGCCCACGCCTATCCCTACTACTATGACTGCGAGTACCCGGAGGAGGAGGCAAAGCGCCGCCGCCAGGAGGCGGTCTGGAGAAGGCTCCTCCTTCGGGAGAACCCCTTTGCGGAGTATGGCGGCAGCAACCACTATGACTACCTGGTCTGCGGACACACGATCTCCGAGTTCTACTTTCAGCAGCTGCGGGTGGAGCAGAACTGGCACCGCAGGATGCCGTCGGAGACGATCCGCAACCGGATCTTCCGCGGGGAGAACTTCATCGATATCGACTGCGGCGCCAAGTGCATGGATGTCGAGGACGGGGCGTCGGATGCGCGCAAGATGGCAGCCCTTCGGGCACAGCTTGCCTGCCTTCGCCTTGACGACATGGAGGGCTTCTACGTCCACCGCCCGGTGGTGCGCGTGCCGGACCTTGCCACCTCTTCCGTAACCCAGGTGAAACTCCCGGAGGTGAAGCTCCCGGAGCTGAAATTCCCGGAGCTGCGGCTCCCCGATGACATCTCCTTCCAGGATGTTCTGCTGGAGATGAACACGAACGCCAGGGACGCCTGGGAGGATCCTATGCCGGACATCCGGCGTCACAGGAAGGGGTGAGGACCGTGGACCTTCGGATACTCGCTGTCCTTCTCGCGGCAGGCGCTGTCCTCTTTTTTGTCATCCTGCGGTATCTTCGCGGGGAGAAGCCCGTCGACATGGATGAGATGGAGGGCCACGACTTTGAGTACTACTGCGCGGACCTTCTTCGCGCCAACGGCTACACCCACGTGGAGGTCACCCGGGGAAGCGGGGACTTCGGTGCGGACATCCTGTGCATGCAGGGAGATGTGACGGTTGCCGTCCAGTGCAAGTGCTGGGACGGGCCGGTCGGGGTCTCCGCCGTGCAGGAGATCTACGCGGGAAAGGACTACTACGGCAGGATGGTTGCCATCGTGATGACAAACCAGTACTTCACCGCCCCTGCGCGGGAGATCGCCTCGCGCCTCAACGTGATCCTCTGGGACCGGGATGCCCTGGAGCAGCTCTCTGCCTCTCTCGAGGCGTGAGAATCTGTGTCCGGGATGTCAAACCGGGGATGCATATGGTAAAATCGACTGGCAGGTTTGGGCAGAAAGGACAAAAATGGACAACTTACAGCTGAAAAAGACGGCAAATGCAGTGCGGCGCGATATCGTGACCGAGGTGTATTCCGCACAGGCGGGACACCCCGGCGGATCGCTCTCTGCCGCTGACATTT
>ONMH01000138.1 GCA_900318875.1 uncultured Lachnospiraceae bacterium | reverse complement strand
TCTACCAGGCGCTTGCAAGGGCATCGCTTGATGCCTGGAGCCAGGGGAACGGACAATTCTACTGGAGCTACAAGCTCCTGACGGACACCGTGAACGAAACGGGCTGGATCGGCTGGGATGCCTGGGACCTCGGCAGATGTGCTGATTTTGGCTGGTACCCGGTAGAGAGAGCATAACAACTGATCGGGAAAGTAAAAAGACTGGGTGCCCGTCATCACCTCCGCCTTCTCGATCATTGTTCTGCTCCTCTTTGACCTCGACAAGAAGTATGCCGCCGTTGCAAAAGACCTGGCAGAGGGAAAACACAAGGCGGATCATCCGTAAGGGAACATCATTCCCACTATGACGTCTCCACAGGGGAGACAAAAATCATCCGCAATACACTCTCCGTGGAGAACGAGGCAGACCTTGCCGTCCATGTGGAGAGCAATGTCATCGGCCTCTATCCGGACTATAAATTTCAGACCATGGAGGGCTTTGGCTGCGCACTGACCGAGTCCTCCTGCTACCTTCTCTCAAAGCTCTCCAGGGAGGAGAGAAGAAAGACCCTCTCCCTCTGGTTCTCGAAGGAGGGCATGAACGCCTCCTTCGTCCGGATGCACATCGACTCCTGCGACTACAGCCTCGAGGAGTACCAGGCGGTGAAGGACCCGATCGCGGATCCGGAGCTATTAACCTTCTCCATCGATCACGACAGGAAATACGTGATCCCCGTCGTGAAGGAGGCCATGGCGCTCTCCTCCCATCCGCTGCAGGTCCTGCTCTCCCCCTGGAGTCCGCCCTATCAGTGGAAGACCCCACCGGAGCTCTCCGAGAACGACGCTGCCGTCTACGGCGGCATGGGCATGAAGGTGGAGACCGACAAGCCGATCCGGGACTTTGGCGGGAGACTGAAGCCGGAGTACTACGCGCCGTATGCAAGGTATCTTGTGAAGTACCTGCAGGCGTATCTCAAGGAAGGAATCCCGGTAAGCATGCTCTCGATCCAGAACGAGGCCTCTGCCGCAACGAACTGGGACAGCTGTCTCTGGACCGGGGAACAGGAGAGGACGTTCCTTGTGGACTACCTCTACCCCGAGATGGAAAGATCTGGGCTGTCCGGAAGAGTCCAGATCTTTATCTGGGACCACAACAAGGAGCGGGCGATCGAGCACATCGATGCGTTCATGAAGGACGAAAGGGCGGCAAAGGAGGTGGACGGCTTTGCCCTCCACTGGTACTCGGGGGACCACTTCGAGGCGCTCTCCCTCCTTCATCAGAAGTACCCGGACAAGATCCTGATGCACAGCGAGAGCTGCGGCCTCCACATCCCGGGAAAGACCACCGCCTTTGTGCTCACAAAGGAGCAGGAAGCCCTCCTTGCCGGAAAGAAGATGGAACTCGAAGCAGCGGGAGAGCAGAAGACCCCGAACCAGTGCGACTTCGAGGATGCCCTGCACTATGCCCATGATATCCTCGGCGATTTGAACCACGGCCTGCAGCGCTGGATCGACTGGAACCTCATTGTGGACCGAAACGGCGGTCCCCGCCATGTGCCTGGTGGCTTTGCAGCACCGCTCGTCTATGAGAATGACGGCACCATCACGCAGACGGTCTCCTTTGCCTTCCTCCACACGATCGCAGAGGCCGTACAGCCGGGTGCGGTACGCCTTGGAAGCAGCTCCTACGGGAGAGAGGCAGAGGCTGCTGCGGTCAGAAATCCCGACGGCTCCCTCTCCGTGCTTATCCTCAACGAGAGCGCAAAGGACATCCGCGTGAACCTCCGGTTCCAGGGGCAGATCCTCCGGGATGCTGCCATCCCCGCAGGCTCTCTCTCTGCCATCCGGATTGCCTGACAGAATACAACATCAGCTCTACATATGCAGATCATACTCTGCATATGCAGATCATACACAGAGACAGGAGTGCAGCGTCCTTCCCGGGAAGGCTCTGCACCTCCTGTCTTTTTCTGTAGAGAGAAACCACGGGGTAAGTCAGATCACGGTGCAGCTGGAGCGGGAAAAGGACGGCGTTCACCTGAAGGCAGAGGCAGATCCCGGGATCACCCTCACCATCGACAGGCGCCCTCTGGACGGGGAAGGGTAACCGCAAAGCCGGAAAGGAAAAGCGAGCGGAGCAGTCTCCCTGTCTTTCCCCCTGATACACCATTCATAAAAAATGTCGGAAGCCGATAAATCCGCACCATGGAACCCCTGCCGTCTCCTCCGTATACTGGAAACAGATACGGAGGAGACTGCCTTGCATATCGAAAATCTGAAAATCAACCACATGACTCCGCTCCCCGGAATGAACACCGATCCCATGGTGCTCTCCTGGCTGCAGCAGGGAACCCCGGAGCGGATTTTCATCACGGTTTGGCATGAAGACCGCATTGTCTATACCCAGGAGACAGAAGAACCAGATGCATTCCTTGGCACGAAGCTCTCCTGTGTGCTCCTTCCCTGCACGGAATACAAAATCACCGTCCGCGCGGAAGGAGAGGGAGAGCCTGCAGAAGAGACCATCTTTCTCTTTACCGGAAAGAAGTCCTCTCCCTGGGAGGGTGCCTGGATCTCTGCACCCGGAAACCCGGATCTTCCCTTCTCCCTGAAAAAGTCCTTTTCTCTTGCTGCCCTTCCGAAGAGAGCCGTCTTCCTATCCTGCGGCCTTGGCCTTTTTGAGGTGTTTGTCAACGGCAGGAGGGCGGGGAATGAAGTTCTGACCCCCGGGTACCACTCCTATGATGACCATGTCTTTGCAGACGGGGTGGATGTCACAGAGCTTCTCGTCCCGGGGAAGAATTCGATCCGGGTCGACCTTGCCGACGGCTGGTACCGCGGCAGGATCGGCTTCGGAGGGGGATATTCAAACGTGTACGGGGAGAGGAACTGCCTCATTGGAGAGCTTTGGTGCGACGGCTCCCTCACGGTAAAGACCGATGCCTCCTGGCTGGCAGGGACGCAGGACGTTTTGTTCTCCGCCATCTACGACGGCGAGATCCAGGACCCCGGATATCTCCTCCATGAGAAGACCGCAGAGGTTCCCTGTATCCTCTGGAAACCGGAGCGCACAGGTCCCCTGACAGACCGCCTGAATCCGCAGGTCGTGACGGGAGAAGGCCTTCCTGTGCGGAAGATCCTGCACACGAAGAAAAACGAGCTCGTCCTCGACTTTGGCCAGGAGATCACGGGCTGGATGCGGTTTTCCATTCCGCAGGAGACTCCCCTTCAAAAGGGCCAGGCCCTTGTCTTCTCCGCCTGTGAGGTCCTGCAGGACGGGTGCTTCTGGAATGAGAACTATCGGAGTGCGAGGTCCCGGTTTGCCTTTGTCTTCGATGGAAGCGCCACAGCCATCCATCCCCGGTTTACGTTCTTTGGCTTCCGGTACCTCAGGGTCCAGCTCCTTGAAGATCCCCAGGTCGTGACCGAAGAGATCCCGGTGGAGGATCCGGTCCCTGGCGGAGAAAAGGCAGAGTCCTGCCAGGTGCTTGCCGGAAAAGACATCACCGATACCCTCTCTGATGATGATCTCCGCACTCTTTCCATCACCGCCATCCCCGTGAGCAGTGCCCTCCTCCAGACAGGATTTCTCAAATCCGGGGACCCTTCTGTCAGCCAGCTCTTCTCCAACGTCCTCTGGGGACAGAGGGACAACTTCCTCGACGTCCCAACGGACTGCCCGCAGCGGGATGAGCGCCTCGGCTGGACGGGAGATGCCCAGATCTTCTCCGAGACAGCCCTGTTTCAATACGACTGTGCGGCGTTCTTTCGGAAATACCTGTACGACTGCCGCGCCGAACAGAAGCGCGTCGGAGGGAGCCTTCCCAACACCGTGCCGAGGTTAAACCGCGGCATGGTTGCCTCCTTTGGCGCAAGCCCCTGGGCGGATGCCGCCTGTGTGATTCCCTGGAACCTCTATCGGGCTTCTGGCGACAGGGAACTCCTCAAGGAGTGCCTTCCCGGAATGCAGGCCCTTGTGGATGCCATCCGAAAAGAGGAGGAAAAGATCCCTGGCCCACACCTTGTGAAATCAGGCTTTCACTTCGGAGACTGGCTCGCCCTGGACAGCCAAAATCCCGGCCCCTTTGGCGCAACGGATCCCCTCTTTCTTGCAAGCGCCTACTACTTCGAGGATGCAGCGCACACGGCAGAGGCCTTCCGGATCCTTGGGGAAGAGGCGCACGCCGCAGAATACCGGACCCTCGCAGAGGAGATCCTCACCGCGATTCGGGAGAAGTACTATGACTCTGATGGTCTCTGCACCATCCGGACCCAGACCGCTGCCGCAGTCTCTGTCATGATGAATCTCAATCCCACGAAAGAGGCAAGACAGAGACAGGGAGATCTCCTGGCAGATCTTGTGCATGAAAACAGCGATCACTTAAATACCGGCTTTGTGGGGACGAGGTTCCTGCTCCCTGCGCTCTCGGAGACAGGACACGGAGGCCTGTCCGTGACGCTCCTCTTAAACCGCGACATCCCCTCCTGGCTCTACGAGGTGGATATGGGCGCCACAACGATCTGGGAGAGGTGGAACAGCCTCCTCCCGGACGGCAGGGCAAACCCGGACGGCATGAACTCCTTCAACCACTACAGCTTCGGCAGCATCGCTGGCTGGGCCGCAAGGTACCTTGGCGGTATTCGGGAGCGCACCCCGGGATATCAGAGGGCAGAAATCCATCCCCTCATGGACAGGAGACTTGGCAGCTTTTCCATCCGCCAGGACACCCCCTGCGGCAGCTACCGCTGCAGCTGGTCCTGCCGGGAGGATGGGAGTGTCTCCATAGAGGTGACAGTGCCGGAGGGCGGTATGGCAGATTTTGCGGCAGGCACTATCCAAAGGAACCTGCAAGCCGGCACCTATTCGT
>ONMH01000131.1 GCA_900318875.1 uncultured Lachnospiraceae bacterium | reverse complement strand
AGCTACGGTCCAGGAACTACATAATGTCTCTGTTCCAGCCGCCGGTTTCTGGCGGCTTTTTTCGTGTCTTGGGATAGCGCCCGCGGTTTAGCACTTACGCTGTAACGATGCGAACCATTGTAAGATATGAGAGGAGGGGATTGCCACAGGACAAGGAGGAGGCAATGCCAGGAATTCCGGTCGTATCGGAGAGAGCGGAAAAGGCCGCATTCCGTGCAGCCTGGGCGCTTGCGCCCTTCTGGAAGCTGTAATCCTTCGTCGTCTCTGCATCCTCGTTGGCAAATCAGGGGTGGGACTCCTGCTGGAAGGCGGCAGCAGCCTTTTTTCCGACACTGTAGCTGCAGCTGGAGGCGTCGCCTGCTGGGGGTGATGCGGTAAGCGAAGGGACGGCGGTGGCAGTGGCCGCGGACAGCAGGATCTTATTGTGAAGTCTTTTCATTGGGATTCCTTTCTGCCTCTGTGGGCAGCTTCAGCGCAGCAGGCCGGGGTGGAGCCTTTTTGGAACCTCTGTGGATTTCCGTGGATGCTTTCTGATTGCCCAAAGGAGGCAGTCCGGGTAAAATATGAGATACATGTACTGGCAAGGTCCATCGACACAGATGGGCCTTCTTTTTGGCTGTGAGGAGAGAGAACGACGTGAAAAAACAGGACGACAATCAGACCAGGGTACAGAGAGCGGAAGGGTCTCATGCCAGGCTCCTTGGCAGGTTCCTTCAGGGATCGCTCCACCTCTTTGGCATCAGCATTCTCTGCTCTCTGTGCGTCTCCGTGCTTGACCTTGTAAACCCCAGGATCATCGGCTATGCGGTGGATACGGTGATCGGGAATGCGGCAGACCTTCCCGCCTTCCTGGCGCGCATCCCCGGGATCCGCCACGTCTTTTCGGGCATTGGGGCTGCTTCCCTTGCGGTTGTCGTTCTGGCCCTTCTTGCCGCGCTCTTTCGCTTCCTTGCGGGGACCTTCAATGCAAAGGGCGCAGAGACCCTGGTGCGGCGGATGCGGGAGCTTCTCTTTTCGCACCTTCTTCGCCTTCCCCTGTCCTGGTACGCGGAAAACCAGACCGGGGACATCATCCAGCGCTGTACCTCGGATGTGGAGACCATCAAGAACTTTGTCTCCGAGCAGCTGACCCAGCTCTTCCGGACGATCCTCCTCATCGTGCTGGCGCTTGCCTTCATGTCGGGGATCAGCAGGGGGCTCACGCTCATCGCCTTCCTGTTCATTCCCGTCATCGTCCTGTACTCCCTGTTCTTCCATTCAAGAATCGGGGCGGCCTTTCAGAGGGCGGATGAGGAGGAGGGGAAGCTCTCCGCAATCGTCCAGGAGAACCTGACGGGCGTCCGGGTCGTCCGGGCCTTCGGGCGGGAGGCGCAGGAAAGAGAGCGGTTTGAGACAAAGAACCGGTCCTATACCGAGTTCTGGGTGCACCTGATGAAGCTCCTCTCCGCGTTCTGGGCCTCGGGAGATCTCATCTCCGGGCTCCAGGTGATGCTGGTCGTTGTCCTGGGGGCCGCGTTCTGCGTCCGGGGACAGCTCTCTGCAGGAAACTACATCGCCTTCATCACCTACAACGCCATGCTGACCTGGCCGGTGCGAAGCCTTGGCCGCGTGATTTCCGAGATGTCAAAGGCGGGAATCTCCATCGACCGCATCGCCTACATCCTCTCCTCGAAAGAGGAGGATGAAAGAGATGGCGGAGAGGAGCCGGACCTCCACCAGGACATCACCTTCTCTCACGTCTTTTTCCGCTACCAGGAGGAACTTCCTCTGGTCCTCTCTGATGTCTCCTTCACGGTCCGTGCGGGGGAGACCCTGGGAATCCTCGGGGGAACCGGCTCCGGAAAGACGACAGCGGCAGAGCTCCTCGATGCCCTCTATGACCTGCCGGAGGGCTGCGGCAGCATCCGCATCGGGGACACGGACCTTCGGGACATCAGCCGCCACTATCTTCGGAGGGGTATCGGCTTTGTGCAGCAGGAGCCCTACCTCTTTTCCGGGACGCTCCTCCACAACCTGACCCTGGCAAACCCTGCTGCCACAAAGGACGAGGTGGAGGAGGCAGCAAAAATCTCCTGCCTCGACGAGGCGGTGGCAAAGTTTGAGGAGGGGTACGAGACGGTGGTCGGAGAGCGGGGCGTTACCCTCTCCGGCGGGCAGAAGCAGCGCACTGCCATCGCGCAGATGCTGCTTGGGAACCCCACCATCATGATCTTTGACGATGCGCTCTCTGCGGTGGATGCGGCGACGGACGCAAAGATCCGAAGGGCCCTGTCCCAGAAGAGTAAAGACGCCACGGTACTTCTTGTCACCCACAGGATCACGACGCTCTCCGGGGCAGACCGGATCCTTGTTCTCGACCATGGGCGGGTGGCAGAGCTTGGAACGCCGCAGGAGCTCTATGAGAAAAACGGCCTGTATCGGCGCATTTATGACCTGCAGGCTGCGGGGAGAGAGGAGGATGCCGGATGAAAAAGGAAAATGAGACGAAATCGCTCCGGTTCTTCGGGATCCCAAGGCTCCTCCCCTGGCTTGTCCCGTTCCGGAAGCGGATGCTTGCCATGGCTGTCCTGGGGGTATTGAGCAGCCTTGTCGATGCCGTGTATCCCCTGTTCAACCGCTATGCCCTGGATCACTTCGTCGTGGGAAAGACGCTCGATACGCTGGGGATCTTCCTTGCGCTCTATATCGCGGTGCTGATCCTGCAGGTTGTGGACAACTATGTCACGACCTACTGGTGCGGGAAGGTGGAGATGGGGATCGATGAGGCCCTTCGAAACGCCGCCTTCTCCCACCTGCAGACGCTCTCTTTCTCGTATTTCTCCAAGTACAGCGTGGGGTACCTTCATGCGAGGATCATGAGCGATACCGAGTCGATCGGGAGCCTGTGCGCCTGGCACCTGATGGATGTTGTCTGGAACGGCGCCTACCTTGTCTGCGTGCTGATCCTGATGTTTGCCCTGGATGCGGGGCTGGCACTTCGGATCCTGCCGCTTCTTCCCATCGCAGCCCTTCTCATCTGGTACTTCCAGAAAAAGCTCATCCTGCTGAACCGGAAGATCCGGGAGGCAAACGGGAAGATCACGGGCGACTTCAATGAGGGCATCACCGGGGCAGAGACGATCCGCTCTCTTGCCATCGGGGATCTTGTGCAGGATCACTTTGAGGAGGATGCGGATTCCTATCGAAGCCTTGGCATCCGCGCGGGCAGAACCTCCTCCCTGTTCGTCTCTGCGGTCACGATGTTTTCCATGTTCGCCCTTGCTGTCGTCCTCTATCAGGGTGGGAACCTGACGCTTTCGGGACTCCTGAAAGTCGGTACGCTCTCTGCCTTTATGAGCTATGCCGTCGGCATGATGGAGCCCATCCAGAACCTGGTCCGCACCTTCTCCCAGCTGATTGCAATCCAGGCAAACATCGAGCGGCTGACCGGTCTTCTGGCCACCGAGTCGGATGTCACGGATACCAAGGAGGTTGTGGAAATGTACGGGGACGTATTCCATCCAAAAAGGGAGAACTTTGAGCCCCTTTGCGGGGATGTGGAATTCCGGGACGTGTCCTTTCACTATCCCGATGGGGAGGAAATGGTGCTCTCGCACTTCAATCTCAAAGTCCCCAGGGGGACGAATGTCGCGATCGTCGGGGAGACCGGCGCGGGAAAGAGCACCCTGGCCAACCTCGTCTGCAGGTTTTATGAGCCCACAGGGGGAGAGATCCTGATCGACGGGAGGGATGTCAGGGAGCGCTCCCAGATGTGGCTTCATTCGAACATCGGCTGCGTTCTGCAGACGCCTCACCTCTTCTCGGGATCGGTCCGGGAGAACCTCCGCTACGGAAAGCCGAATGCCACCGATGAGGAGATCTGGCAGGCGCTGGACCTCGTGTCCGCAGGCGATGTGGTGCGGCGCATGGAGCACGGCCTTGACAGCGAGGTGGGAGAGGGAGGAGACCTCCTCTCCCTCGGGGAGAAGCAGCTCCTCTCCTTTGCGCGGGCGCTTCTCTCAGACCCCAGAATCCTGATCCTCGATGAGGCGACAGCCTCCGTGGACACCGTGACGGAGAAGAAGATCCAGAATGCGATCCGGAAAATCATCCAGGGGAGGACTTCCTTTGTGATCGCCCATCGCCTTTCCACGGTGGTGGATGCGGACGTGATTCTCGTCGTAAAGGATGGAAAGATCGTGGAGCAGGGAACCCACAGGGAACTACTGAGGAGAAAGGGATATTATTACGAGCTGTTCACGAGGCAGTTTGAGGAGACGGCAATGGACCTTGCTTGATTGAGAAGAGAAAAGCCCTGCCGGCTCTGATGTCGGCAGGGCTTTCCATATTTTTTTCAGGCTGGTCTCCGGAGGAGATATCGAGGCAATCCGGAAGGACTGCTTGCAGCACAGGTTCTCCAGGCGAAATCCCGGGACCACTTTCGGAACCGGAATCCGCATGAAAGATGCACACGATCGGCACAAGCCTCCATTAAGGTGCTGCCCAACGACAAAAATCCTGCCGACAGTCGTTCTGTCAGCAGGATTTTTTATACCTTCAGCATAAGCAGACGCTTATTTTCTGCGGTTCCAGAAGAATCGCGTCTCCGACTTTTTGGATGTGCTCTTCACCGGGACCTGCTCCACATAGTCGTATCTCTCTCCGCGGTACCAGGAGGGCTTGACCTGTGTCTCTGTTTGGATGTTCAGCAATTCGGGCATAATATCAAAAGAAATGGTTCTCATCGTGTCTCCACCTCCTCTTCCTTTCTTCAATTTCAGCTTACCACAGCGCCCGGAGAATGCTATGGACGCACGGCCCGAAAATAAGCCATAATAACTGTGCTTGGGTATGGGTTTTACGGTGGAGGACATGCTGCTGGCAAGCAGGGAGAAGTACGGAATGGAGATGGTGGCAGGGGGCACGGGCTGGTCGAATTCCATCAGCTGGATGATGCTGCTCGAGGACACGGTCATTGTCACAAGGTTTACCGGAAAGGAGATGGCGGTGACGACGGGTCTTGGCTTTCCCACAGAGGAGAAGCTCCTCGCCCTTGCCCAAAAGCTTACAGAGCACAGTGCCTCCGGCCTAGTCCTCAACACCGGCATGTACCTGAAGGAGGCCCCAGAGCCGCTGATTGCCTACTGCAACGAGAACAGCCTGCCGCTTCTCACTGTCCCCTGGAACGTCTACCTTGCTGACATGATCAAGGACCTCTCGATCCGGATCTTCCTCCAGGGTGCCACCGACGAGCAGACGAGCCAGGCGCTCATTCTGGCCATCGAGAACCCGGAGGACGAGGAGCGGTACCGGGAGAACCTTCTTCCCGTCTTTCACCTCTCCGGCGCCTTTCAGGTCATGGTGATCCATAGGGAGGACCTCGGGCGGATGGACACCGTGGAGCGAAAGCACCTTTCCTACCGGCTGCAGCTCTGCCTCGAGAACCTGACCCACAACGGGCACTTCTTCTATTATGACGGCTCCTTTGTGGTCATCATGAACGAGCTCTCGGAAAAGCAGGCGCAGGACATCGCAGAGGGGTTTGTGCGGAACGTCGCAAGGCGCCTTCGCGGGGAGGCGCCGTTTTTCTGCGGCATCGGCAGCAGGCTCGATGGGATCCGCTCGCTCCGCCTCTCGTATAGGAGGGCGGTGTCCGCGGCGCACATGGCCAAGGCAGAAGGCGTCCCCATCGCCTCCTTTGACAGGGCGGGGGCAAAGCGCCTTCTCTACTCTGTGGAGGACCCCCTCCTTCTTGGGGAGATGGGACCCGGGAAGCTGCGCCCGCTCCTTGACTATGACCGTGAACATCACGGGGACTATGTCGCAACCCTGGAGCAGTACCTTCTTGCCGGCGGGAGCGTGCAGGAGGCCGCGGAGAAGCTCTTTGTCCACCGCAACACCGTGATCTACCGGATGGGGGAGATCCGCACGCTCCTTGAGGATGACTTAAAGAGCGCAGAGCACAGGATGGAGTACCTGATCGCAATCGCCATCCTCCGCATGGGGGATGGAAAGCATCAGGGAAATCAGGAGACCTGATTGCTCTTTCCGCTGCCGGATGGCGTTTTGAGGGAAGCGGGATTCCAGTACCGCCGTCCACGCACATACAGGATGAGGCAGATGACAAAGGACAGGAGCGATCCAAGAGGCGCCGCAAGGCCCATCGGAAAGAGCGTATCCGGGAAATACACGGAGGCAAGGTACGCCCCGGGGATCCGGACCGCGAGGATCGAGATGATGTTGTGGAGGAAGGAGTAGAACGCCTTCCCGTAGGCACTGAAGAAGCCGCTGAAGCAGAACTGGAGCCCGGCAAAGAGGGTGTCCAGGGAATAGGAGCGAAGGTACTGTGCGCCAAGCGTCACCGCAAGCGGGTCGTCGTGAATAAAGAGGGAGACGAGCTGCCCGGAGACAAACTGGCAGAGGGCGAAGATGACCGCGCCGTAGAGGCAGCAGAACAGAATGGAGGTAAAGAGTGCCTGCCGGCTCCTCTCATGCCGTCCCGCCCCGGCATTCTGCGCAGCAACCGCAGAGACCGTCGACATCATGGCAGAGGGGACGAGGAAGAGGAAGCTGATGATCTTTTCGACAACGCCCACAGCCGCGGAGACCTCCACACCGCGGCTGTTTGCGATGGCGGTGATGACAAGAAACGAGATCTGAATGAACCCCTCCTGCATGGCGACGGGGACGCCGATTTTCAGAATCTCCGGGAAGATATCCCGGTCAAAGGCAAAATCACTCCGCTTTGGAGCGATGCCTGTCATGGATAAGAGGGCGCGGATCGCAAGGATGTCGCTGACTGCCTGGGAGAGCACGGTTGCAAGTGCGGCGCCTGCTGCGCCCATCCCCAAAGAACCGATGAGGAGAAAATCGAGGCCGATGTTGAGGATGCCTGCTGCCGCGACGTATTTCATGGGGCTCTTCGTGTCGCCAAGGCCCCGGAAGATTGCAGAGGCCACGTTGTAGGCGGAGATGAAGGGGATCCCGAGAAAGCAGATCATCAGGTAGCCTGCCGTCTCCGTTATGGCCTCTTCCGGTGTGGAGAGCGCCCGCATGATGGGAACCCGGAATAACAGAAGAAGGACGGTCACAGAAACGGCAAAGATGGAGAACAGGGAAACGGCATTGCCGACAAGGCGCCCCAGTTCCTCCTCCCTCTTTGCCCCGACTGCCCGTGCGATCAGGACCGTGGGCCCCACGGAGAACCCCACGATGACGACGGTCAGCATGTGCATCACCTGAGACCCGATGGAGACGCCGGAGATGGAGACGGTCCCATTGAACTGTCCCGTGATGAACAGGTCTGCAAGTCCGTAGAACGTCTGCAGGAAGCTCGAGACGAGAAACGGCCCTGCAAACCGGAACAGATTCCCCACGATGCTTCCCCTGGTCATGTTTTGCTGCATGTGATACCTCCTGATAAAGACCCCGCGATGGCGGCTGACAATACGGGTTCCGGTGTCCGGTTCCTCTTTGCTCCACGCAAAAAGGCAGCAAAGCTCTGGCCCGGAACCTGTCCGATCCAAAGCTCCGCTGCCGGATGCCGGGGCACTTCCCCGGCTGACTCTGCAGAGTTTCTGACGAAGCAAAGTATACCAGATCCGGCGGAAAAGTACATCCGGCATTTTTTTAGACCCTCTCGGACGTTCTGCGGCTTTCTGCAAAATTCCTCCGAAAAATGTACCGCAGGTGTGACCCAGGCTCTTCAAAAGTTGTCTTTATAGGGGAAGACAGAAATACCAATATCACGATTCTGCTCCGAAGCTACTGTGGATAACAGGCCGGGACAGAAGAAGACACGAAAGGGCTGCCAGAGAGCGGCCGGGAGGAAACCATGAAAAGAGGAAATGGAAAGAACAGAAGGTGGGAAGTGGCGGCAGTGGGTGCTGTGACAGCGCTTCTTCTTGCAGGGTGTGCGGAGACGTCAACCAGCACCACTGCAGCAGCGCAAGTACAGGCTTCGAGTACGTCGGCTGCCGCTGAAGAGACGGCGCCTGCAGCGGAGGAGACAAAGGATGCTACAGTGACCGTGACCGCCTCTGTCACGGAATATGCGGATCCCGACATGGCGCAGATCACCCTCGGCGTCGAGGAGAGCGAAGACACCGCGGAGGCGGCGCAGAAGAGCGCTTCCAAGAAGCAGGATGCGGTGAAGAAGGCCATCACAGACCTTGGCATCAGCGAGGATGACATCAGCACCTCCTCCTACAGCATGTATCCCCAGTACAATTACGACACAAGCAAAGTAACGGGCTACACCGTCAGTGTGAGTCTTGCGATCAGGAACGTGACGCTCGATGAGGTGGGAGATGTGCTCTCTGCCGCAACCTCGGCGGGGGCAAGCCAGATCTCGGACATCAGCTATACGAGCAGCAGCTATGACGCTGTCTACTCGGAAGCCCTGACGAAGGCGGCAGCGGATGCCGGGACAAAGGCAGACACGCTCGCAAAGGCAGAGGGAAAGACCCTGGGAGAGCTGGTCTCCGTGCAGGAGGGCTATCAGGACACCAGTGCGCGCTACCAGTCCACAAACGCCTATGCAAACATGGAGTCGTCTGACGGTGCCGGCAGCGCCATCAGCGTGGATCCCGGCCAGCTCGAGGTGGATGCAAACGTCACAGCGGTCTATGCACTGAAGTGAATCCTGCGCTATAATCACCATTGTGACAGACAGGAGGAAACGCGGTGAGACTTGTGGTGCAGAGGGTGCAGCATGCATCCTGTACGGTGGATGGGAAGGTAACAGGAAAGATCGGGAAGGGATTTCTGGTCCTTGTCGGCATCGAGGATTCGGACACGGAGCAGCTGGCGGACAGGATGGCGGCAAAGCTTGTCGGCCTTCGGATCTTTGAGGACGAAAACGGCAAGACGAACCTGAACCTTCAAAGCGTCGGAGGATCCCTCCTTCTCATCTCCCAGTTCACGCTCTATGCGGACTGCCATCACGGAAACCGCCCCTCCTTCATCCGGGCGGGGGAGCCGAAGAAGGCGCAGGCGCTGTACCAGTACCTCATTAAAACGTGCAGAGAGAGCGTCCCCGACGTGCAGGAGGGGATCTTCGGGGCGGATATGAAGATCGAGCTCTTAAACGACGGACCCTTCACGATCCTCCTCGACTCGGACGAGATGTTTGGGAAATCATAAAGTCGGCAGACAGGAGAGATTCTCCTGCCTGTTTTTTTGAGCAGAACCGGGGAATACCGTGCAGAATGCCGGAAAATGGTTTCGAAACGGCAAAAATGCAGTCGGTTTCCCTATTGCCGGGGAAACTTTTTCTGAATATGATAATTCGGAAAAAGCAGAGTCATATGGACAAAAAAGAGGGGAAAAGGCGTCCGGCAGCAGGATGCAAGATGCCAGGATGAGGGCGGAATTTATGAAGAATTTTAAGGCTTACCGGTGGGCAGCAGTGCTGCTTCTGCTTTCTGCAGTCCTTCTGCAGGCGGCACTTCCGGTGTGCGCAAAGACCGCAAAGAAGACGGCCAATACGGCGGCAAAGACAGCTGCGAAGACAGAAGCCAGAGCCTCTTCTGATCCCGTCTGGGACATCATCCTCTTCTGGGGACAGTCCAGAAGAGCGTCTATGAGTACGATCTTCTCACCGATTCCCTGGAGGAGCTTTGCACAGGCGACCTGACCGGGATCACCGGGACGGATGAAAACGGCCTCTTTGCGGGCATCACCTTTGATGAGAAGACCGGGACGTTTGCGGGCAACCACGAGGAGCTTGCAGACAAGCCCGCCGCCAAGGCCTCTGTCTCCACAAATATGATCCCCGCCTTCTGCACCGCCTGGAAGCAGCTGACGGGCCACAACGTGATCGTCCTCTTTGCTGCGGTGGGCGGTGTCGGCGTGCAGGCCTTTCTCCCGATGAACCATGCGGACTACCTGCCGCCCGTTGCGGACAGCACGGTGCAGTACTCCCACATCTTTGAGTACATCGCGGCCTCCTATCAGTGCGCAAAAAATCTGGCAGGAAGGGAGAGACTGTCGCTTGGCGGCTCCTACTGGGTCAGCTGCCAGGGAGAGGGAGACATCGGAAACAGCCAGTATGAGACCTACTACCGGGAGGTGACAGACTGCCTTTCTGCCCTTGGCTTTCAGACAGGTGCTCTTGTGGAGACCTCCAGCACGATCGGGGAAGCTGCGTACTACCCCTACGTGGAAAAGATGCACAACTACCAGGTGGCGCTGGCCACGGAGAGCGCCGACATCTGCCTCGGCTCCAGCCTTGACTATGACCGGTATCTCCCGGATCGGACGACCTATGAGAAGACAGAGACGATGCAGGAAAAATGGGGCGGCATCTCCTACCGGAGCGCTTATCGGATGGCAAGCTGGTACGTGGACACCCTCTCCTGGAACCGGGTGCACCTAAACAGTGCGGCCCTCTCCCAGATGGGCAGGGATGCGGCAAAGAACCTCGCTGCGGTGGTCGGGACAAAATAGCCCCGAAATGGCCCAAAACGGCCGTTTTTTCAAACAAAAACAAGGAGGGTGGGAATCCCTGCCTGGAGTAATGATCCCCGTTTTGGTGCATTTTTTAGCCAAAAACGGGGATGCTTCATTCGAGGAGAAAGACGGGATGAACGCGGAGGCGGTGGCGAGCAGATAATCCTCCTCATGCCGGGATGCCTCCGGAAGGTGGTTCCCAACGACCAGACGGCCATCAAGAGCGGGGACATCCAGAGCGGGGATCTGACAGAGCTCCCGGACTGCAGCGTGGGGCTTGTGGGCTTTGGCGACATCGCAAACAAGACAGCACTTCTTCACCATGCCTTCGGCGTGCAGAAGACCTGCTGCACAAGGCTGCATCCCCTTACAGAGGACGAGGAGCTGCAGTACGGCGTCCGGTATACTGCGCTTTTGGAGCTTCTTGCAGGGAGCAATATCGTGAGCCTCCATGTCCCCGTCACGAAGGAGACGGAGCACCTGGCGGATGCGGCCTTCTTTGGGAGAATGCAGGAGGGCTTTCTCTTCATCAACACGGCACGCGGAGAGCTTGTGGAGGAAAGGCACTGGCGAGGCACTCTCCGCAGGGAGGCTCTCCATGGCGGAACTTGACAGGTGTCACCGGCGCAAGCTCTAAGCGAAGCTACGCCATGATCTGGACCGATATCGAAGCGGTCATGGACGGGAAACGTCCGGAAAGAGTAGTAAACGGCCTATGAAGGAAATGCTCTATAAGGCAGTCGAGTGGATTGCCAGAATCCATGATGGCATCAGCCGGATCAATGACAACGGGCAGTACGGCTTTACCGACAAACAGCTCCACTTCTTTGTGATCGGCATCCTTGGCCTTGGACTGACCATGCTCCTGTATCCCCTCTTCAAGGCCCTTGTCAGACACGAGAAGGCGCTGACGATCACCTGGATCTACGTCTTCACGGTGCTGATCGTGATCACCTTTGCCATCGAGATCGGCCAGGGCTTTACCCACACGGGCACGATGGACTTTGACGACATCGTCTCCGGCATCTTCGGGTTTGTCATCTTCTTTGCGATCTTTGCCCTGATCCGGGGCATCATTCACCTGATCTCGTATCTGATACACCGGTACGACAGATAACAATTCGCGGCTTAAAGAACAGACCGCAAATCGAAGCACGATAAAACCGTGCTGCAATTCGCAGCATAAAAAGCATGCTGCAGGATAGCACTTTTTCATCCGCACCGGGATTCCCGGTGCGGATGTTCGTTTCCCGGCATGGGCAAATGCGGTATACTCTGGAAAGAGAAAAGGGAGCACATAACAGATGAAAAAGATATTCATGGATCTGGAGATGAATCCGATCGACAAGAGCTTTGCAGAGGAGCGGAAGACCTGCACGATGGAGACGATTGAGATCGGCGCCATCTGCCTGAATGAGCAGAACGAGGAGACCGGGAACTTCTGCGAGTATGTAAAGCCCCAGTACAGCGCAGGGATCAGCTCCCGGTATCAGAAGCTCACGGGGATCACCACGGAGATGGTGCAGGATGCCTCTCCCTTTGCGGACGTCCTTGCAAGGTTTGCCGACTGGTGCGGGGAGGGGGACTACACGATCTGGTCCTGGAGCGACTCCGACATCTGGCAGATCCTGAAGGAGACGACCTTAAAGCACATCGAGGACACCCCGAAGATGAAGTACATGCTTAACCACTGGCGGGACTTCCAGCAGGAATTCGGCAGCATGATGCACATCACAAAGGCGATGAAGCTTGAGCGGGCGGTCAGCCTGGCAGGCCTCGACTTCTCGGGACGCGCCCACGACGGGCTCACGGATGCGAGAAACACCGCCTGCCTTTACCAGAAGACCCAGGACAAAGAGGAGTTCAAAAAGCTCCAGGACATCGTGGCGGATGCCTTCGCACCCCACAGCTTTACGATGGGGGATGTGTTCAACTTCGGGAATCTGAACCTTCCGAAGGAATAAG
>ONMH01000035.1 GCA_900318875.1 uncultured Lachnospiraceae bacterium | reverse complement strand
GCAGAGGATAAGTGAGTTATGACAATCAAGGAAGTTGCCAGGCTGGCAGGTGTCTCCCCGGCGGCAGTCAGCAGATACATGAATGGCGGATCCATCAGTGAGGAGAAGTCGGAAAAGATCCGTGCAGTGATCGAGCAGACCGGCTATCGGCCGAATCCCTCTGCGCAGGTGATGCGCACCGGCCGCGGCGGCCAGATCGGCATCATCGTGCCGAAGGTCTATTCGGACTCCGTCTCGCAGATCCTGGACGGCGTGTCCGCAAGGCTGAGCGAGAAGAACTACATGGTGATTCTCGGCACGACCGGAGGGGACCGGGACAAGGAGATCCGCTATATCGAATCCATGCAGAACAGCCAGGTGGCGGGAATCATCCTCATGGGAACCGTCATGACCCAGCATCTGCGCGATGCGATTGCAAACAGTGAGAAGCCGGTGGTCGTCACCGGACAGAACTTTCAGGGCATCCCCTGCGTCTACCACGATGATTTTCATGCCGTGCGGGAGCTGACAGAGCGGATGCTGCAGAAGGGTAGGAAGCATCTTGCCTTCATCGGTGCGATGGAGGAGGATGCGGCAGCCGGAAAGGCCAGAAGACTCGGCTGCGAGAGCGCCTGGGAGGCAGCGGGATTTGACACCGCCGACCTTCGGGAGACCATCTCCCCATTCTCGACAGACGGAGGCAGGACCCAGATGCGGGAGCTCCTCTCCCAGTATCCGGATATCGACGGCGTGATCTGTGCGACGGACCGGATCGCCCACGGCGCGATGAACGCCATCCAGGCGGCGGGAAAGCGCATCCCGGAGGACATCGCAATCGCCGGCGTCGGAGACAACTGGGCGGACACCATCTCCCAGCCCCCGCTCACGACGGCCCACCTGTACTACCGGCAGTGCGGCCTGACCGCGGCCGACATGCTCATCAAACTCATCGAGAGCGAGGACCCGGAGCAGCCGGTGACGCAGACGATGCTGGAGTACACCATAGTGGAAAGAAAGAGTATGTGATGGGAGACAAAAAGCTGATTTTCATCGACATTGACGGCACTCTGACCGTGCCCGGGGAGAATGAGCCCCCGAAGAGTGCGGTGGAGGCGATCCGGAAGGCACAGGCAAACGGACACGAGTGCTTTCTGTGCACCGGCCGCAACTGGGACATGCTCTCGCCGCTCCTCAGGTATCACTTCGACGGCGTGATCGGAAGCTCCGGCGGCTATGTCACCTGCCATGACGAGGTGCTGTACGACTGCCCGATGACCGATGCGCAGCGGGACACCGCACTCACCTCCCTTCATAAGCACGGGGTCTTCTGTACGATTGAGGCGAAGACCGGGTCCTGGGGCGACGAAAACATGGATGCCTTCCTGAAGGATCAGCCGGCGGGAAACAGCGAGATCGAGCGCTGGAGAAAAGCCCTGGCGTCCAACCTCGGCATCCGGCCGATGTCCCAGTATGACGGGAGCCCGATCTACAAGATCGTCATCATGTGCAACGAAATGTCCCAGCTCGACGAGGCAAAGAGCCTTCTGGAGAAGGACTTCAACTTCGTGATCCAGGAGGTGGCGGCTCACGGGTGCCTGAATGGGGAGCTCGTCAACCGCCAGTTTGACAAGGGAAAGGGCGTGGAGAAGATCTGCAGAAAGCTCGGGGTGCCGATTGCGGACACCATCGGCTTTGGCGACAGCATGAACGATCTGGAGATGATGCAGACCGTGGCCGTGCCCGTCTGCATGGGGAACGGGGCAGAGGCACTCAGGAAGGTCAGCAGGATCGTCTGCCCGCCGGTCCAGGAGGATGGCCTTGCAAAGGCGTTTGCAGATCTGGGGCTGATCTGACAGATTTCAATGGGAAGGGACAGCCATCCCATTGAAAACCGCGAAAAATCGTAAAAATGCACAAAGAACCGCACGATAAATCTCCATAGTGGTCATATTTACAAGCGCGGAGAAACTATTTAAAATTGATGTTGAAAAAGCCGTGAAATCGTTCGCACAGCGATGACCGGCCAACAAACCCAGCATTTTCTATGAAAAGGGGGACATAACAAATGGCACTCGATTATCATAAATGTGCGCAGGAAATCGTCGACAATATCGGCGGGCGGGACAACATCGCACAGGCAGCACACTGTGCGACAAGACTCCGTCTTGTCATCAAGGACAACAGCAAGGTCAACGACAAGGCGCTGGAGAACATCGACGGCGTCAAGGGCAAGTTTGAATCCAACGGCCAGCTGCAGCTGATCATCGGCACCGGCACCGTCAACAAGGTGTACGACGAATTCCTTGCCATCACCGGCATGACCGCAGCCACCAAGGATGATGTCAAGGCGGCAGCGGCAGCAAAGCAGCCCGTCTGGAAGCAGATGCTGAAGGCGCTCGGCGATGTCTTCGTCCCGATCCTGCCTGCCATCGTCGCCTCCGGTCTCATGATGGGTCTGATCGAGGCCCTGGGCAAGGCGATTCCTTCCTTCTCCTCCTCTGACTGGTATCAGTGGCTGGACATGATCTCCAGTACCGCTTTCGCATACCTGCCCGTCATCGTGGCAGTCTCCGCGGCGAGAGTGTTCGGCGGCAACATCTTCCTTGGCGCTGTCGTCGGTCTGTCCATGATCAACAGCAGCCTGTTAAACGGCTGGAGCGTCGGCTCTGCCGATACGATCAACAGCTTCTTCGGCGTCACGGACGGCGTGATTCCGGTCTGGCACCTGCTCTTCTTCAACGTGCGCCGGTCCGGCTATCAGGGCCATGTCATTCCGGTCATCATCGCCGTGTGGATCATGTGCAAGGTGGAGAACTGGCTGCACAAGCACGTGCCGGAGATGATCGACCTGTTCGTCACACCGCTCTGCACGGTGCTTGCGACCTGCTTTCTGACCTTCACAATCATCGGACCCATCTTCGCACAGCTGGAGACCTGGGTGCTGGAGGGCGCCAAGATCTTAGTCGGCAACCCGTTCGGGGCAGCGGCCATGGGTGCCCTGTATCCCTGGACCGTCGTCATGGGCCTGCACCACATGTACAACATCATCGAGGCCGGCATGCTGGCTTCCACTGGTCTCAATACCTGGATGCCCATTGCCTCCGCAGCGAACTTTGCACAGTTCGGCGCCTGCCTTGCAGTCGGCCTGAAGACCAAGAACCAGAAGACCAAAGTCGTCGCGATTCCGTCCTCTCTCTCCGCTGCCCTGGGTATCACGGAGCCCGCTATCTTCGGTGTGAACCTGCGGTTCTTTAAGCCCTTTATCGCAGCCATGATCGGCGGCATTGTCGGTTCCTTCTACGGCGCGATCAGCGGTATCGGCGCAACAGCATACGGCGTGACCGGTATCCCCGGATACCTGACCATCGACAAGCCCCTGCAGTACACGATCCTGCTCGCCATCTCCGGCGGCATTGCCTTCGCCCTGACCAATGTCATGTGGAAGGAGGATGCTCCCGAGCCCGCAGAAAAGGCTCCGGAAATCAGGAAGTCCGAGGACGTCTCTGCAGCAGACAACGTCCCGCTTGGTCTTTCCGATGTGGTCATCCGCTGCAAGGCCGGTGACATCTGCAAGCCCTTAAACGGCACGGTCATCCCCTACAACAAGATCGCAGATCCCACGTTTGCATCCGGTGCCCTGGGCATGGGCGTCGGCATTGAGCCTGATGGTGACATCGTCTACGCACCGCTTGACGGCAACATCTCCTCTGTCGCAGAGAGCAAGCACGCCATCGGCATCACCGGTGCGGGTGACATGGAGGTTCTGATCCACGTCGGCATCGACACGGTGGAGATGAACGGCGACGGCTTCGTTCCGTATGTGAAGGAAGGCGACAAGGTCAAGAAGGGCCAGCCGCTCCTGAAGTTCGACATCGACAAGATCAAGGCAGCAGGACATCCGGATACCGTTGTGGTGCTTCTGACCAACTCCGATGACTACGACGATGTCACCTACGGTGCAAAGCTCAATCAGTGATGAAATAGAGAAAGATATTTCGGTGAAATCCCGGGAAAAGTGACAAAAATCCCCGGCCTGGAAAGGAATTCATGAACAGGTTGCATTAAAAATGCTGGGCGGGTAAACTGTACGGGTGGACCGTTTTCCACAGTGGCTTCTCAGAACCGGGGATTTACCATAGCGATCACCAAAAAGAAAGGAAGAAATATCATGAAAGAATTCAAGTACACCATTACCGATCCGGTTGGCATTCACGCACGTCCCGCAGGACTTCTCGTCAAGGAAGTCAAGGCACATGCAAGCAAGGTGACCATCACCGCGGCAGACGGCAAGTCCGCAGACGCAAAGAAGCTCCTGGCGCTGATGGGCCTTGGAATCAAGCAGGGCGACACCGTCACGGTCAGCATCGACGGCGAGGATGAGGATGCAGCTGCAGCTTCCATTGAGAAGTTCATGAAGGAAAATCTGTAAGACGTAAGATCAGGCGGCGCGCACCGGAGAGAGTGGTATTCCGGTGCGCGTTTCTTGAAAAGGGGGTATTCTTATGCAGGTTGCAACAGGTATCAGCATTTTACACGGAATTGCACTGGGTAAGATCCGGATCTTCAAGCATCCGGAGTACATCATCGATGAGAAGCTCGTCGACGATCCGATCCCGGAGCTAGGCCGCTTTGAGCAGGCCAGATGCAAGGTGCAGGAACAGCAGCAGGTGCTGTACGACAGGGCAGTCGCCGCAGCCGGCGAGGAGTCCGCTGCCATCTTCCAGTTCCATGCGGACATGCTCGATGACGACGATCTGCTCTATGCCTGCAAGACCATCATGGTCGAGCAGCATCATACCGCGGAGTATGCGGCAAAGCAGGGCTTCGAGAACGTCGCCCAGATGTTCAAGGAGATGGAGGATCCCTACTTCCAGGCAAGGAGTGCGGATGTCATCGATGTCGGAAATGCCGTCATCGAGGCCCTGCTGGGACTGGACACCGACAGCCTGCAGGGCACGGAGCCGAGCATCCTCGTCGCCGAGGACCTCGCGCCCTCCGAGACCGTCAAGCTCGACAAGTCGCTGCTTCTCGGCATGATCACAAGAGAGGGCTCCTCAAACAGCCACACCGCGATCCTCGCAAGGAGCATGAACCTGCCGACGCTGATCCAGTGCAAGGACATCTCGGATGACTGGGACGGCAAGTTTGCGATTTTGGACGGCTACAACAGCTGCGTCTACATCGATCCCACGCAGGACCTCATCGATTCCCTGACGAGAAAGCACAACGAGGATCTGAAGAAGGAGGCTCTGCTCCAGGAGCTCAAGGGAAAGACCAACACGACCATCGACGGAAAGACCATCAAGGTCTACGCCAACATCGGCGGCCCCTCGGACATCGGCTCCGTGCAGGCCAATGACGCAGAGGGCGTCGGTCTGTTCCGCTCCGAGTTCGTCTATCTCAACAGCAAGGAGGACCCTTCTGAGGAGATGCAGTTCCAGGCCTACAAACGCGTGCTGGAGACTCTGGCACCCAAGCTCGTCGTCATCCGCACCTGCGACATCGGAGCCGACAAGACCATCGACTACATGAACCTCGACAAGGAGACGAACCCTGCCCTTGGCTTCCGCGCCATCCGCATCTGCCTGACGAGAAAGGACTTCTTCAAGAGACAGCTCCGCGCCCTGCTTCGCGCCTCGGTCTACGGGAACCTGGCAATCATGTTCCCGATGATCATCTCGCTCCGGGAGGTCCGGGAGGCCAAGGAGATCCTTGCAGAGTGCAGGAGAGAGCTTGCTAATGAGGGACAGAAGGTTGCCGACAACATCCAGATCGGCATCATGGTGGAGACACCGGCTGCTGTCCTCTGCGCAGATGAGCTGGCAGAGGAAGTGGACTTCTTCTCCCTTGGCACGAACGACCTGACGCAGTACACCTGCGCGATCGACCGCCAGAACGCAAAGCTCGAGCCCTTCTCCGACACCCATCATCCGGCGGTGCTCCGGGAGATCAAGATGACCATCGATGCCGGACACCGGCACGGCTGCTGGGTCGGCATCTGCGGCGAGCTCGGTGCAGACCTCTCCCTGACGGAGACGTTCCTGCGCATGGGCGTGGATGAGCTCTCTGTCAATGCTAAGAGCGTGCTGCCGCTGCGCAAGGCAATCCGCAGCATTGATCTGTCCAAGCCGGCATCCACGGCGGGCAAGGCAGAGTAATCAAATACAGAGCAGTAAAGTAAGGCCCCGGGACGGCAGCGTCCCGGGGCCTTGCCATATATGTGAAGAGCGTTTCATTCGCCTTTGGAATCAGAGGGGGATTCCCTTTTCCCGCCGTTCTCCACTGCGTCTTCCTCCCTGCGGGCTCCATCCCTGTCCCGCTTCGGGCCGATGAAGGTGAAGGAGGAGCCATCGGCACGGGAATCAAAGGAGTGCACGTAGAGGTACTTGCGGATGGCAAAGATGCCGGCGATGGCGGCAACGCCAAGGACAAGGTCCGGGCCGGTCTCGCCGCCGAGCACCAGATGCCGGGCGATTGCAAAGAGCAGAACCTCGAGGGCGGAACCCGGGGTGTGCTTGACCAGCATGCGGACGAACTCGATGCCGATGACCAGGTTGAAAGCGTGCTCGAGAAAGATGTGGAAGGAGTAGTCGTTGTCATTGGAGAGGAGCTCCGGCATCTCCCGGATCAGCGGGATGATGGCGAGGAGGAAGCCGATGAGCACGACGATGGCAACGGCAACCTCCATGACCTCGGTCACGAACTCCAGGTAGTCCGTCAGCGCACGATTTTGCTGTTCCCGCTTCTTGATGCGGTCCTGCCGCTCCTGCATTTTTGCTTCCTGCAGTGCTTCCCGCTTTGAGCGGTCTCTCATTGCGGCCTCCTTCCTGTGCTGTTTTCTGACAGCAGCCAGCGCAGAGCCTTAGCCGTGCGGAGCGGGCCGTCCACGAAGTGGTTGCCGGGGTTCTTCTCAAAAATCGAGGGGACACCGCGCGCCAGAAAGAGCGCAGCGGCGTCCTGTGTCCTCTCCTCCACGGTCTTCATCAGGGGGTTCTTTGACGCCTTCTCCCGGTCTCCGACGGAGAAGTATGCAGCCTTTGGCACTCCGGCAAAGGGGGTCTTTGCGGCAAAGTCCAGAAATCCGGGATACCAGAGGGACCCGGAGGCAGACCCGAAGAGGGAAAAGCGGTCCGTCCGGAAGGCGGCGTAGACCGCAAAGAGTCCCGCGAGGGAGTATCCGGCAAGCGCCCGGACGCCGGGGATCAGTCCTGCCCGCTCCTCTGCCTCTTCGGTGATGCGGATAAGTTCTTCCAGGTAGGCGTCGGCGCCGTCTCCAAACGGCGGGGCACCGCGAAAGACCGCGGGGGCTTTCCAAGGGGTCAGGTCGCGGTTCCAGTCGGGAACGGAGACCGTGATGAGTGCTGCCGCACTCCCCGGCATGGCCATGAAAAGGTCTGCACAATCCGGTCCCTCGCCGCGGTCACAGACCAGATAGCAGCAGGGAGAAGCCGCATCTTTGCCGGGATAGAGGCAGACCTGTATGCTTCCGTGCAGGAAGGATTCTCTTGGTTCCATATGGCTGTCCTCCTTGCGCGGGGCTATTCCCTATTGCGGTACTCGTCGAGGAGTTTCAGGATGATCGGAATGGAGTTGATCTGCGAGGAGCCGGACATCGTGTCGATGTAGGTCTGGCGGTTTCCATAGAGCTCGTGGACCTTCGCCACGATGCAGTCCGGCAGGTCATCGTCCTGTACGACCATGCTGTAGCCCTGGGCCTCAAAGGAGGCGGCGTTGAGCTTCTGGTCGCCGCGGCCGGTGGGGAGCGGAACCAGGATGTTGGGCTTTTTGAGGGCGAGGAGCTCGCAGATCGCATTGGCCCCTGCCCTGGAGATCACGATGTCCGCCATCGCGTAGAGATCCTTGAGCGCATCCTCCACGTACTCAAACTGCTTGTAGCCTGGCTTTGTGAGGAGAAGGTTGTCGAGCTTGTCCCTGCCGCACAGATGCACGATCTGGAACTCCTGCAGGAGTTTGTCCAGGTTGTCGCGGACCGTCTTGTTGACGGAGGACGCCCCGAGGCTCCCGCCGATGACCATGAGGACCGGCTTGTCGGGGGTAAAGCCGCAGAGTTTCAGTCCCGTATTGCGGCAGCCCTGAAAGAGCTCCTCCCGGATCGGCGTACCGGTCAGCACCGCCTTCTGGGCGGGAAGATCCTTCATGGTCTCCGGGAAGTTGCAGCAGATCTTCTTTGCAAACGGCATGCAGAGCTTGTTGGCAAGACCCGGCGTCATGTCGGACTCATGGCAGATGACGGGGATCTTCAGGGAGGCGGCTGCCTGGACGACGGGAACGCCGACATATCCGCCCTTGGAGAACACGATGTCCGGCTGAAACTCCTTCAGAAATCTGTGGGCCTCATTGAAGCCCCGGATGACGCGGAAGGGGTCCGTGAAGTTCTTCGGATCAAAGTAGCGGCGGAGTTTTCCGGTCTCCACGCCGGTATAAGGAATCCCCGCATCGGAGACGAGTTTCTTCTCGATGCCGGAGATGGAACCCACGTAAGCAATCTCATATCCCTCCTTCTTCAGGTAGGGGATCAGGGCGAGGTTCGGGGTCACATGTCCCGCTGTGCCGCCGCCGGTAAGTACAATCTTTTTTGACATAACGCAATGCTCCCTTGCACGGGATGGAAGTGCAGCTCTTTCATCCACCTGGTTTCCTCTGTTTTTCATCTTGTTCTAGTATATCCTTTTTGTCGGTTCTTGTCGCGTGAAAAACAAAGATGCCGATGTCCGCGAAAGACCGGTTCTGATACAATCGGGATACCTGTTCCGGACGGACGGGACACAAAGGCACCGATCTGTGGAAATGCCCTGGGTTATTTCCGGCGCGAGGAGGGAAAAATGCAGCTGATTTCCAGGGCCTTTGAGGAGCTCACGGCGCGGGAGCTGTATGAGATCCTGCGGGCAAGAGCACAGATCTTTGTGGTGGAGCAGAACCGCGTCTGCCGGGATCCGGACGGGATCGATGATAAGAGCAGGCACATCTTTTATGAAGAGGATGGAAAGGTGACGGCGTACCTTCGGGCGTTCTACAGGGAGGAGGGCGTGGCCCAGATGGGACGCGCTCTGACCCTGACCCACGGAACGGGCCTTGGGAGAATCCTTCTGCAGGAGGGCCTTCAGGAGATCCGGGAAAAGCTCCCCTGTCGGAAAACCGATATCGAGGCGCAGTGCCATGCCCAGGGGTATTACGGGAGGGAGGGATTCCGCCCGTCTCCCGGCCCTTTCTGGAGGATGGCATCCCCCACATCGCCATGGTGCTTGTTCCCTGAGGAGAGAGGAAAGATTGTCGCCCCGGGGAGGGTTGTAGTACACTCTTGTGCACAGGAGTCCAGGAAAACGGGGCTCTGAATGGAAAGTGAGACGGATGACAGATACCAGGTACAGAATCAGAAGAAAGAAGCAGCGCTGCGGCGCTCCCGCAGAGCAGCTCGCTCTGACCGTGCGGAAAAATGAGGATGGCAGCGATCTGCCGCTTCTCTCCTTCCCTGCAATCGACGGAGCGGGAACGGCAAGGCACTTTTTCACGACGCGCCTCGGCGGCGTCTCGGAGGGAAAGTTTTCCAGCATGAACCTGACCTTCTCAAGAGGGGATGACCGGGAACACGTGCTGGAGAACTACCGCCGCATCGCTGCCGCGATGGGAACCAGGCCGGACCGGTTTGTGCTGACCTATCAGGTGCATCATACAGAGGTGATCCGGGTGACGGACGCCGATGCCGGCAAGGGCGTCACCAGGGAGCGGGACTGGGATGACGTGGACGGGCTTGTCACGAACACCCCCGGCCTTGTTCTGTCGGTCTTTGCTGCGGACTGCGTGCCTATCCTGTTCGTCGATCCGAAGAGACGGGCGATCGGCGCCTGCCACTCCGGCTGGCGCGGCACCGTGGGCCGCATCGGAGGAAAGGTCATCCAAAAGATGGAAGCGGAGTTTGGCTCCGATCCCGGGGACATTCTCTGCGGCATCGGCCCCTCGATCTGCCGCGACTGCTATGAGATCAGCGACGACGTGGCGGAGCAGTTCCTCGCCGCCTTCCCAGGGAAGGAAGGAAAGATCCTGGAGAACCACTACAACGGCCACTGGCAGCTGGACCTCTGGGAGGCCTGCAGGATCGGCCTTCGGGAGGCGGGGGTGCCCGATGGAAACATTCACACGACCGATGTCTGCACGTGCTGCAACCCGGAGCTTCTGTTCTCCCACCGGGCAGCGAGGGGAGAAAAGCACGGCAACATCGGCGGGTTCATTATGCTGCGCACAGGGGAAGACAGGCAATGACAGAAAAACCGGAACAGGATAAGACGGCCCGCCTTCGGGCGCTGGCAGCCCAGGGCATGGTGCTTCTGGAGAACCGGAGGGGAACCCTTCCCCTTGCGGGGGCGGAGCAGGCAGCCCTCTTTGGCAGCGGTGTGCGCGGCATCTCCGACATCGAGGGAGGACTTCTGCGCGCAGGTCTTGTGATCACCTCGGAGCGCTGGCTCAATGCCTGCGGGGACGGGGACGTGCCTCTGGTTACCAGTGAGGATGTGGCTGGCACGGACCGGGACATTGCCATCTGTGTGATCTCTCGCACAAGCACAGGGCAGGAGACAGGGCATGCCCGGGAGGATCTTGCCCTGACCGAGCGGGAGACGAGAAACATCCAGCTCCTTGCCGCGGCCTTTCAGAGGCTTGTCGTCGTGCTGCAGACCCCTGGCATCCTGGATGTGTCCCAGATCCGGCAGATCCCCGGCGTCGGCGCCCTCCTTCTCATGGGGGAGGCAGGCGCCTGCGGGGGAGATGCCCTTGCGGACATCCTGCTCGGGAAGAGAACGCCCTCCGGGCACCTTGCCGCCACCTGGGCGGAGAGCATCGCAGACTATCCCGGCGCGGGCAGCTTTGCCTCCGGGACGGAAAACCTGAACGATTCCTACTTCACCGGCGGCATCTATGAGGGCTACCGGTACTTTGACACCTGGCAGAAGAGCCCTGCCTATCCCTTTGGCTACGGCCTCTCCTACACAAGATTTCTGACGGAGTACGACAGGACCATCGTGTCCGAGGGCACAGTCACGGTACGGGCGAGCGTGACCAATACCGGGCGCTTCCCGGGGCAGGAGGTCCTGCAGGTCTATGTCAGCGCCCCTGCGGGAAGGCTGGAGAAGCCTTTCCAGGTGCTGGCAGGCTTTGAGAAGACGGGCGTTTTGCAGCCCGGGGAGCGGTGCGAACTGAAGGTCGCGCTCTCCCTGCCTCTGTGCGCCTCCTATGATCCGGACCAGCAGGCCTTTGTCCTCGAGAAGGGGGAGTACTTCCTCCGCCTCGGAGACAGCTCCCGCAGCACCCACGTGGTGAGCTGTCTTGTCCTCTCGGAGGATGTCACGGTGCGAAAGGTGCAGAGCATCCTGCCGGAAGAGGAGGTCATGTATGTCCTCTCCTCCCGGGGCATGACGAGGGCATCCGGCAGGGATGAGGAGAGGGAGAAGGAGAGGGCACCAAGGCTCTATCCCGACGTCAGGGATCTGTCCCTCCTTGCTCCCGCCTACGGGGGTGAGCCGCAGGCGCTCGGAAAGAGCGGTGCGGTCCACGACATCACGCTCGAGGAGACAAGAAGCGGTGCCCACTCTTCGGGAGAGCTCCTCTCCCAGCTGGAGGATATAGAACTCGCCGCGCTCTGCACCGGAAGACGGCAGGGGACAGGGGCGGAGACCACGGACGCGCTCCTTTCTTCCCGCCACATCCCGCCGCTTGTGATCCGGAATCCGTTTGCGGACCGGAAGAGGGCACAGGCGCTGCCCGCCCCGTCCCTGCTTGCGCAGAGCTTTGACCGGGCGGTCCTCCGGGAGGCCGGGGACCTGCTCGGAGAGGAGATGGAGGAGAAGAATACGGACCTTATTGTGCTGCCCGTTCTGGGGCTGCAGCGGAATCCTTTGAGCGGCCGCGGCGGGCTCTGCCTGTCCGAGGACCCGTTCCTTGCAGGCGTCCTCGGTGCCGCCCTGGTGCGGGGCGTGCAGAGCCATATGGGGAGGGGCTGCATCGTGGGAAGGCTTGCGGCCAGCGGACAGGGGGCAGCGCCCTGCCCCCGGAACATCCACCTCACGGAGCGGGCCCTGCGGGAGCTCTATCTTGCGGGCTTTGGCATATGCATCCGCAGCAGCCATCCCCTTGGCATCCTGACGACGGGGAGCCTGCTTGCCGGCGTCCATGCCGCGGAGCTCCCGAGCCTTCTTCAGGGCGTGGTGCGGGATGAGTGGAACTTTGAGGGGCTTGTCCTCTCGGAGGCAGAGGCTGCGGAGGCACCTTCGGGGAGAAGGACGAAGTACCCGCCGGCAAAGACACTGCAGTGCCTTGCCGCGGGCTCCGATCTTCTCCTCCCCGGAAGAGAGGAAGGGGAGCTCCCGCTCTCCCCGGAGGGACTGTCCCGGGCACAGCTGGAGCGCGCAGCAGGACATGTGCTCACGGTCATAAGAAGGAGCGCACGCTGACAGGCTTAAATCCACCCAAAACCGGTAATGACAGTCCGGAATCAGGAACTGCGCTGTTTGTGCATCAGGAAACACAACATTTTTCAGAAATAAATTTCACGATTTGATATTTGCCGATCAGCAATTTCCGGATTGCGGGTTACCTGTTCACGAAACACTGCCACTGTTGCGCTCTCTGACATTCTGGCATTCACAATTTCCATTTTTGCGGAAATTTACGACAGGAAGGACCATATGGATATGGAACAGGAAAACAGGCAAGGCAGCAGTCAGACGCCCCACAGGAGGCGCCCACACTACAGCGGGAACCACCCGAGAACGTATGCGGAGAAGTACAAGGAACAGAATCCGGAGAAGTACCCGGAGACCATTGAAAAGGTGATTGCCAAGGGCTCCACCCCGGCGGGCATGCATCTGCCGATCGCGGTGCAGGAGATCCTGGACATTTTGAAGATACAGCCCGGGGAGTCGGGCCTCGACTGCACGCTTGGCTATGGCGGACACACAAGAAAGCTGCTGAAAGCGCTCGGGGACAGCGGACACCTGACAGCCCTTGACGTCGACTCCGAGAACCTCGTCCGCACAGAAAAGATGCTCCGTGCGGAGGGCTATGGGGAAAGCCGCCTCTCGATCCTCCACTTAAACTTCCGGGACATTGACCAGGCAGCGGCACAGTACGGCCCCTTTGACTTTGTCCTTGCGGACCTTGGCGTGTCCTCCATGCAGATCGATGAGCCGGAGCGGGGCTTTTCCTGGAAGCACGAGGGACCGCTCGACCTTCGCCTCGACCCCGCAGGGGGCGTGACGGCGGCAGAGCGCCTTGCAGAGCTCGAACGGGAGGAGCTCGCCGGGCTCCTTGCGGAAAATTCGGACGAGCCCTATGCAGAGGAGATTGCCTCCGCCGTGCATCGGAAACTGAAGCACGGGGAGAAGATCGAGACGACAACGCAGCTTTCCGCGGTCGTGGAAGAGGCGGTCTCTGCTGCCATGCAGAAGGAGGGCCACAAAAAGGCGGAGATTGCAGAGATGGCCAAAAAGTCCTGCTCCCGCACCTTCCAGGCGCTCCGGATCGACATCAATCAGGAGTTTGAGTCCCTGGGACTTCTCCTCGACAAGCTCCCGGAGGTATTGTCTCCGGGCGGAAGGGCTGCCATCTTAACGTTCCACTCCGGGGAGGACCGCCTTGTGAAAAAGCAGTTCCGCGAGGCATACCGGGAGGGGCGCTATCAGAAGATCGCAGAGGATGTCATCCGCCCGTCCAGGGAGGAGTGCATCAGAAATCCCCGGGCGAAGTCGGCAAAGCTTCGCTGGGCAATCCGCTGAAAAGCCGCGGAACCTTTGAGATCACCTGTGAAGAGATGGTGAAGATTGTGAAAATTGCTGAAGTGAAAAGTTGATTTCCACTTTTAAGCACTCTCCGGCGACAGTGGAAATTACTCCTGCGATGAGGGCAGTAAAGGGGTGGATTGAGGCTGAT
>ONMH01000094.1 GCA_900318875.1 uncultured Lachnospiraceae bacterium | reverse complement strand
CTGTCCTGCCATGAAGCCTGATCCCTGTCTCCTCCCCTCCTGTGGTACCATGGTTCCATACGAAGGAGGCCATCTATGGACAGGAAGCAGGAAGAGACCATCGCCATCAACCGGGAGATCGAAGCCATCGACCCCACCGTATTTCTTGCGCAGGGTGCTGTGTGCGCAGGCGCTGTCACGATCGGGAGGGATTCCTCCGTCTGGTATAACGCCGTCATCCGGGCAGATGAGGACAGAATCACGATCGGTTCGCGGAGCAATGTCCAGGACAGTGCGGTCCTCCACACAGACCCTGGGCATCCGCTTGTGATCGGGAATGATGTCAGCGTCGGGCACGGGGCGATCCTGCACGGCTGCGCCGTGGGGGATGGGACCGTCGTCGGCATGGGCGCCATCGTCCTAAACGGCGCCGTCATCGGGAAGCACTGCCTCATCGGGGCAGGAGCCCTCGTGACAGGCAAAACTGTGATTCCCGACGGGATGCTCGCCTTCGGCTCCCCTGCAAAGGTGATCCGGCAGCTGACAGAGGAGGAGGTATCCGGAAACCTTCAGAATGCCGCTTCCTATGTCAGCCTTGCGAAGCGCCACTTCAGAAGGTGATGCCAAGAAGCTCAATCACAAGTCCCCAGAAGACACCTGCGCAGTAGAGAAGGCCCATGACCTTGATGTTCTCCTTCGGGTGCCGGTCGTTTGTCCGGAACAGGACGAGGAGGCCGACGCCTGCTCCCACAAGGAGGCCCGCCATCATCTGGCCGGCTCCCAGCATGCCGTCGAGATAGAGCTGCGTGATGAGCACAGAACTTGCGCAGTTTGGGATGAGGCCAAACAAAGCCGCAAGGAAGGTCCCCACCACCGGTCTTCCGGTGAGGAAGCCTGCCACTCTCTCCTCCCCGAGGCTCTCCACCGCGATCGTCAGGGCGACGGTGATGAGAAAGACAAACAGCACGATGTGGAGCGTGTGCACCAGGGCGGAGTGAAGGACGGACCCCTCTTCCTCCTCATACCCGCAGTGCTCCTCATCGCAGAGGTCCCGCACGTGCTTTTCGGTCTTGCTGCGGTACCTCGTAAAGCGAAGCAGGAAGTCGACTGCAAGACCCGAGACCATGCCGAGGACCGCCTTGGACAGGAGAATCCTGAGGATTGACGGGAGCGCCACCTGCTCCGAGATAAAGATCGGCAGCATCTCATCGGAGGTCGAAAGGAACACCGCAAGGAGCGTTCCGACCGAGATGAGGCCTCCGGAGTAGAGGCTTGCCGCCGCGGCGGAGAATCCGCACTGGGGCACAATCCCCACAAGGGCGCCCGCAACCGGGCCAAAACGCCCGACGTTTGCGATGAGGTTTGTCGTGTGATCCGAGGTCTTCCGCTCGAGGGCCTCCATCACAAGGTAGGTTACAAATAAAAACGGGATGAGCTTTATGGTGTCGATTGCGGCATCCTGCAGCGCATCCCCGATCATTGCCATCATGTCTTATCTTTTCCTTTCTCCTCAGAGAGCGCCATCCGGCACTCCCGGCAGAGGCCGACCAGCATCGACTGGCCGCAGTCGATCGCAAAGCCGTGTTCTTCCATCAGGTGCTGCGAGATCTCGTTCATGAACCCGCAGTTTAAGTGGATGATCTTTCCGCAGCGGCTGCACAGAAGGTGCAGATGGCTCTCGCAGTCCATCTTCGGCCGCATGTACTGGTAGAACTTCTCATCCTCCCCTGCAGTCTTGTGTCCCTTGAGGACGTTTTCTTTCTCAAGCCGGTCCAGGTTCCGGTAGACCGTCGCCAGGTTGATGGAAAGGCCCTCTGCTGTCATCTTTTCATAGACGTCCCTCGCCCGCACCTTCTCATCCGCATGGGCGGCGAAGTATTTCTGCATCCAATCCCGGTACTTCGTTCTGTATTCCATTGATTCCTCACTTTTGCAATTCATTTGCATTTGTGCACAGATCGTTATTATACGGGTTTTCCTCTTCCTGTCAATATGCAATTCATTTGCAATTTGACCATCCTGCTTTCCCGTCCCCTTTTTATTCCCCTTTTCCCTTCATCCTCCCCTTCCTTCTTTCTCTCTGCCCGCTCCCTTCCCTTTCTTCTCCCTTTGCCATCTGCATCTTGCTTGCAAAAGGGCAATAAGAAACAGCCAGTGCAGAAGCACTGGCTGTCATCCTGAAGACACAGGGTTCGTTTTCGATTTTGAAGCATTCTTTCTGATTCCGGTTCAGCCTGAGAAGTGCACGGACAGGCCGATCAGGATCGCAGGAAGGGCGACGACGATGGCGTTTCGGATCATCCGCTTCTTTACCCTGTTCCACTTCTCCTTCGTCATGTTTCCCGTCTGCGGGATCCCGAGGACTGCCAGGATGAGACAGGAGGACATGTAGATGAAATACGAGTTGACGAGAAAGAGATACGCCGCGCCAAGGAGCATCGACCATTTCCCGTTGGCAAGGGCATAGCCGCAGGTGCACAGGGGCGGCATCAGCGCCGTTGCGATCGCAACCCCGGGGATGATGTTGTTGGCCTTGTCCTTTCTCGTCTGCCCGATGATGCCGGCAATGCCGCCTGCCGTGGCGATGATGATGTCGAAAAACGAGGGATTGGTCCTTGCGAGCAGCTCTGCCGTTGCGGCCTTTGCCGGGGAGAGCAGAAAGTACAGAAAAGAGGTACCGAAAGAGTACAGAATCTGGAAGAGAAAGCCATAAAGCGACTTTCTGACCAGGGCATAGTCGGCAGATACGGTGCCGTAGGCCGTGCAGAGGATGGTTCCCATCAGCGGGGAGATCAGCATGGCACCGATGATGACTGCTACGCACATGTTTGTTCCGGTGATCTTCCCGCCTAAGATCAGCCGGTCCCGGATCTCCTCATGGGAGGCGGTGTCCTCCGTGATCGAGAAGAGACTCCTTGTGACCTGCCTCCATTCGTGGAAAAAGCCCTTCTTCTCCTCTTTCTCCTTCGCATCAGGCAGGGAGAGATCCGCCCGGACCTGCTCCCTCGTCCGGCGTCTCTTCTCCTGCCTTGCCTGTCTCTTTTCCCCGCCTTTGGTCCTGTTTTCGTCCTGCATGACAGCCTCTTTTCCCTTCAGAATTTTCCTGCGCATCCAGGCAGTGGAGAATTCTCCGATTCTTTACCTATGCCTCCGTGTCCTGCCTAACTGTGCGTTCTGCCCGCCTTACGGATTTTCTTCCATCGTTTTCATGAGATCCCATCCTGCTGACAGATCAGAAAAACTATAGCGCATATCTTCCTCACCCTCCACAATGATTTCGGAATCTGAAGATCTCTCTTCTATACTCTGAGGAACTCGAACCAGAGCCACCAGCTCTTTTGATACAGGATGCGATGACGGCAGAATCCGCAGGATATTTCTGAGAATCTCCGAGTCGGGATTCGATACAGAAAAGATCACGCTGTCTCCATTTAGCATCGCTTGGCGAATTCTTGCACAGGCAGTGACAAATGTAAGATCTTCACTTGTGGGAAGATCCTGTTTTTCTCTTTCACTTTGTATATTATCTATAGACACATAGGTAATGTAACGTGCCGGTTTACCATCTGTCTGTGCGATCCGTTTTGCAGCAATCTGATAAGGATCGGCAACAATCGCACAATCCTTGTCTGCCTGTATCGCAGGATACAGGGAAGAACTGTCAAGGACACTATAGCCACATTGCTCAAATTGATGCAACAGTTCTTCTGCTTTCTTCCGTACTTCGGCAGCCGATTTCCCGACGATCATAACAAAGCGCTGGATATTAGAAGTCTGTCTTGAAGATGAAGGATGATAGTTTGCTTCCTTCTCCTTTTGTTTTTCCTGATACAGAGAGATCTTTTTACCATGCAGAAATTCATCAAGAAAAGAGGCCTTTATTTCATAGTTCCGGCTGATAAAGCTCGCCTTTTCTTCCGGGATGCCGGCTCGGGAATAGAATTCCATAACCTGTTCTGGAGTTGGAATGCAGTCCAAGCGAAGGATTTTTTTGTTGCTGACGTTTGCCAGCATTTTCTCTTCTGTCTGATAAAAACTGGTGATTTTTCTCTGCAACAGTTCCACACGAGTATATGGAACCGTTCTCTCATCGGTATAAAACATGCTGTTGCCAGAATCAAAAATAGGAGCAGGCCCTGTCAGACGCATGGATTCCGAATCGCGGAGTACACCAAAATTCAGCAGATGTTCGTCTGTGTTACTAATCAGAAAATCCGTCAGCGTCTGGTAATCCATGAAATCCTGCATCACACTGCGATCAATGCCGTGAGAAACCGCAAGATCAATATAGGCATGATATAGATTCTGATCCGTACGGATTTTGCTGCTTTCAATAATCTCATAAGCAGGGATCAGCTCTATTTGTTCTGTTGTGAATGTGGGGCATTTGCTGACAAGGATTCCGTCGCTGGTACGGGCTGCTGAATATACAACAAACGGAATTGATGTATTCTGCATCTGATGAAGGCGGGTAGCAAACACCTCATTAATTGCTTGCTGACCAAAATAATGAGAACTTTCCTTGATGAGAACTGGTACTTTCCCACCAAGATCCCAGTATTTCTCCATCTGCCCGCCAAGAGACGCATTCATGTCATAGGAAGTTGCATTGTGATAGGGAATTTGTAACGCTCCGTGCCTCGAAAAATTCGAAAATCGCACATCTTCGTAGGTAAGTCCTGCATCCTGCGGGCATACCCAATACGTGTCTGTAATACTAAGTGCCAGATTTTTTTCCAGATATTCCTCTGGTGTCAGGACACCTGCATCCTGCATGACACGACGCATGAGCGTACGGGAAGCGGGGACAGCACGCATCGCCCACCAGCGGGAAAACTTCTGTATGTCACAATTTCCCAGGAATGGGGCATACATAGGATCCGTCAATTTATATCCATCTATCTTTCCTTCGCTTCCAAATATGACAACAGCGCATGGATTATCTTTGTGCATCAGGGTGTATCTTCGCTCTGACATAACAGTCGTTTCACCTCCTTGTCACGAAGATGGATATCAATATAACATAATGTTGTAGCGTAATATTCTTTTGAAAATCGTGCTTGCGTCATTTTTGAATCACGTAACAGCACTATATCGCTCTGATTATCTCTGATATGTAGTTCTGCAACGTCCTCTTTTATGATCCAATGATACGGAACTTTCCGATAAACCCCATGGATATTTGCAACATATTGAATTGGATTAGCTAAATCAGAAGGATCACAGCGAAAATAAGCCGCAAGCCTAGCTACGGTTTCATAAGGGCATCGGTTGATATCATTTTTTCCTTTGGCAAGTTCATAAATTGTTGTGTATGGAACGCCAGTTTCCCGGCTGACTTCATACATGGATGCTCCATTATTCTTCAATTTTTCAACAAACGCCGAATTTTTCATCGTCAAGTCTCCCTAATTCACTATAACGTCATGACGATATATTTTCAACATTTACAATTGTCAATTTATTTTTCGAAATTTATCTAGCGAAGTAATTCAAGAAGTCAGCCACGAATGTATTAAAAAGGCGCGCCCAAAAGTGCCGATATAACAGCATCCCAGCCTCGCTCTCTACACTAGGGAGGAAGTGTTTAAAGACGGATAATGTTATGACCTCATGTCATCAATTCTATGTCTTCAGATAAATTTTTTGATGTATTCCATGCGTTTATTCTTTCAGTATTTTCATTCCAAAGTGTCTGCTAGTTCCATTCGATACCAAAAATGTTGGATTTTGACAAAAACAGATACGGCATGACAATCATCCTTCGGGAGATTTCCCATGGAGATTGCCATGCCGTATGTTCCATTCGGATATTGTTATGCAGCCCGTTCTTACCTCGTTCCGGGGATCGGTGCGAGGATCTTCTTCATTTCGTATGCCTTCGAGAGGTTCCCGGTGATGCGGATCTGGCCGTTTAAGAACATCTCGTCAAAGCCTGCCTTTCCCTGCGCGATCAGAAGAAGCAGGGAGAAGGGTCCGTCCACGTAGGCATCTGCATTCTCGTAGTTATAGGGCTCCACCGAGAGCACACCGTTCTCGTAACTGGCAAACATAGTGCCCTCTGCCCTGCCGTAGAAGTGGATCTGGATGACGCGGTTGTAGTCGTCCCGGATGAGGTCGGGGTGTTTCTTTCTGTTCTCTGCATCGATCTTGTA
This sequence comes from uncultured Lachnospiraceae bacterium, assembly GCA_900318875.1. Taxonomy (GTDB): domain Bacteria; phylum Bacillota; class Clostridia; order Lachnospirales; family Lachnospiraceae; genus CAG-791. The sequence goes on along the minus strand of ONMH01000094.1, from coordinate 4,131 downwards.
GTAAGCATCCCGGAGCCTTGTGTAGGCCTTCTCAAACGGGATGTCCCGCTTCTCGGAGGCGGAGAGATCCGCGATGTCCATGTACATGCGCTGGTAGTGCTTTGCGCTCTTGTCCCAGGAGAGGTCCTGCGTCATGCAGCGCTTCCTCATGAGCTCCAAGACCGTCCGGTTTCCGAAGTAGATCTTGAGCGCATCCACCACCGTCAGGTACAGGGCCTTTGCCGTGTAGTCCACAAAGGAGAAGCCATCTCCCAGGCCGTCAAACTCCTTGTAGGCGCGCACGGAATCCCGGAGGCCTCCCACGGAATGCACGATCGGGATCGTGCCGAAGCGCATCGCCATCATCTGGGAGAGCCCGCAGGGCTCAAAGCGGGAGGGCATGAGGTAGAAGTCCGCACCGGCAAAGACCCGGTTGGCTCTCACATCGTTGTAATCTGAGGAGAAACCGACCATCCCGGGCCAGCGCTTTGCCGCCCAGTTGAAGTAGTCGACATAATTCTGGTCGCCCTGGCCGAAGATGATGATCTGCACGCCAAGATCCATGAGCCCCGGCAGCACCTGTTTGATGAGCTCAATGCCCTTCTGCTCCACAAGCCTTGCCACAAACCCAAGGAGCGGCCACTCTCTTGTCTGCACGAGACCGAACTCCTTCTGGAGGGCAAGCTTGCACTTTGCCTTTCCGGAAAGGTCCTCTGCCGTGAAATTGGCAGGGAGGTTTTTATCCCCCGCGGAGTCGTACCGGGACTCGTCGAGGCCGTTGAGGATGCCGTAGAGCCTTGCGTCGATCATGTCCACCACGCCCTGGAGGCCGAAGGCAAACTCCGGGTAGTGGAGCTCTCTTGCATAGTTCGGGGAGACCGTGGACACCGCGTCCGCCATCAGCATGGCGCCCTTCATCAGGTTGATGTCGTGTCTGCCGTCGTACTCAAATCCAAGGCCGCCCTGGTACCAGCCGCCGTCGAGACCGAAGGTGTTTCCCAGAAGGTCCGCACCGAACTGTCCCTGGTAGGCGATGTTGTGGATCGTGAATACCGTGCGGATCGAGCGGTATCTTGTGAGCTGCTTGGCCTGCAGGTCCTTGAAGTAGATCACGGCGAGGGCGGACTCCCAGTCGTTGCAGTGGATGATGTCCGGCTTGAAGCCGTAGTCCGGGAGAAGGTCGATGACGGCCCGGCAGAAGAAGGCAAACCGGAGGGCATCGTCAGCATACCCGTAGAGGCGGTCGCGCTCGAAGAACTCCTCGTTGTCCACAAACCAGATGGGGACGCCCCGGTACTCCGTGCGGAACAGACCGCAGTAGAGCTGACGGGAGCCGAGGGTGATCGTCATCGACTTCACAAAGGAGAGATCATTCTGGAACTTCTCCTTCACGCACTTGTAATAGGGCGTCACGACGCAGATCTCATCTCCCGCCTTTTTAAGGGCAGGCGGGAGGGAACCCGCGACGTCGGCAAGGCCGCCGGACTTCGAATAGGGTGCACACTCACTGGATACAAACAGGATTTTCATCTTCTCCCCTCCCCGGGCCGTCTCCGGCCGCTTTCTGTGCTAGCGGTTTGTCCTTGCAAGCAGCGAGTAGCTCCGGATGTATCCCTCGTGATCCCAGACCGCATCAGCCTGATCCAGGGGCTGCATGCCATCCCGCTCTGCCAGTGCTGCCGCAAGACAGTTCTTCTCAATCACCATGAACAGGGCTGTCAGATCCTCCGGATCCTTTGCCGCGGCGATGCCGCCCACGTTCCGGATGAGGACCGCGTCCTTCTCCTCCAGCGCTTTCTTAATCGCCTCCGTGTCCTTCTGATCCGGGACGCAGGCGATGGAAGCCCCCAGCATCTGCGCAAAGTCATCGATGAAGGCGGGAAGCTCTCTTCCCTCTGCCGAGTACCTCCGGACGTACGGGAGGTAGAGAAAGGCCCCGTGCTTTCCCTCCGGGATGAGAGAAGGGTCTTCCGTCCTCTTGCAGGCAGAAAAGTCCCCTGCAGGGTCCCCTGCCGTGATGCCAAAGGGGATGTCCGGAGCACTTCCGCCGAGGGCTCTGGCAAAGTAGGCTCTCGAGACACTCTCGAGCTTTCTGCAGGCATCAAAGGTCTCCTCCACGGAGCCCGCAAAGCAGACGGCACCGTGGTGCTGCATCAGGACCGCACTGCACCCTTCATGGGAGCGGACCGTCTGGTCCATGTTTGCCATGATCTCCTCGGAGCCGTTTCTTCCGTAGGGGCTGCAGGGAATGGAAAAGGCCGCCTCGACGTCCCTGCCGCAGACAGAGAGGGCGGAGGCGTAGGCCTGATGGGTGTGAATCACAAAGTTCACATCGGGTCTTGCCCGGTAGATGGCGGTGTGGACGCCCTTCTCGCTGGAGGGCTTTAATCTCCCGCTGCTTGTCATGTCCCGGATGTCCACCGGAACGATGTCCTCCGGGGTCAGGGTGTCGTAGGATCTTCCGCTGGGTGTGATCACAAAGAAGGTATCGGATACCCTCGCGCTGATGTTGCCCCAGGTTCTCGCAATGAGACCTTCCCGCACCAGCTCTCTTCCTGCAGCAAGGACCCGTTCCCTTGCTTCCTGCAGCGCGTATGCCATTTCTGTCTTTCTCCTTTTTCCTTGCTGGCGCGGGCCCTCGTACCGGCTCTTGCCGCTGTTTTATGTTTCAATTGTAAAATGTCGAAATCATAAAATCAACGCTGTCAGGCCGTTCTGAAAGACAAAGTGCCCCCGATGTGTGGCGCCCTGCTTCTCAACCTGCTATGATGTCCGCAGAAAAGAACAGGTCACTGACGGGAAAGGCACTTGCATGCCTTCGGAGAGGATATTATGACGTGGCTCACGGAAGAGGAGAACAAAAAGTTCCTCGGGGATGGCTCGAGGAATGCGCAGGGGCAGACCCTGGAGGAGTTTCTGGAGGCCTACGACCCCACAAAGTACAAGTGCCCCTGTAATACGGTGGACATGATGGTCTTTCGGAACAGCGGACCTTTTACCGGGGATGTGAACGCCCTGAAGCTCCTTCTTGTGCGGAGAAGGAATCACCCCTGCATCGGCTGCTGGGCAACACCGGGAGGCTTTGTGGAGATCGGGGAGGACCTCGATGCGGCCGCGCTCCGGGAACTTCGTGAGGAGACCTCGGTGACAGGGATCCCCATGATCCAGCTCCACACGTATGGGGATGTGAACCGGGACCCCAGGTGGCGCATCATCACGACCTCCTATCTGGCCCTCATTGAGCAGGACATCCCAGTAAAGGCGGCAGATGATGCCGCAGATGCCTGCTGGTTCTCCGTGCACTTTGAAGAGGTGGGGGACGGGCGCTGCACGCTGGATCTTACAAACAAAGAGCGGGGGATTCACCTGCGCTCTCTTCTGCAGCACGAGGTCATCCGGCACAGTATTCTGACCGATGACAGGTTCACGCTCATCGACGGAGGCGGGCTCTCAGCAGATCACCCGGTCCTCATCGCCGATGCCCTGTCCTATCTCTCCCGGGCAGGAAAGCAGCGCCAGCAGTAGCCAAAAAGGGAGCGGGGCGCCAGGGCTCCGCTCCCTTTTTGACTTTTTGCAGCCCGTCTAAGACAGGGCTTCCGCTCTTTTTATGCGAAATGCGAATCCCAGGATCACCCCGGCAAGGATGCCTCCCAGCATTGCCTGCGCATCCATGCCGGCGCCATTGCAGAAATACAGCATCAGCGCCTCTGCACCCAGGACAGTGAGCAGTTTTGCCCAGCTGCCGTTCGGGGTGCCCGCAGCCGCGACGAGATAGGTGAGCACGACGCCGGTAATCGCCACTGTTCCCCCCGAGAGGGTGTCATCAAGCGGGTGAACCAGGCTGTAGAGCAGCGCGGACAGATTTCCGGCAAGACCGCAGATCAGGAAGTCTGCAAGAAACGCTGTTCTTCCCAGCGTATTCTCCACCACACATCCGATGGCGAGAAACGGAAGCAGCTCAGCAGCCAGATGTCCTCCTCCGAAGTGGGTGAACAGAGATGTCACCATGCGCCACCACTCCCCATTGGCAACCAGAACGCTGTCAAAGGACTCGGAGAACAGTACGAACGGCATGCCCGTATTCCCGTACTTCGCGGTCTCGATGAGAAAAAAGGCAACACTGACGAAAGTAAGAAGCAGTGTCACTATGGG
>ONMH01000098.1 GCA_900318875.1 uncultured Lachnospiraceae bacterium | reverse complement strand
CCACCTGCTGCATGGCAGAGAGGGTTGTGGAGGAGAGGTGCTGGTTGTTGAGGTTCACCTCATTGTTGTAGTTGTTCTGGGCGGCCAGGAGCTGCTGGTAGGCCGTTGTCATCTGGTACTGGGCGCTCTGCAGGTTGGCGTCCAGGTTGTTCTCGATGTTGCTCTTTAAGTTGTTGTACTGATCCGCCGCGTTGTCGAGGCTGGTCTTTGCGGAGAGGAGGCTCGAGTCCGTGCCCTCCTCGACGTTGCTCTTTGCATCGTCATAGGATTTCTGGGCGCTGGTAAGGCTCGACTTTGCGCTCTGCACCGAGCTGTCGAGACCCTTTGCGGCGTTGCTCTTTGCGTTGTCCAGAGAGTCCTGGGCGCTCTTTACCGACTCGCTGTTTGCCTCCTTTGTCTTCTTTAGCGTCGCCTCGTTCTGGGCGAGCTGATTTTCCGCATCAGAGGAGTCCAGGACGGCGATCACGTCGCCCTTTTTGACCTTGTCCCCCTTCTCAACCTTTACCTCCTTCACCCGAACCCCGGTCACGGTGGAGACCACGTTTACCTCGTCCACCGGGGCAACGGTTCCGGTGAAGCTGTGGATGATCTGGATGTCGCGCTTTTTCGCCACATCCTGCTGGTAGGCAGCCTTTTGGGCATTCTTTCCTGCGATTTGAATGCCTCCGATGACCAGCGCCGCGATCACCGCAAGGACCACCCATTTGACCCATTTTCTCTTCTTTTTCTTCTTTGCTTCCTCTGCCATGTTTCCTCCAAATGTCATGTCTGCTTCCAAACACACGGGGAGGGAGACAGGCTGCCTGTCTCTCTTTCTGCAGCGCACGCTGCCAGCGCACGCTGCCAGCGTGCTTCACACCCCGAGTATGCAAAGTTTACCACAGAGAGCGATCGCATGGCGATCCGATTGTTTTGTTCATAAAAATTTAAAGATGCCTGGAGAAATGGAAAGTGGCTCTCTGCATCAGCTGCCAATCCAAATGACAATCCGCAGTCTCCTTCCGGTTCACAAATTCTTAAGAAACTTCCATCCAAATGTTCCTTGCAAATCCCGGCTGCGTGGCATACAATGCTGGTAATAAATGACCACGGGTCATAATGTTGAGTGAGGGGGGCTGACCCGCATACCGCACAAGGAGGTTTTTGCATGGATTACCACATCAAATCGAAAGACCCGAGACTGAAATTCTACGCAGGCGACTGCGATGCCCTGGTGCACGCAAGAAAGCCGAAGGGGATTGACGACAAGCGTGCCTACATGATCGGCACCGGCATCGCAAACCTGGCAGCGGGCTGCTTTCTGATCCGGGACGCCCACATGGACGGCTCGAAGATCACCTACCTCGAGCAGCTCGACCTCCCCGGCGGGTGCCTGGACGGCAAGGTCATCGAGAACATCGGCTACGTCGCCAGGGGCGGCCGCGAGATGGGCCACCACTTCGAGGTCCTCTGGGATCTGTTCCACTCCCTGCCCTCTGTGGAGGATCCGAACGTCTCGGTCCTGGATCACCTCTACTATGTCAACAAGGATGACCCGAACTTCTCGAAGTGCCGGATCACCACCGACTGCGGCAAGCGTTATGACAACGGCAAGTTCAACTTAAGCCAGAAGGCAGCGCTGGAGCTCTCGAACTTCATGATGATGTCCGATGAATCCCTCCAGGACAAGTCCATCGAGGACGTCCTCTCCGATGATGTCCTGAACTCTGACTTCTGGTGCCTGTGGCGCACAATGTTTGCCTTTGAGAACTGGCACTCCGCTCTCGAGATGAAGCTCTACATGAACCGCTTCATCCACCACGTCGGCGGCCTTGCCGATCTCTCCGCCCTGCAGTTCTGCAGAAGGGACCAGTTCACGGATTTCATCACCCCGATGATCAACTACCTGAAGGAGCACGGTGCCAACTTCCGCTACGGCGTCACGGTGACGAATGTCGAGTTCGAGATCACCGACACGAAGAAGGCGGCAAGAAAGATCGTCGCCCATGACAAAGAGGGAAATGACATCTCCATCGACCTCACGGACAACGATCTGTGCTTTATCACCAACGGCTCCATGACAGAGAGCTCCTGCTACGGCTCCACCGACAAGGCACCCGTCTGGGAGCCCAGGCTCGGCGGCTGCTGGGAGATGTGGAAGAACATCGCAAAGCAGTCCCCGGAGTTCGGACATCCGGAGAAGTTCTGCAGCGATCCCGAGAAGTCCAAGTGGGAGTCCTGCACGGTTACCTTCAGCGATCCCAGGATCGTGAAGCTCGTCATGAACATCACCCAGAGAACGCCCTATGGTGGACACATCTGCACCGGCGGTATCGTGACGGCAAAGGACTCCGACTGGCTGATGAGCTGGACCATCAACCGCCAGGAGCAGTACTACGGACAGCCCAAGGACGATGTGGAGGTCTGGGTGTACGGCCTGTTCCCGGATGTGCCGGGCAACTACGTGAAGAAGCCGATGAGGGACTGCACCGGCCGCGAGATCACGAAGGAGTGGCTCTACCACATCGGCGCACCGCTCGATCAGATCGACGAGCTTGCAGACACCACCCATGCGGTCCCCGTCATGATGCCGTTTATCACCTCGATGTTCATGCCGAGGGCCTTCGGTGACAGGCCGTATGTTGTGCCGCATGACGCCGTGAACTTCGCCTTCCTCGGCCAGTTCGCAGAGACCCTCGATGAGCCCGGAAGGGATACCGTCTTTACGATCGAGTACTCCGGCAGAACCGCCATGGAGGCGGTCTACATCCTGGCAGGCGTTGAGAAGGCGGTCCCGGAGGTCTTTGCAAGCCGCTATGACATCCGGTACCTGTTAAACGGCGCCTCGACGCTCCTGGATGGCAACAAGCCGGAGATCAGGATCCCCGCGATCGTCAGGCACCAGCTGGAGAAAAAGATCAAAGGAACAGACATCGAGCTTCTCCTCAAGGAGTACAATATCATCTGACAGGTCCTCTGATCCTGCAGGGATCAGATTTGCCTGTCACAACCGTTTATCCGTGCCGGCGGGCTCTTCCGCCGGCACTTTTTGAATATCAGAAAGACAATCCATGAGACGACTATCAGAACTGGAACAAAAGCGAAAGGCCTGCGTGCGGACAGGGGAAGCGCCGGATTCCTCCGATCCCGTTCTTGCCTCCTACACCTCCTACGTGGAGAAGAGAAGGAAGAAGGCAAGAGATTTGCTCTCCTCCCTCTCCCTCGAGGAGGCGTATGAGACTTATCTCTATCAGGAGGAGCGAAAAAAGAGCCGCAGATCCTCCGTAAACGGCGAAACAAGAAGCACCCCTGCATCAAGGCAGCATGCGGCAAAGCTGCAGGAGATCCGGGACAGGCGGGACAAGCTCTCCCAGGAGGATCCCGACTTCTTTGCCATCCTCCATGAACAGGGGATCCTGGACGGCCTTCAGAGCGAGCGGGAGGGAAAGCTTGTCTCTGTCCCCTATCTTGCCCGCGCAAAGCGGCAGGTCTTTGCCTCCCTCGATGCCGGGATTCCGGTGTACCTTGTGGGACACCTCGGTTCCGGAAAGACCCAGCTTGCGGTGGAGTGCGCGACGCAGTACATGCAGGAAAACCTCCTGCAGAAGCGCCTGGAAGAGAAGATGCAGGACCACGCCGGGGACGATCCGTTTTCGTACTTTAAGACGATCTACCCGGAGGTCCTGGACTCTGTCAAAAAGGAGGACCTCCACCCGTATTTCATCGCGGGCTCCCACAACCTGACCTCCGAGGACATGTTTTCGGAGAAGACCCTGACCCTCTCCCATGCCTCCGTGAGCGAGTCCGACAGGGAACAGCTCTCCACCCTGATCGAGGGCTTTGTCTCGTTTGCAAAGGAGAACGAGGCGATCATGAAGGACATGACAAAGGACCAGCAGTTGGAGCTCCTCCTTGCGGGATGGAAGACCTTCTCCAGCCTCTACATCGCGGAGAACTCGGGGTATGGCACCACGGTCACCAGGATCGAGAAGGAGGTGCTTCTCGCCCTTCGGGAGGGCAAGCCCGTCATCATCGACGAGATCAACACGATCGCGATGGCAAATCTGATCGCCTTAAACGACATCCTGCAGCACCACGCGGGACAGACGGTCTATGTCACAGGCGTCGGATCTCTTACCATTGCAGAGGGCTTTTGTCTCATCGGCACCGGCAACCTCTCCACGGGGACCGTGTCCTATGAGGGGACGAATGTCTTAAACCCCGCCTTCCAGTCCCGGTTTACGACGATCGTCTACAACTACGTGCACCAGGAGGAGACCGGGGACCTGGGGAAGTCCGAGCACCCTGAGAAAAACGAGCTCTTTTCTCTCCTTCTTCTGCACCTTGCAGACCCGGATGGGACGCTTCGCCTCCCGGAGCCGGAGAAGACCCTACCCGTCCTCTGGCACCTTGCGCAGATGGCAAGGCTCTCCCAGGACATCTTTGAGGGCAGAGGGAGCGCTGATATCGGGGAAGGTGATGTGCCCGTCTTAAATGAGGCAGTGCTCTCTGTCCGGGGCCTGGTCCATGTCCTGGACCACTGGAACCTCGGCGAGGAGGAGGACCTCTCCATGGCGCTCTGGTATGGGTTCCTCTCCTCTGTCACAAACGCGGATGACAGGAACCTTCTCCTCTCCCTCGCGGTCCGGTACGGGTTCTTTGCAGAGGCGGACGGCTGGCACGTGACGGCAAGGGAGCGGGGCTCGGCTCCCCTCTCCTATGATGACATCCGCACGATCCCGTACCACCACAGGGTCCTGCCCCTCGAGACGCTCTCCCTGGAGGATGTCACAGAACTTCTCTTCGGAGAGGGGCCAAAGAGAACGGAGATCCATGCAGATCTCGGGGACACCATCCTGTTCGATGAAGGGACCGGGAAGGATCTTCAGAAGGCCATGTCACTCGATACCGGCATAAGGGATCTGGAGCAGAGCGCGGACATCCTCTCCGCCTCGGTGGACGGCGATGGAACGAACTGACAAAAGGGAGCTTCAGGAGCGAATTCGGGACTTTCAAAGGCGCGTAGCAAAGCTGCGGACGCGGTATGACAGTGCCCTCTCCGCAGGCAGCTTTCCGGAGGACCTGGAAGGGGAGCTGTCCCTGCTCCTCTCGGAACGGACCGCGCTTGTTGCAGAGGCACTCCCCCAGATCCGCAGGCGGTTCTTTTTCCGGAAGGACATCGGAGCGCGCTGTGAGGTTCTGGTCACGCCAAAGGATGCCACAGGCCCCCTTGCAGGGGATCTCACGGAGGACGTGCTGCAGGAGGCAGGGCTTTCGGAGGAGACGCTCCGCCTTGTCCGGACACTTGTCTTTGGAGAGGCGGAGCCTTTAAAGCCCCCTGAGGCGCTGTTGGCGGTACTGGAACCCCTTGGGATCTCTCCCTATCTTGCAGCAGGGACCGGGGATTTCTGCTTTCTCTTTGATGAGGAGGGCAGCGTATTTTTAGCGGAGGACAACGGGGGCTGGATGGTGCGCAGGGGTCCTCTCTTTACGGGGATCCTTGCAGAGAATGCCATTCCGGAGAGCGGGCGGAGCGTCCTTGTTCTCGATGCGGACCACCGGGTGCTACGGCTTTCCTATGCGCGCTTAGAGACGCCTGCGGAGGCAGAAAGGGTTTCTCTATATGGATGAGGATGATGCAAAAAGGCTCCAGGAGCTGGAGACACAGAGCGTACAGGGCAGGGAAAAACAAAAGAAGCAGGTGGAAAAGCTCCTCTCCTCTGTCTCGGACCTTCTCCTTCTCTTCTCCGGGGACGGGAGGCTTACCTATCCCGTCGACGAAACGGGGGAGCAGTTTGCCCTGGACCCGAAGAGGAGAACTGTCACCGTTCCCCTCTCCTTTTTTACAGGGCTCTCCTTTCACGAGACGGATCTTCTCTTCCATCTCTACACGGCGCTTGCCCTGTACCCAGACTATGAGAAGAACCCGGAGGGGTATTTAAGCCGGGCGCAGACATTTCAGAGGGAGGAAGAGGTGTTGACGGGAAAGTTCCTGCAGCGGGCGAGGGAATGCGGCGCAGAGAAGGATGCTGCCTATCAGGAGGATGTGGTCTTTGCCTTCATGACAAACGAGATCCTCTCCTTTCTCGAGGACTGCGACCTCTATGCCTCCATGCTCCTTGTCATGGAAAAGGCGCCGGTGTACAAGGAGCCCACTGTCCGAAAGGAGCTTGCAAAGATACTCCTTTTAGAGGACAGCCTTCCCAGGGAAACGGACCAGACGGCGACGCACCGGGATCTTGCAGGGCTCCTTGTGACCAGGGAATTCTGGGGCGAGGAGGAGATTGAAAATGGCAGGATCCGGGAGATGTTCCGGGAGGAGGTTCTCGGAAAGCCAAGGTTCCTTCTTCTGCGGGAGGAGCTCCTTGCCTGCATGCTCCGCTCTGCCCCTGTCACTGCGCGGGATGCGGTGATCCGGACCATTCTCCTTCCGTGCTTTATGAAGCTCTTTTTCGAGGACATCGACAGGATGGAGCTCTCCTCCACGGTAAGCCTTCGGGAGCAGGAAAAGGAGAGGGACGAGAAGAGAAAAAAGCGCGGGGCGCAGACGAAGGCAAACTACGAGGAGATGTTAAAGGACCTCGATGAGGAGAAGCGCCAGCGGGCAGTGGCAGCAAAGGAACTCCTGACCGGGAAACCGAATCTCTCCTTCTTTGGCGTCACGCCGGAGGATCAGAGGCTCTTTGACCACTATGAAGCGCTGGTTCGCCCCGAGAGGGAGCAGATGAAAGCGTACTGGAAAAAGCTCCTCGGGGACACCTCAAAGGAGATCTCCGTGCGCATCGAGGGGGTCCCGAAGGGAACGCTCTCCGTCCAGGCGCTCATCGACCAGTACCCCGCCTTCACGGAGGCGCAGCGGCGGCAGAATTACAGGGGGCTCTCGATTTTTCACACCTGGGAGCTGAAGAAGATCTCCCGGGTTCTGCCGCGGTACCTCGACATCACATTTGTCATGGACAGCTCGGGATCCATGCGGGGCGGGAAGCTCGCCCCTGCAAGGCAGGCCCTTGCGATCGTCCTCCTCTCCCTCGAGGACTTTGCGGTGTACCTTGCGGAGAACGCGGCAAGGACGCAGGAGGTCTGCGAGGTGCGGACTGAAGTGTGGCTCTTTGGCACAAAGGCAAAGAAGGTCCTCTCCTTCTCCGACCGCGGGGAGAAGAGAAAGGCAGACAGGATCCTCTCGATTGCACGGCTCGACGGGAGCCTTGGCTCCACGGACGACGGGGCCTGCCTCATGCAGGCCGCAAAGGAGGAAACGCCCCAGATGATCCGGGAGCAGAAGGCGGGAAAGCGCATCCGCATGCTCTTTGAGGTGACAGACGGTGCCTCTTCCTTCCCGGGGACCGCAAAGAAGGCGGTGGAGGAGCTGCAGAGGGACCAGGTGCTCCTGCAGGCGATTGGGATCGGGGACCCGAAGGATGCCGCAGCAAGGGCCTCGTTTGACTACGTCTTTGGAGACAACGGCCTGTTTCTTGGAGATGACATCTCCCGCCTTCCGGAGGCACTTTTATCCGCGGTGCGGGAGGGTGTCGGCGGGGTCCTGAAGGGATACTTCCGAAGGGGAAGTGCCGGAGAGCCCCTGCCTTAAGAAGGGCCTCCGATCCCTACCGGTTTGAAGAGCTGTCCTCCTTATGGCTGTGCTGTCACAGCCATTTCCGCCTTACATCCAGTTCCGTCAGACATCCATCCTTCTGATTATCAAAAAGCCGGAGGCAGAACCATTCGGTTCCGTCTCCGGTCTTTTCCGCAAGTTTTCCTCCGTTACGCTGCCTGGATCTTTCTTCTCTTTCCCCTCTGGTACTGGAGCACAACTGCACCTGTCACAAGGAGGAGTCCGATGACGTCCGTCACGGTCTCCGGGGCGATGAGGAGAATGCCGCCCACCGCAAACACAAGGCGGAGGACAAACGGCACCTTTGCAAACAGGTACCCCTCAAAGGCTGCTGCCAGGGAAAAGAGGCCGATCAGGGTCGTTGCGGTCACGATGAGGATGCTAAGGGGCGTCGACTCCACGAGGATCAGCGCAGGATTGTAGCAGATCACGTAGGGCACCATGAAGGCTGCGATCGCAAGCTGGGAGGCACGGAAGGCCGTCTTCATCGGGTTCGCCTTTGCAATGGCCGCGCCT
>ONMH01000091.1:7624-9250 GCA_900318875.1 uncultured Lachnospiraceae bacterium | reverse complement strand
AGATCCCCCGGGAAGACGGAAAAACCGTCTTTCCCGGGGGATCTGTTCTCTCCGTATGGTGTTTTTCAGTCGAGTGCCGGCAGCACGTCCTTCAGGCCGTCCAGCTGGAAGTCCTCAAAGTACTCCACCGTACCCTGGTCCATCGCATCGGCGAGCTTCGGATCAATCGGAAGCTTTGCGATGACCTTTGTGTTCTCCTCCCTGGCGGTCTCCTCCACATGGCTCTCGCCGAAGATCCGGATCTCCTCCCCGCAGTGGGGACACTTCACGCAGGACATGTTTTCGATGATGCCAAGGATCGGGACGTTCATCTCCCGGGCCATGTTGCAGGCCTTTTTGACGATCATGGAGACCAGATCCTGGGGCGTCGTCACGATGATGATGCCATCCAGGGGCAGGGACTGGAACACCGTGAGCGGCACATCGCCGGTTCCCGGCGGCATGTCCACAAACATGTAGTCCACATCGCCCCACTTCACGTCGGTCCAGAACTGCTTGACGACGCCGGCGACCACCGGGCCTCTCCAGATGACGGGCTGGGTCTCGCTCTCCATCAGGATGTTCATCGACATGATCTGGATGCCGGTCGCGGACTGGGCCGGGATCAGGACCCCGCCCTCTCCGTTCGGATCAGAGCCCTCCACGCCGACGTCTGCGCTCGTCACCCCGAACATGCGCGGGATGCTGGGGCCCGTGATGTCGCAGTCCATGATGGCCGTGCGGTATCCCTGGCTGCGGCTCCACAGCGCGCAGAGCCCCGTCACGGAGGACTTTCCGACACCGCCCTTGCCGCTGACGATGCCGATCATCTTCTTCACATGGCTTCCCTCGTTTGCCGGAACCTGAAAATTCGGCTTCGGCATCGGGATCTTTCCATTCTGGTCTTTCTCTTCACTCATCTTTCGTTACTCCCTCCGTTTATTTCAATATCAGCCCCACCGGGCAGTGGTCGGACCCGTAGACATCGGTATAGATCTTCGCATCCTCCAGCGCAGGGGTGAGCGCCTTCGACACGATGAAGTAGTCGATGCGCCAGCCTGCGTTCTTCTCCCTCGCGTGGAACCGGTAGGACCACCAGGAGTAGACGCCCTCCTTCTCCGGGTAGAAGTACCGCCAGGTGTCCACAAAGCCGTTGGACAGAAGGACCGTCATCTTCTCCCGCTCCTCGTCCGTAAAGCCCGCATGCCCCCGGTTTGTCTTCGGGTTCCTGAGGTCGATCTCCTCGTGGGCGACATTGAGGTCGCCGCAGAAGATCACCGGCTTCTTCTCCTCGAGCTTTTTCGCATAAGCGAGGAACGCATCCTCCCAGGTCATCCGGTAGGAGAGGCGCTCGAGCTTTTCCTTGGAGTTCGGCACGTACTCGGTGACAAGGTACCAGTCCGGGTACTCCAGGGTGATCACCCTGCCCTCATGGTCGTGCTCCTCGATGCCAAGGCCGCAGGAGACGGACAGGGGCTCGTTCTTTGCAAACACTGCGGTGCCCGAGTACCCCTTCTTCTCCGCGTAGTTCCAGTACTGGTGGTATCCGGGAAGGTCCAGCTCGATCTGGCCCGCCTGGAGCTTGGTCTCCTGCAGGCAGAGGATGTCCGGATTCTCCCGCTCCACAAAGGCATTGAACTCCCCCTT
>ONMH01000091.1:0-7599 GCA_900318875.1 uncultured Lachnospiraceae bacterium | reverse complement strand
TTTCCGCCTGCCGGGGCGTGCTGGTTTTCTTCTGTTTACTTTCCCTCGTAGGTGATGGCAGAGTACAGCGGAACCGGTGCAAGGGCGTCTCTTCCCTTGAGGCCTGCCAGCTCCATCAGACACAGAACGCCGACGGGCTCGCCGCCGAGCTTCTTCACCAGGCGGATGATGGCCTCCACGGTGCCGCCGGTGGCAATCAGGTCATCGACGATCAGGACCTTCTGGCCGGGCTTGATGGCATCCTTGTGGATCTCCAGGGTTGCCGTGCCGTACTCAAGGGCATAGGTCTCGGAGACGGTCTCCCTCGGAAGCTTTCCCTGCTTTCTTGCAAGGACCAGCGCCTTGTGCTGGTTGTATGCGATCGGCGCGCCGAAGATAAAGCCTCTCGACTCCGCGCCGATGATCACGTCATAGTCCACGTCCTTCACGAGGTCCTGCATCGTGTCAACTGCAAGCTGCAGTCCGTCGGGATCCTGAATCACGCTTGTGACGTCCCGGAACATGACTCCGGGTGCCGGAAAGTCCGGAATGGTAACCACGTAATCTTTTAACTCTTTTGCCATCTTATCCTCCTTCAGGCAGGCTGCCCTGCCATCCTATGGTATCGTCTTCACCCTGGAAGCGGACGATCTCGCAGCCGCTTCCGGTGCCTCTGACCAGGGTGGTCTTCCCGCCGCAGCGGGGACAGTCAAAGGATGTTTCATGGGGAAAGGTACAGCCGCAGGATGTGCAGCGAAGCTGCGCCGGCTCCCTCGTGAACACGAGCTTTGCGCCCTCGCAAACCGTTCCCTCGGATGCCATGTCGAAGTAGAGCTGGATGCAGTCATCAACGAGGTCCGAGAGCTCTCCGATCTTCAGGTCGATTCTCGTGACTCTGCGGATGTTGTGTTCCCGCGCCGTCTTCTCCATGGTATCCAGGAGGTTCAGGACGGCAGGCAGTTCGTGCATGGTGTCTTCCTTTCCGCGATTCCAGACCCAAAATTCCCGTCAGGGAGCTTCCTTCTGCCCTCCGGCAGCGGTTTGGAACTTTCCCCTTTTTCGATTATCCTTTATACTGAATCTGGCGCGGTGACATTATAACATATGTCCCCTGCGCCTTGTCACCACAAAGAAAGGAAACTGGACATGGAAGATATCAATATCGCGCTCCTCATCGACGCGGACAACATCAGCTCCCGCTATATTCCCACAATTCTGAGTGAGCTCTCAAAATACGGCAAAATCACGATCCGCCGCATGTACGGCGACTGGTCCCAGGAGCGGCTCCACTCCTGGTTTGCCTGCTCAGCCAGGTACTCTCTGACCCCCGTCATGCAGCCCAACAACACCCCCGGCAAGAACGCCTCCGACATCGGTCTCATCATCGACGCCATGGACATCCTCTACGGCGGGGATGTGCAGGGGTTCTGCATCGTCTCCTCGGACGGGGACTTCAACAAGCTCGCCACAAGGCTCCGGGAGGCGGGCAAGGTCGTCATCGGCATGGGGGAGAAGAAGACCCCGGAGTCCTTCCGCGTCTCCTGCGAGCGGTTTATCTTCCTCGATGTCATCGACAGCGGAGATGAGGATGCGGTCACGGAAAGGCCGGAGAAGACTGCGGCAAAGACAAAGGCCGCGGCAAAGAAAAAGTCTGCTGCCTCCGCAAAGAAAAAGGAAAAGGAGACCGAGGCAGCTCCTGCCCCAAAAACGACAGACGAGTTTCTCGGCTTTGTCCCCGCAGAAGATGCGGACGGCACCTCAGATGCGGGGGCAGAGGCCTCCTTTACGGACCGGGATGCCATCGAGCAGGCGATTGTCAGCATGATCACCGACAACAACGCCGATGGCAAGGAGACAGGCCTTGGCGAGATCGGATCGCGCCTCACCAAGCTCTACCCCGACTTCGACATCCGCAACTATCACTACAGCAAGCTCTCGGAGTTCCTGAAGGACTTTCCCTCCCTCTCTGTCAACACCCGGGACAACGCGGTCTGGGTGTCCCTTAAGATCACCCCGGATTCCGAGATCGAGAAGCAGATCCATCAGATCTTTGACCGGCACGAGACCGACGACATGAACATCAGCCAGCTCAAGAAGGAGCTCGAGGAGATCAATCCGAACCTCGAGGCCTCCATCCAGCGCTCCGGCGTCACCCGCTTCTCCGTCTACCTAAACCGCAAGATTCCCTCCGTCGAGGTCAACGGCCGCCACGTCACCCTCAAAAAGGCCTGAACCGGCGCTGCACGGCAGAGGCTGGAGTGGCAGGCGAATTGCACAGAATGGATTCACAAGGCAGGAAAAAAGGAGGACCTCAGCTGCAGGGCAGCCGGGATCCTCCTTTTTGATTGCCGTTCCGTCTCCTCCAGGCATTCCCCGAAAGCGCGGTGTCCGGTCCGTCACTTCTTCGGCACGTTTTTGGTTGCGATCACGCTGACACCGGTTCCCGCCGCGTTCTCCAGCACCACGTCGCCCATTGCGACCGGTGCATTCACATCGACGCACCTTAAATCCTGCACAACGGCAAACATCTTTTCCTTCGGGATGTCCGAGGCGGTCTTTACGGAGACCTGCGGAATCACGCCGCCATGGACGCGGACCGTGGTGGTCACGATGCGCGTGGGATGCGTCACTTCCTTGCGGGCGTAGATGTCACCGCGGGGACAGGTGTTGCCCACAACGCTGTTTATGGTCTCGCCCTCATAGTCTACGGTCACCTGGCAGCCCATCGGGCAGCCAATACACGTTAACGTCCTCTTCATCGTTACGCCTCCTCCAGACAAATGGTGATCTTCTTCAGATCCTTGTGTGCGGCAAGATCCTTCTTCTGCAGGATCACCTGCTCCATCTCGCCGGGCGCCACGATCTGCTTCTTCCGGTGCTGCACCCGCTCGCCGTCAAAGTACACGGAGATGAAGTGGTCCCTGTAGACGCCGCGGACGCGGAAGCGGACCGTGAAAAGGTCGTTCATGATCTTTGGCCTCACGGTCTCGGGGACCGTGTAGCCGATGCCATCGCCGGGAACGATCTCCACCGCGGGAAGCGCGGCATCGTCCTTCCCATCCCGCCGGACAAAGGCCGCAGCATTCCGGCCCGCATTCGTCGCCTCCTCGGAGACATAGTCCACAAGGTCATGGACGTGCAGGACGTTTCCGCAGGCAAAGATGCCGGGGACGTTGGTCTCCAGGGACTCGTTGACCACCGGTCCCTTGTGGCGGGGAGAGAGCGCAACCCCCGCAGAGAGGGAGAGCTCATTCTCCGGGATGAGACCGACGGAGAGAAGGAGCGTATCACAGCTGTAGTGCTCCTCGGTGCCGGGGATCGGCCTGTTCTGGGCATCGACCGCTGCGATCGTGACGCCTGTCACTCTCTCCTTGCCCTCGATGTCCACCACCGTGTGGGAGAGCTTGAGTGGGATGCCGAAGTCATCCAGGCACTGGACGATGTTTCGCTTCAGGCCTCCGGAGTAGGGCATCAGCTCCGCGACGACCTTGACCTTTGCCCCCTCGAGCGTCATGCGGCGCGCCATGATGAGGCCGATGTCGCCGGAGCCCAGGATCACGACTTCTTTCCCCGGCATAAAGCCCTCGATGTTGACGAGGCGCTGCGCCGTGCCCGCGGTGTAGATGCCGGCGGGGCGGTAGCCCGGGATGTTCAGGGCGCCCCTCGGGCGCTCCCTGCAGCCCATGGCCAGGATGACGGCCTGCGCCTTCACCTGAAACATGCCGTCCGTCCGGTTCATAGCCGTGACGATCCGGTCGCTGCTGATCGAGAGGACCATGGTGTTCAGGCGGTACTCGATGCCAAGGTCCTTCACCTCGGTGATAAAGCGGCCCGCATACTCGGGGCCCGTCAGCTCCTCCTTGAAGGTGTGGAGGCCGAAGCCGTTGTGGATGCACTGGTTGAGAATGCCGCCCAGCTCCTGGTCGCGCTCGAGAATCAGGATGCTGTCCTCTCCGGCCTTCTTTGCCGCCGCTGCTGCGGCAAGTCCGGCAGGGCCGCCGCCAATGATGACGATATTGTAGTGTTCCATCCTTTTCCTCCTCAGTCCGCACTCTTTGCCGCGCGCTCTGCATTCTCCGGCATTGTGTCATAGGCGTCCTTGTCGATGCCAACAATGAGCTTCGACGCGCCGCCTGCCTTTGTCACGTTCTCCATGGTGACGCCGGGCACCTCTCTTGCCAGGATCTCCATGACGCGGGGAGAGCAAAAGCCTGCCTGGCAGCGGCCCATGCCCGCCCTCGTGCGGCGCTTGATCCCATCGAGGCTCTTTGCGCCGAGCGGCCGGTGAATCGCATCGAGGATCTCTCCCTCGGAGATGGTCTCACACCGGCAGATGATGTTTCCGTAGGCGGGGCTCTTCCGGATGAGCTCGTTCCGCTCCTCCATGGAGAGCTTCGCCGGGTTCAGGACGCCCTTTCTTGTTGCGATGAAGTGCTCCTTCTTTGCAAAACCGTACTTCTTCTCCACGATGTCCGCCGCCATCTTTCCGATGGCGGGGCAGGAGGAGAGGCCGGGCGACTCGATGCCCGCGACATCGATAAAGCCCTCGCAGTCCGGAACCTCCCGGATGATGAACTCATGGTGGTCCTCATGGGCGCGGAGCCCGGCAAAGCTGGTGATGACAGAGCGAAGCGGCACGTTCTTCACGGTGAGGGCGGACTTTGCCGCGACGTCTGCAAGGCCCTCTCTCGTCGTATTGTTTCCCTCTCTGTCCTCCTGGTCCGTCGCCGTGGGGCCGACGAGGAGATTTCCGTGGACCGTCGGGGAGACGAGGATGCCCTTGCCCATCTTCGTGGGCAGCATGAAGATCGTGTGGTGCACGTGGGCTCCCGCGCTCTTGTCGAGCAGGTAGTACTCGCCCTTTCTGGGAGTGATGTGGATCGGATGGGAGGAGAGCATGTTGTGGAAGACGTCAGCATAGACGCCTGCGGCATTTACCACGCACTTTGACTCGATTGTCCCGTTGCCTGTCTCCAGCTCGAAGTGATCCCCCATCTTCCGGATGGCAAAGACTTCCGTGTTGAAGCGGAATTCCACGCCGTTGACGTTTGCGTTCTCCGCCAGCGCGATGTTGAGCGTAAACGGACACACGATGCCGGCAGACGGAGCATAGAGGGCAGCCACCGCCTCGTCCGAGATGTTGGGCTCCATCTTCACGAGCTCGTCCCGCTCAATGATCCGAAGGTCCGGGACGCCGTTTTTCTTTCCCTTCTCCAGGAGTTCCTCAAGACCGCCCCTTGCTGCTTCGTCCGTGCAGACGACAAGGGAGCCGATCCGCTCAAAGGGGACATCCAGATCCCTTGCGAGCTCTGTCATCATCGCATTGCCCTCGACGTTGAGCTTTGCCATGAGGGAGCCCGGCTCGCAGTCGTAGCCCGCGTGGATGATGGCGCTGTTGGCTTTGGAGGTTCCGCAGCAGACGTCCTCCGCCTTCTCGAGGACACAGACGTTTGCGTCATAGCGGGAGAGCTCTCTTGCGATCGCACTGCCGCTGACGCCGGCTCCGATAATTACCACATCATACATGTTCACTTCTCCTTTTCCCGCCGCATCAAAAAAAGAGAACGCGCCGCACACCGCGCCTCCGCGCGGTCTGTCTGCACATTCTCTTCTCTCATCTGCGGGCTATTCAATTGCGGGACACCGGCTTTCCTGTGTCCACGGTGATTCTATCACATCCTGCCGCGTACGAAAACCTCATTTTCCTGTCTTTGCCGTGCAGAAGCAGCCAGAAGCAGCAGAAGCATGACCGAGATCCCTGCTGTTTACTCTCCGGACTCCCTTGCCCAGCCGCGGGTTGCCGCAACCGCCTGCTTCCAGCCCTTAAGCTGCTTTTCTCTCTCCGCCTCGTCTATCGCCGGCGTGAACTCCCTGTCGATGGCCCAGTTCCGGATGACCTCCTCCTTGCTGTCCCAGTAGCCGACGGCAAGTCCGGCCAGATAGGAGGCTCCCATGGCGGTGGTCTCGACGCAGGACGGGCGGCAGATCGGCGCATTGCTGATGTCTGCCTGGAACTGCATCAGAAAATCGTTCCTGCAGGCGCCGCCGTCCACCTTCAGGGAGCTGAGTTTGTAGCCGGAGTCCTTCTCCATGGCCTTCAGCACGTCGTTGGACTGGAACGCCAGGGACTCCAACGTTGCCCGGATGATGTGGTACTTGTTGACGCCTCTTGTCAGGCCGGTGATGACGCCGCGCGCGTAGGGGTCCCAGTAGGGAGCGCCGAGGCCTGTGAAGGCGGGAACCACGTAGCAGCCGTTGGTGTCCTTCACCCTGGTTGCGAAGTACTCGGAATCCGGGGAGCTGTCCACCACCCGCAGCTCATCGCGCAGCCACTGGATGGCAGCGCCCGCCACGTAGACCGAGCCCTCGAGAGCGTACTCGACCTCGTTGTCCAGGCCCCAGGCAATCGTGGTGACCAGTCCGTTCTCGGAGAGGATCGGCTTCTTTCCGATGTTCATCAGCAGGAACGCGCCGGTGCCGTAGGTGTTCTTCGCCTCGCCGGGTTGAAAGCAGGTCTGTCCGAACAGGGCGCACTGCTGGTCGCCAGCTGCGCCTGCGATCCGGATCGGCCCGCCGAAGAACTCGGGATCCGTCTCGCCGTACACACAGCTGGAGGGCTTTGCCTCTGGCAGAAGGCTCATCGGGATGTCGAGGATGCGGCAGAGCTCTTCGTCCCACTGGAGCGTGTTGATGTTGAAGAGAAGGGTTCTGGACGCGTTGGAGTAGTCCGTCACGTGAACCTTTCCCTTGGTCAGCTTGTAGATCAGCCAGCTGTCAACGGTGCCGAAGCAGAGCTCCCCCTTCTCCGCCCGCTCTCTCACCCCCGGGACGTTGTCGAGGATCCAGCGGATCTTCGTGCCGGAGAAGTAGGGGTCGATGACAAGACCGGTCTTTTTGCGGAAGATGTCCACAATGCCCGGATTGTCCGCCTTGAGCTTCTCGGTGAAGTCTGCGGTCCGGCGGCACTGCCAGACGATCGCATGGCTGACAGGCTGACCGGTCTCCCGGTCCCAGAGGATCGTCGTCTCGCGCTGGTTGGTGATGCCGATGGCCGCGATGTCCTCATAGGAGGCCCCTGCCTTCTTCATGGCCTCCCGGGCGACCATCAGCTGGGTCTGCCAGATCTCCCCCGCATCGTGCTCCACCCAGCCGGGATGCGGAAAGTACTGCGTGAACTCCTTCTGCGCTGCGGAGATCACGTTTCCCTTCTGATCAAACAGAATACAGCGATTGCTGGTGGTCCCGGAATCAAGGGCCATTACATACTTCGACATGACTAATGCCTCCTTCTCGCCTCTGCTGCGCGTCCGGACTCCTCCCGGGCGTACCGTCCCCTGGCTTTGTTCTCTGATTTTTCTTTTGCTGATTCAAAACATACAAGCTGCTTCGACAGAATTTCAAAAAGACAAACAAAAAAGCGCAATCAGGCGGCAGGAAAGAATTCCTGCCCCAAACTGTGCTCTCCGCTCTCTGCACACCTGTGAAATTTGGTCTCCTTTTCCATGGAGATCCGGAAATAAATTAGCATAGTCACCAAAAGAATTCAAGCGTTCTTTTCCGGAAGCTGTCATCCTGCCAATGATTCCTGCCAAGGATTCTGCCTCACGCCTGCCCGCCGTG
>ONMH01000077.1 GCA_900318875.1 uncultured Lachnospiraceae bacterium | reverse complement strand
AACGTGGTCTACGGCAAGGCGACCGGTGCAACCCCGGATGGAAGAGCGGCCTTCACACCGTTCGCGCCCGGTGCATCACCGAGCTACGGCGCAGAGCAGAACGGTCTCCTCGCCTCGCTCAACTCTGTTGCCAAGATCCCCTATGAGTGGTCCCTGGACGGCATCTCCAACACCCAGACCATGAACCCCTCCGCCCTCGGCCACAGCGAGGACGAGCGGGCAAAGACCCTGGTGCAGGTGATGGACGGCTACTTTGCAAATGGTGCCCACCACCTGAACGTCAACGTCTTCGGCAGGGAGAAGCTCATCGATGCGATGGAGCATCCGGAAAAGCCCGAGTACGCAAACTTCACGATCCGTGTCTCCGGATATGCGGTCAAGTTCATCAGCCTGACGAAGGAGCAGCAGCTTGACGTCATCGCAAGAACCTGCCACGAGGCACTCTGATCCGAAACGGATAACCCAGTACAGAAACAGGGCGGCAGCCTTCGCAGAAACCTGCGAAAGCTGCCGCTCCTTGTCGTCTGTGAAATTTCGGAATCAGAACAGGAGCTTATCGTCTGCCTCATCGCTTGCGCTGTCCCGGACCCAGACCCGAGAGGGGGTGAGGGCCTGCGCATCGGCGCCGGTCCGGTGATCGCTCCTAAGGTACTGGGTGCCGCGGGCAAGGGATGCCTGCACCAGGTTCAGGACGTAGATGTTGCTGAACCGGTCGTAGATCTCGCCGCCGGAGAGGGCTGAGAGGCAGATGAGCTGGGTGTTGTTCTTCTTTGCCAGCGACATCATCGGGATCAGAAGGTGCGCCGAGCTCACCACGCCGAAGGGGTTGTCCATCAGAAGGACCTTGCCCTCGTTGTCGTCCGCAAAGAGGTCGCTCTCATCACGGCGCATGTAGTAGAGAAGGCTCGAGAGGATGACGAAGGCGGAGACAAAGCCCTCGCCGCCGGAGTTTCGCGTCACGTCCGTCCAGGTGATCGGCACCTCCCGGTTTGCCTCGATCTTGTGCAGGTGGATGTGGACGCTGGCGGTGCCCACCACCTCGTTGTAGAGCTCCCTTGTCGTCAGGCGCCTGCCCACAAGGTCGTGGAGGGCCGTCTCCTTCTGGTCGGGGCTGAGGGCCGCAAGGCCGTCGGTGACAAGGGCGTCAAACATGGTGTCCAGGTGCTGGCGGTAGGTGGACTCGCTGCCTGCAAAGTCGGGAAGCTCGATCCGGAGCATCTTGACAGATCTTCCGCCAATGCGGATCGTGGAGTTGCCGTCGATCTTGCCGAGCTCTGCGTGGACGCTCTTTACGTAGTCAAAGAGCTGGCCGGTCAGCTGCTCCCTGTCGCGCCGGACAAAGGCAAGGTCCACTTCGAGCTTCTGCATGGTTCTGTCGATGGAGTCCAGGATGGCACAAAGGTGCTGGTACACCTCCGCCGGCGCATCCCCGGCATCCACCATGGAAGAGAGACTCTGGAGGGGACGCTGGAAGAAGTCCTCCTCGTACTTCTTCTCACCAAGAAGGCGCAGCAGATTGCCGGCAAAGAGCTGGCGCTCGTCCTTCTTCCTGTTCTCGCTCCCGGTAAAGGCCTCCTGCAGGGTTCTCGTGTAGGATCGGAGTTCGTCCTCTGACATCCGGGAGAAGTCCTCGGCAAGGTCTGCCGCGGTTCCCAGAGACTCCGCCTCTGCCCGGCTGGCATCGAGGCGGTCCCGCATGGACTGGCAGAGCTGCCCCCTTGCCTCGAACTGCCTTTTTGCCCTGTCATGCTGCTGTTTCTCTGCGGTGAGCCGAGCCCGCTCTGCGGGGTAGTCCTTCTTCTGCAGCGCACTCTCTGCAAGGGGCTCTTCCCTGCCGCAGGTCTCCCGGATCTGCCGGAGGACAGCGTCTTTCTCATTCTCTGCCACCGCTGCGGCAGCACTTCTTTCGTTGTACTCCCCGGTGAGGGCACGGATCCTTCTGTCCAGTTCCCCGAGCTTTTCATG
This sequence comes from uncultured Lachnospiraceae bacterium, assembly GCA_900318875.1. Classification (GTDB taxonomy): domain Bacteria; phylum Bacillota; class Clostridia; order Lachnospirales; family Lachnospiraceae; genus CAG-791. The sequence goes on along the minus strand of ONMH01000077.1, from coordinate 6,707 downwards.
GACCTGGTCCATGGCCTCCTCGCTGGGCTCCACCTCCTCGAACGCAGATTTCTCCATCTGGTAGCGCTTCATGCCGGCGTCGAGCTTTCTGCGGAGCCTGTCGAGGGCCTTCTGCGCCCTCGCCTCGTCGTCCTCAAGGCTGCGGAGTCTGCCGCCTGTCTTCTCCTCGATGGCGTGGTAGCGGCCCTCCGCGGCTGCGATGTCGTCGGGATCGATGGTCAGCGTCTCCGGCTTTTCGGGGAGGGGTCTTGCCGAGAACGAAGCGAAGGCTGCAAGGTGCTCCTGGGCCTCCTTCACGGCGCCGGAGAGAACGGCTGCCTCTCCGATCTTCTGGCGGATCGCAGCATCCAGGTCCTTCTCCTCCTGAAGGAGACTCGTCTGCTCCCTGTCGAGGGCTTTCTTCTCCTCCTCTTTTTCCTCCTTCTCCCGGAGCCTTGCGAGCATGACCTCATAGGCCTTCTTTAAGGCTGCAAAGTCCTGGGCGCGCTCCTCGAGGCTCTTCTTCTCCGCATCCAGGGAGAGAAGGAGCGCGGAGAGCTCCGCCTCGCGGGTGCGCAGACCGGACAGATTCTCCTGGGCCCTCGTCTTTCTCTCCTGCAGGGAGAGTGCCTGCTCCTCGAGGTCAGCCAGGTCCTTCTTTGCCCCCTTATAGCCGTCCTGGGTGAGCGTCTGACTGCGGATCGTCTCCATTCTGCGGAAGGTGGCATCGGAGGCCTCGCGCTTTTGTGCAAGGCGCTCCAGGGTGTCCTCCCGCTTTGCCCGAAGCTGCGAGAGCATCTCCGCCCGCTTCTTCTCATCAAGCAGGGCGTGGTTGAAGTACAGGTAGAAGTGGGCATCGCCCGCCTCCACGAGGGTTCCGTCGGAGGCCTCCTTCTCCGCATCCTCCCCGGTCAGCATCTCTCTTGTGACAATCGGGATCGGGGTATCCGTGTAGATCTTTCTCTCATCCCGGGAGAGGAGGGCAAGCTCTGCCTTCGAGAGGATCAGGGCATAGGGGAGGAAGGGATGGGCCTTTACCAGGGCTTCATTCTCCTCGGCGGACCTGCCGTTTTTCTGCAGCCACTGGAGGCCGTAGACGACGGGTAGGTCGGCGCGTGCAAATTCCTGAGTGAGGGCGTCGGAGAGCTTTACGGTTCGGCCGGAGGTCAGGGAGTCCAGCTCGTTGTCGATGCTGCTGACGGAGAGCGTCAGCGTGCGGACGGCGTCCTCGAGGATTGCGCGCTTTTCCTGCAGGGCGGTGAGGATCCCCTCCCTATCATAGAGCGAGGTCTCCGGAAGCCCTGCGTACTTTAAGATGTCCCTGCGAAGGGAGATCTGCTCCTCAAAGTCCCGGACTTTCGCGGCTGCCTTCTCCCTTGCGGTCTCGTTGTCGTAGAGGGCACTGACCGCCGCGTTTACGGCATCCTCTGCCGCGCGGATCTTTCCTGCGAGCGTGCTCTGCTCCCGGAGGGCATCCGCCTTCTTTCCTGCGTTCTCCCGGATCTTCTGGGAGATGGCGGAATCCTCCGCCTCCATGGTCCCCTCGGGATAGCATCGGAGGAGGTTCCGCACAAGGCCCGCCTGGTAGCGGCGGTTGTAGCGCGCCTCCTCGGCATCGTACCCGGAGATCTCTGCCTCGAGCCGGCTGATGCGGCGGATCGCATCTTCCCCGGCTGCCCGGTTCTTCGAGAGGAGTCCCTTTACCTCCTTCTGCCTTGTCTCCTTCTGGGCCCGGTCCTTCGTGCAGGATGCAAGATCCTCCTGCTTCTGATCGCGGAGTGCTTCGTAGTGCCTTGCAAGGATTCCGCCCAAATAGTCGTGCTCCGGGAGAAGTTCCTTCTCCTCTCCCCGTGCGACCTCAATCTTCTGCAGGATCTGGGTGACGGTGTCCTGCTGGGCGTTCACATCCGCAAGGGCGGAGGCGAGCTCTAACTGGTGCTGACGATTTGTGCAGGCTTCCTGCTCTGCCTGTGCGAGAGAGAGCGCCTCCTGGGTCTTTGCCTTTGCCTCCTTGCGGCTCTGCCAGACCTTGTGCTTTTCATACCAGCGCTCGGAGAGCTCCTCATAATGCAGGTGCTGCAGCTCCTCGTCGAGCTCTTCCATGACGTCTGCTTCCTTCCGGGCGGCGTCTTCTGCCTCCTCCTGCCCGTGCTCCATCGCGTGCAGGAATCCGAGGATCCGGGAGAGCGATACCTTCCGGTCCTCCTCGGCCTGGTTCCAGCCCTCTGCGTGCTCCCGCAGGACGGCGGAATCCTGCTGGAAGGCCTCCACCCGCTCCTTTCTGCGGATCTTGGCATCCTGCTGCCGGCACTGCCGGATGTACTTCTCCATCAGGTCCTGGAAGCCCCGGATCCTGCCGCCCTCGGTGCCGTCGTCGGATGCGGAGCGACCAAGCTTTTTCTCAATCTCATCGAGAAACCACTTGTCCACCAGGTCCTTCTCCTGCCGGCAGTCCTTAAAGAGCTCCCCGAGTCCCGCCTCCTGCTCGTTCACCTTGTGGATGATGTTCTCCCACTCCCGGTAGTTGATCCGGTACTGGGCAAGGCGCTGGAAGTAGTCCTTCCGCTGGGAGGAGTTGTTCATGTCAAAGGTATAGAAGCCGGTGTCCGGATTCCTCCGGTACTGATCGAATAAGAACCGGCACTGGAGCCAGTTCTTGACGCGGACAGCCTTGCCGTCCCGCTCCACGACGGGAAGGTGCTGGATGTCCTGCTCACAGTCCTCCTGGTAGGCGCAGAGGAAGTTCATGATGTCGAGCTGGTCGGTCTCCGGCTCATCGAGCTTCGGGTTCTTTCGCACCATCATGCCGGTCAGCAGGTACCCCGCATGGGCATCCAGTTCCCACTCCACCAGGATGAAGGAGGGCTGGGAGGTGCGGAAGTAGTCGGAGAACTTTCTCGTCTTCGCATTCCGGTACTTGGTGTGTACGAAAGGGGCGGAGAGGAGCTGGACCAGCACGGATTTTCCGCCGCCGTTCTGCAGGGAGATCAGGGTGCTCTCCCCGTTTAAGGAGAGCAGCTCATCCGAGATGCGGATGGCGTCATGGTTGTAGCTGATGTTGATGAGGCGGATGCGGTTAATCTTGCTCAAGGCTTTCGTCCTCCCTGCCGAGTGCGCGGCGCACCCGATCAAAGTTTGCGCGGTTTAAGAGGTTCCAGTCCATGAAGTGGTCAAGCTTCGGCTTCGTGAGGATCATCTCATCCTTCTCGATAAAGTTCACAAGGCCCTGGTCCTCGAGAAAGTGCAGAATCCCGTAGAGAAAGCCCTCCTTTGTGGTCTTCTTGCGGGTGAGCCTGTCATCGGACTTCAGCGCCTCGAAGGCGTGCTTCATGCCGGAGAAGGAGATGCCGATCTCTCCCTGCTGCTTTTTGTCATACCGGTCGACTCCCTCCTGCAGGTAGGAGGAAACCTTGTTCTGCAGGTCGCCGACAAGGAGAAAGTCCCTGGTCTTTGCACTTGCACCCTGTCCGTCGTAGAACTCGACGAGGAGCACGCAGATTACGAACATCGCGAGGTTGTAGTCCGCGGTCCTTGCAAGGCTCCTGCACAGGCGGTTCTTGAGCTCCTGCCGGGAAAAGCCCAGGTACAGGTTGTCCTCCTTCGGGATGAGATAGATCACATCCGCATAGCGCTCGATGTCGCACCCCAGGGCATCGCCCTGCTGCTGCACCAGCGTCTGCACGTCGGCACGCTCCGTATAGCTCCGGTACAGATCCGGATCCTCCTTCTCCCGGACCTCGTGCCGGGTGAGAAGGCAGGAGATCAGCTCCTGCGAGCGGGTTACATCTTCCTGTTCAAATGTCATGATTTTCCTCCCTGCCGCGTTCTTTGCGGCAACCGCGCGGGAAATGCACGAAGGTACTTTCCCGCGAATCGGAGCCATGGTGCAGCGGCACCAGGGCAGGTTTGAAAGAGATGTATCAACGTCATTTTCAAACCTCACCTCCTGAGAGCTTCAGGCATACATTGGTACAGCGAATGGTACGAAGCCCTTCCGGGGTCTCCAGATCGTAGAAGACGACCGGGGTGTACTGGTCCAGCCGGTAGATCTCGACGTGGTGGATCTTGTTCCAGGCGGGGTGTTTCTCCAGAATCTGGAGCACCATCAGGGAGAGCGCAAAGCTCCCCGTCTCCTCCTGGATGTACATCGCGCGCTCTTTTTCGAGGGCGTCGATGTCGAGCTCCCCTGCCTTTAAGAGCTCCACCATGATCTCCTTGAAGATCTCCGGCGTGGGGATGAGTACGGAGAGGAGGGAGGGATCCTCCTGCGTTCTTTTCAGGACATCGTGGAGCGTCACCCGTCCGGTCTCCTGGAGCATGTCAAAGAGCAGCGTCAGGCAGTTCTCATAGAGCGCCATCTTCTTTCGATGCGCCTCCTCCTGCTCCCTGCGCCATGCCTCCTCGTCGAAGACGTCGGTATCGGCTTCCCCCTCATCCCGTTCCTCCTCGAGGACGGACTGGGGCTCCAGCGCCCGGTTGATGTTGAACATCCGCTCCGGGTCCTTCACAAACAGGGGATACAGGAAGCGGTCGATGCCCTCCAGAACGTCCGGGTTGTCCAGAACCTTCTCGAAGAGGGCGCCTCGCAGCGGAAAGCGCTGCACGGCGGCCATGTCGGAGATCTTCTCGAGTTCGCTGTCGTAGAGGGCGCGCAGGTCGAAGTGGTTTCCGAGGATCCGCTGGTACTCGTCGATGGCACGGGAGAGGTACCCCTCAATCTCCTGCAGGTCGTGGAGCTTGTCCTCCTCGGCCTTTGTGAAGTGGACCGCATCCATGCTGCGGAACTCCTGCTCCCTCGACTGGACGTTCTTCCGGTACCCCTCAAACTTCTGCTTTGTGGAGTCGATGGTGTCAAGGTCCTCCTCCAGGATCTTCCGGTACTCCGAGATCTCGTAGTCCAGGGCGTTTCGCTTGATGCGTACCATGGCCTCCTGGATCTTCTGGACCTGGATGCGCATCAGGTTGAAGATGTTCCGGACATCTTCCAGGGCCTTGTCATAGCTCTGCTTCTCCAGGTGGAGCTGGAAGATCATCTCGTGGATCGTGAGCTTTAGGTTGTTCTCCACCTCCAGGGTGCCGAGGAGAAGGCTGTAGCCGTCGTCCGTCAGGTAGTAGGAGGTGCGGCGCTCCCCTGCGGCGGTGTAGACGATCCGGTTTGCGATGTAGCTGATCCTTATCGGGACCGCCTCGTTCTTCTCAAAGTCAAAGCCCTGGAAGTACATGGGACTGCCGTCGTTCGAGAGAATCGTGTTCACGACAAAGGAAGAGAGGTCATAGCCCTCCTCATTGGAGAGCGGCAGGTGGAGGGAGGTGTCGTTCAGGCCCATCACGAAGGCTGCGATGTCGTCCATCGTGCAGGGTTCCTCCTTCAGGGACTCCTCCATCAGAAACAGGAGGATCGCAAAGAGCAGGACCAGCTGCTGATCGCTGCTCTCGATGCCGAAGTCCTTCCAGGTGAATTTCTGGGTGCTGTTTGTCATCAGCAGGGCGTAGAGGCCGACCCGCTTCATGCGCTCCGGAAAGTTTTTCAGAAAGTCATATTTCATGTCAGTAGTCGCTCCCGTTCAGAATCTCCTGCGGGATGTAGCGCCCCGCGGTCAGGATCCCTGTCATCTGTGCGGTATCCGTTTCGGAAAAGAAGGAGAAGAAGAGCCCGCTCTCCCTGCGCACCTGTCCCTCCCTGGTCTCCGGAAGGGTGGGGACTGTTTCTGCCTTTTTCAGCATCGCAAGGTAGGCGGGGACAAAGGGGGCAATCCGCCTGCCCTCTGCCTTCTCAAAGGACTTTGCCAGGGTCTCGTAGATCAGGATCCCCTCCCAGTCGAGATCGCCGAAGTAGAGGAGCTGGTTTCGGGGATCCTTGAGATAGGGCTCTGCGCTGATGGAAAAGTCCTGGAAGCTCGCCACAACCCGCTTCCCCGCCCCGTAGATCAGGGTCCCCACGGGGACGCCGAGGATGTCCCTGTGTCCCGAAAGCAGGTGGGTGCGCATGCCGTAGAAGGGGTCCTTGTTCTCCAGGATCAGCGCGTTCTGGGGAACCGTGCGGTCTCCTGCATAGGCGGCAAAGGGCTCAGCGGTGCGGACCATGCGAAGGAGAGCGGGATCGATCCCGCAGTGGGCAAGGAGCGTCTTTCCGCCGCCCTGGGAGAGAAATTTCTCCCTGCCAAAGATCTGAAAGCTCCGTTCGTTGACGGAAACGGCAGAGGAGAGCGCCTCTGTGTTATATCGGAGAAAGGCGTCCAGGCGCCGGACATCCTCCCGCTCTTTTTCATATACACCGGGGTGCTTCAGGTAGTAGTCCACCCGGATCTGTGGGACGGTCTCGTAGAGGAGCTCTTCCCTGCGGTCTTCGGGCTCTGCATCCGGCACGGTCTCCCAGTACCGGAGGCAGAGGGCAGGCTTTTTGCCGTTGGTCCCGGCGCGGGAGATGGGAGTAAGCGTCCCGGAGGCGATGAGGGAGAGAACATAGGCTGCCTGGTCCTCATAGGACTCTCTCCTCTTTTTCCGGAGCACCTCCTCCAGTGTGATCTTTCTTCTTGCCATCCCGCATCCTCCTGTGTCCTTGCAGCATCCCTACTATCCTATCATAACAAGGGGACAGGGGGCCCCGGAAAATGCGGATTTTCCGTGAACCCTGAAGTGTAATCCAAAACTCCACTGAAGTGGATATTAATCTTTCACTTAGTTCTACATTGATATAAGTCTTACACTATCTCTACCAAAAGCTGCCC
>ONMH01000100.1 GCA_900318875.1 uncultured Lachnospiraceae bacterium | reverse complement strand
GCCCCTCCTGCACTCCTTGCATTGTCCGGTTTGCTCCCTTACAATGTTCCTATGCGGCTTCCTGCCGCAGTTTCCCCATTTGCTGACATCTTTGCTTTGACATCCGGAGGTACCCAATGCGCCCGCTGTACGAATCCCTTCAGGACGACTTCGAGATCTATGAGCGGCAGTCTGTCCACTTTTCTCCCCAGATTCACAACTTTGTCGAGTGCTTCTACATCACGCAGGGCACCTTCGAGCTTGGTCTCGATCAGCACCTGTACCACATGGAGGCCGGGGACTTTGCGATCATCTTCCCAGGCACGATCCACCACTCCCAGGTCTTTGATCCCGGTCCCTGCACGAACATTGACATGCTCTTCTCGACCTCCTACACCGGCGTCTTCAGCGACACGCTCCTGCAGAACCGGCAGATCGATCCCGTCATCCGGGCAAAGGACCTGCACCCGGATGTGCCCTATGCGATCCACTCCCTGTTTCAGGACAAGCAGGCGGGGAAGCTCAGCCAGGTGCTGGTCCAGTCCTGGGTGCAGATCATCCTGACGCGGTGCATGGCGGTCTACAAGCTGGAGCCCCGCTCCGCCACCGTCAACAACGACCTGATCTTCCGGAGCGTCTCCTACATCGCAGAGCACTTCGCAGAGCCCATCACGCTGACAAAGATGGCAAAGGATCTGTACGTCTCCCCCTATGCGATCTCCCGGATGTTCTCCGGGACCTTCCACACGAACTTCAACGGGTACCTGAACGACACGAGGATTGAGTACATCTGCTCCCTCCTTCGCGGAGGCCTACATCAACGCGGGCTTTGAGAGCCAGCGCACCTTCAACCGGGTGTTTCAGGAGAAGATGCACATGACCCCGAGGGAGTACCGCATCCAGTCGAGGGGCCTGCAGGGGTCGAAGGGTCTTCCCGCACCGGCGCCGGAAAAGACCGGGGAGCATGCAAAGCCTGCACAGCCTGAAAACACGGAGAGGTCCTGAGGATATCCACTTCTGTTTGTTTTCTCTGTGCCTGCTGTCTCTTTCCATTGCTCATAAAAAAGGCAGCTGTCCTGCCGGGTTTTGTTCCCGGAGGGCAGCTGCCTTTTGGTTTTCTGTCTGACCGTCCTTACTCCGCACGGAGGGCCACAAAGGACTGGGGGCCCAGGACAAGTCCCTTTTCAAGGCTTCTCTGCTGGCCGATCGCATAGAGGATTGTTCCCTTTGTCTCCCCGGGAAGCACCCGCTCTGCCCCGGAGGGGTTCACCGCAAGGACAATGCCGCCGCGCCGATAGACAAATAAGGGATCCTCTGCCGCCGCATACACGATCTGAAGATCGCCTCCCGCCTGCAGGTCCTTCTCGCTGTGCCGGAGAGCCAGGAGGGCACGAACGGTATTCAGCAGGGATACGGGGTCGCCGTCTTCGGATTCCACGTTGCAGGTGAGATCGTCTGCGTCCACCGGGAGATAGAGCTTCTCCGGATCGGCCTCCGAAAAGCCCGCGTTCTTTCCTGCGCTCCATTGCATCGGCGTGCGGCTTCCGGTCCTTGTGTAGCCGCCCTCCTTCGTCGGAAGGTCCTTCTGGTAGGGCATGCCGAGCTCATCGCCGTAGTAGAGAAAGGGGACTCCCGGGAGGGTGAAGAGAAGGGCAAGGGAGAGGGCGACCTCCCGGACGCTGTGCTGATTCCGGATTCTCGGCGTGTCGTGGTTTCCGGTAAGGAAGCTGATGTAGCCGTCGCTTCTTGTCCTCTCGTACTTTGGCAGGTAGTCCGCAAGAAACCTGGTGATGTCCCCGCCGGCATCTTTCGTGAAGTAGCTGTGGTCTCCGCCCTCTGTCTCATAGTCCCGCACCAGGGTGTTGTAGCCGTTGCCCGGGTGATCGAGGTAGAAGTCCATATCAAAGGAGGCTCCCTTTAAGGACTGCACCGGATTGGACCACTCGGAGACAAAGGCCGCCTCCGGGTACTCCTTCCGCAGGGATCCCAGGATGTCCTGCCAGACCTCCCCGGTCTTTTTCTTGTCCGCATCCTCCTTGACAAGGGAGTCCGCCATGTCGACGCGGAAGCCGTCGCACCCGTGGGAGAGCCAGAAGCGGCAGATGTCTTTGATCGCCTCCCTCGTTGCCATCGGACCCGGATCCTCCGGGCGCTGCTGCCAGGGATAGTCAATCCTGGCAAAGCCGTAGTTTAAGGCAGGCTGGCACTTGAAGAAGTTCAGCATGTAGACGCCGTTTCGCTCGCACTCCCCGCCGATGTAGGGGTGGTTCGGGATGCCATAGAGCCAGAAGTCGCTCCAGATGTAGCGGTCGGAGTACGCATTTTTCTTCGCCTTTCCGCTCTCTTTGAACCAGGGATGCTCCTCGGAGGTGTGTCCCGGGACGAGGTCCAGGAACACGTGCATGCCGAGGGCATGCGCCTTTGCAAAGAACGCATACAGGTCCTCATTGGTCCCGTACCGCGGTGCGACCTTTTTGTAGTCCCTGACGTCATACCCCGCATCCTTAAACGGGGAATCAAAGAGGGGATTGAGCCAGATGGCGTTGCAGCCAAGGCTCTTGATGTAGGGAAGCCTTGCCGTCATGCCGGGGATGTCCCCGATGCCGTCTCCATTGGAATCCTGAAAGGACTGGGGATAGATCTCATAGAAGACCGCATCCTCCAGCCATGCGGGCAGTTTTCGGTTCATTTTGTTTCCTCCTGTAGTCATGTCACTGCACTTTCACTCTGTTTTCTCTGTCTTCTCCTCCCGGGCCGTGCGCAGCACGTATCGGAGGTCCCCGGACATCTGCATCTGGAAGTCCGGCTCGATCCCCTCCGCCCGCATGCGGTCCTCAAAGAGGCGGATGTCGGAGAGGGGGACGTTTCCGGTGTTGAGAAAGATCCCACGCACGCCGCAGGAGGCGGCGACTGCCATGTCCGTATCCAGCTCATTGCCGACAAGAACGCTCTCCTCTCTCTTCGCGCCCTGCTCTTTTAGAAGACGCTCCAGAAAGGCGGGGTCCGGCTTCTTGATACCGGCATCCGAGGAGAGGCAGATCGCATCGAACAGGCCGTAAAGTCCCGTCTGAAATAGCTCCGGGACCGTGAAGAGGCGCTGGGCATTGGAGAGGAGGTACACCTTTTTCCCCTGCCGGTGCAGGGCCTTCAGCACCTCCGCCGCATGGCTCCTCGGCCGGAGTCTTCGCAGAGAGAGCGTGCGGAACTCATCCGCCGTGTGCTGCAAAAGCTCCTCGGTCACCGTGACCTGTGCGCCGGGTGCCCTCTCATAGAGCGTCCGGAAGACGTCTGCAAGGTCCGGCTCCGGGTAGGGTGAGCCGTTCTCACTCCCCTTCTTTTTCGTCTCCTCCCGGCAGAGCATCTCATAGGTCTCCCGAAGCTCCTCCGGCCGGTATGCCGCGCCCCGCCTTATATAGAGTTCTGCCATCTGCTTCCAGAGGCCCCGCACGGTTTCGTCCGTATGGATGTCAACCAGGGTCCCGTAGAGATCAAAGATATAGTTCTGATACATTGTTCTCTCCTTGTTCCCTCCCCTGTGCCCCTTCAGTCTGCTGTGAGAATCGCGATGGACCTTGCAGGGAGCGTCAGCGTCCCGTCCTTTAGTGTGACCTTGCCTTCCTTCGTCAGAAGGACTGCAGAGAGGGTGTCATAGGGCGTTGCCGTGCTCTCTGCCGTAAGGGATACGGTCTTTTCCTCCTCCGCGGCATTGAGGGCAGCAAGAACCGGTGCGTCTCCTTCGCCGCGCTCCTCTCTCACAAAGACGAGGACGTCCTCATCGGAGAGGGACCCGATGACCTCCGTGCTTCCCTTTTTGAGGGCAGGGAAGGCATCCCGGATTGCGACCGCCGTTTTGTAATAGGTAAATACGGACCAGGGATCCTCCCTCTGCTCCTCATACGCGGGGAATTTCATGGTGATCGCATCCATTCCGGGCGGCGCCTCGCACATGCCCTCCGCGGAAGCATCCTCCGACCAGACCATCGGAGCCCGCTTGTTCTCATCCTTGCCGGAGCCCTTCATGCCGAGCTCCTCGCCGTAATAGACAAAGGCATTTCCCTGCATGAGGAGGTTTAAAGCACCTGCAAACTTTGCCTGTGTCCCATCCGCATCCGCCGTGAAGTACCCGGCACTTCTTGCCATGTCGTGGTTTGTGTAGAACGGGGCGTTGATGTAGTCCGGGCTGCAGCCGGCGTAGAGCGCCTCCTCCGCCATGAGAGCTGTCCCAAACTTCAGGGCAGAGTACTTTCCCCTTGCCAGCTTTGCCACCGCTCCCTCGCTCCCGGAGAAGGCAAAGTCAAAGAACGAGTCCACCCCGCTCTCATAATAGGCGGCATAGGTGTTCTGGTCCGTCCAGGCCTCGCCAACGAGGTACGCATCGGGATTGATTTCCTTCACCGTGTCATTGAGCCAGGAGAGGAAGGAGATGGTGTCGGTCCCCGAGTCCGTGTAGTAGGAGGTCGTCGCATCGAGGCGGAAGCCGTCCGTGCCAAGATCCAGCCAGAAGGCCGCGATGTCCCGGATCTCTCCCCGGACTTCCTCCGAGTCGAGGTTTAAATCCGGCATGTCCTCCGAAAAGCGCGCCTCGTAGTACCAGTCGGTGCCGGTGAGCTTCGCATAGCCGTCCTGCTGCGTCCTGGTGAAGTTGTAGTAGGAAACATACGGGCAGTCGTTGGGATCCGGCTCCTCTCCCTCCGGCAGGCTCTTTAAGTACTCTGCCGCAGCCGTAAACCAGGGGTGTTCGCTGCTCGTGTGATTGACAACGAGGTCTGTGAGAACCGTCACGTTTTTCTCATGGCAGGCATCGACCAGGTCCTGAAAGTCCTGGACCGTTCCGTACTGGGGATCCACGGCCTCATAGTCCGTGACATCGTACTTGTGATAGGAGGGGGAAGGGCAGATCGGCATCAGCCAGATCTCGTCAAAGCCGAGGTCGTCGTGGATGTAGGGGAGCTTTTCCTTCACGCCATTCAGATCCCCGATCCCGTCCCCGTCGCTGTCATAAAAACTCCGGACAAAGATCTCATACCCCGTGCGGTACGCATCGTCTGAGGGAACCGGTTCCAGCAAAGAGGCAAGGTCCTCCATCTGGTTGGTCCCTTCCTCTTCTTCTGCCGCTGTCTCCTCTTCTGCACTTCCTGCTGCCCCGCAGCCGGCAAGCACCAGGGACAGCAGGATCGCCGGCAGTGCTCCTCTTCTTCGCATCCTCTCCTCCGTTTCCCGCAGCGCCAAACAGGCGGCGGATGGTTCCGCCGTGGTTCTCTTTATCCCTTGACGGCACCGCCCGTGACGCCTTCCACGTAGTACTTCTGAAGGGCCATGAACAGGATCGTGACCGGGATCGCGACGAGCACACCGCCCGCGCAGAACCGCGTGAAGTATCCCTGGTAGTCGTTGGTGTTCACCCAGCGGGTCATGGCAACCGCGACGTTGTAGGACTTGTCGGTGCCGAAGGCCACGTAGGAGGCGAAGATGTAGTCGCACCAGGGTGCCATGAATGCGGTCAGTGCGGTGTAGATGATGATGGGCTTGGAGAGCGGCAGGATCATGATGTTCATGATCTGGAACCGGTTCGCGCCGTCGATCCTTGCCGCTTCGTCGAGGGCCTTGGGGATCGTGTCAAAGTAGCCCTTGCAGACATAGTAGCCCATGCCGCAGCTCGCGATGTAGGTCAGGATGAGTCCGGGGACCGCGCCCTCCTGCGTAAGGCCGAACTGCTTCAACAGGAAGTACATGCAGATCATGGTCAGGAATCCCGGGAACATCCCGAGGATGAGCCAGATGCGCATGAGGAGCGTTCTTCCCGTAAAGCGCATTCTCGAGAGCGCGTAGGAGACGCACAGGACAATCAGCGTCTGCAGGATCGCCGTAAAGAAGGCGATGATGACCGTGTTCCCATACCAGCGCAGGTAGTTCGTCTGCCCGGAGAACAGGAACGTGTAGTTGTCCAGCGAGAAGTGCTTCGGGATGATGTAGTCCACCATGCCGCCGTACTCGGTGGCATAGGAGCGGAAGCTCTGCATCACCAGACCGAAGAACGGAAACAGCCAGATCACGCTGATCAGGATCAGGAGAAGATAGGAGAAGAAGTTCCCGACCTTCCGGTTTCTCGACATCGATGAAGTTTTCTTACTGTCAGCCATCACTGAAAGCCCTCCTCATCCTTTACAGAAGGAAGCATGTTGTAGACAACGAGAGAGACGATGGCAGTGACCGCAAAGACCATGATGCCGATGACCGCTGCCATCTTGTAGTTCGTGTCGTTGACCGTCATCTTGTAGAGCCAGGTGACCAGAAGGTCCGTACTGCCCGCATTTCCCGCCATCGAGACGGACTGGGGTCCGCCGCCGGAGAGCAGGTAGATGACGTTGAAGTTGTTGAGGTTTCCGGTGAACTGGGTCAGGAGGAACGGCCCTGTCACGAACAGCATGTAGGGGAGTGTGATGTACCAGAACATCTGCCCCGGGTTTGCGCCGTCGATCCTTGCGGACTCATACAGATCCGCCGGGATGTTCATCAAAAGGCCTGTCGCGATCAGCATCATGTAGGGGATGCCGATCCAGATGTTGATCAGGATGATCGTGATCTTTGCCAGCGTCGGGTTCGTCCAGAACGGGATTGCCGTCTTGATCCAGCCCCAGCGAAGGAGCGTGCCGTTGATGATGCCGTCGCTCGCAAACATCTTGGAGACATACAGGAGCGAGACGAACTGGGGCACGGCGATTGTGATGACGAGGATGGTTCTCCAGAGCTTCTTGAAGCGGATGCCCTTCTTGTTGATCAGCATGGCGACCGCAAGGCCCAGGAAGTAGTCGAGGAACGTTGCAAAGAACGCCCAGACGAGGGTCCAGCCAAGGACCTTCAGGAACGTGGAGCCAAAGCCCGTCGTTCCAAACGAGAACAGGCTCTGGAAGTTCTGCAGTCCCACCCAGGTGAAGAGGTGGGTCGGGGACTGGTGGTTCTTGTCATAGTTTGTGAAGGCGACGCAGATCATGAACAGGATCGGCAGCACCGTGAACACAAAGATGCCAAGGCAGGGAAGCGCAAGCAGGGTCTTGTCGAAGTTCTCATCCAGGAGAGAAGAAAAGGCCTTTTTGTTTGTGGGTAGGGCCTTGCCCTCCTTCCGCTTTTCCTGTTCGATCATGTTTTCCCGGATGTTCAGTCTCCAGAGGAAGATGAACGCCGCGATGATGACGATGGTCAGGATGCCGAACAGCAGGATGAAGAAACTGTTGTCGCCGTACACCGTCTTGCGGTGGATCTTCTGGGTCTCTACCGTGCCCAGCGTGTTGAACTTGGACAGGTACTGGAGTCCGAATCGGAACAGGTAGACAAAGAACAGGACCTCACAGGCGAGGTAGGCGATGCCCTTCACCAGCTGTCCCCGTAGGATCGGCCCAAAGCCAAGGATGAGGTACGATACCCGGGTCTTCCAGTCTCCGTCCCGGAACGTCGTGCCGATTTCCACGAATTCCCTGCGCAGGGAACTCTGTTTCGTAGTGCTGCTCATTTTTCCTTTTCCTCCCCGGTTTGCGTCGGGATTTGAATCCTCATGCTGATTTTCATAACAAAGGCCGGCAGAGGAATCCTTTGCCGGCCTTCAGCCTGACGATCAGGCCGTTGGTATTCGATTCTGCTTACTGTGCACTTGCGTAGGAGATGCAGGTATCCTGGAAGGTCTGAAGGGCTGCCATCAGGTCGTCATCGGAGGTGTCAGAGGTGAGGTTCTTCTGGATCACATCGTCGCCAAGACCGGTTGCAAGGCTCCAGTAGTCTCCAGGGTACTGACCCTGCGGGACATCGTACTGCATCTGGTCATTCAGAGCGGTGAGCGCCACATCCGCCTGGACATCTGCGTTCTGCTGGTCGTTCGTGTTGGACGGGCCCCAGGCAACGGACTGATAGCGGGCGAGCTGTGCCTCCTCACCGGAGAGATAATTGGCAAGGTCATCGCAGATCTGGAGCTTGTCCTCATCTTCCTGCGGCTTCACACCGAGGAGCTTGTATCCGGAGAAGCCGGAGAGCTGGTAGGTATTGCCGTCAGAGCCGGTGAAGGACGGGAGCTTTGCGCAGGCGAAGTTGTCGCCAAAGGCCTGCTTTACGGTATCCACATCCCAGGTGCCATCGACGATGGCTGCGAAGTTCGTGGCATCTCCTGCGGAAGAGCCGTTCTGGAAGCTCTTGGAGGATGCGAGCTTGATCATCTCCTTCAGGGCAACCACGCCCTTGTCGGATGCGTAGTCGATGTTGCAGTTCGTGAAGTTTCCGTCGCTGTCGGTGTCATAGGTCAGCGTGCAGCCGGTGCCGAAGAAGAATGCGGTCTGATACCAGCCGGAGTTGATCTCAAAGTAGAAGTTCTTTCCTGCTGCCTCGCAGTCGGAGATGATCTTGTCCAGATCGGAGGGATCGGTCACAACGCTGCTGTCATAGTAGAGGAAGTAGCCGTTGTCGGAGGTGAGGGGATAGGCATAGAGCGTATCGCCGACGGTTGCGGCATTGACGGAGCCCTCATCGTTGCGGCTCTTGACGTCATCGACGTAGTCCGGGTTGACTTCCTCCAGCGCACCTGCGGAGACAAGTCTTGCGATCTGGTCCTGGGCAAAGCCGAAGACATCGGCAGCACCCTCGACATCGGTGATGACATTGGAAGCGGCATCGCCCTCGCCGACGGGCTCCACGGTGAAGTTCACGCCTGCGTACTGGGGATACTCCTGCTGGAACTTGGAGATCTCATCGTTTGTGAAGTCCACGACGTTGTCTGCGACCCAGACCTTGACTTCCTTTCCGTCATAGGTGGCAGGATCCGTGGAAACAGCGGACTCCGTGGTCTCTGCAGCGGCATCGTCTGCTGCAGCCGCAGTCTCTGCCTCTGCAGCTGCCTCGGTGGCAGCGGTGGTGGCAGCCGTGTCAGAGCTGCTGGAGCCGCAGCCTGCCAGCATGGAAGCAGCCACGACGCCTGTGAGCAATACGGATACTACGTTCTTCTTCATCTTTTCCTCCTGTTGTTGTCCCGCCTGCTCTCTCGCCTGCGGGTTTCCCTTATGAGCAGAATCACGACCCGAAATCTGCGGGACCAGAGTTTCGAAAAGATTCGCTCTTTGTCCCCGATATTTTCGTGTATTTTCGTGTTCTGGTTATAATCTAGGTCGCGCAGGACAATTTGTCAACTACGTGTGGCCAAAGTACTGGAAAATCGTGAAATCTGCCAATGTAATCGGACAGTTTTTGTGTAATTTCACGTTTTGATTTACGCATAGTTTCGATATCATTGATTTTCAAATTTCGCGATTCTATAATCATGGTGAATTTTTCATTGGGAGGTTCTTTGTTTTGGGAGCGACAATCAAAGACATCGCAGACAGGCTGGGGGTCTCTGTCAGTACCGTATCCAAGGGACTCAACGGCGGCCGGGACATCAGTGAACAGCTCCGCCAGTCGATTCTGGAGACCGCAGTCGAGATGGGCTATGAGAGCCGCAGGGCGAGAAAGCTCGACCAGCGCACCCTTGCTGTCTTTATCGAAAACATGGATTATGAGACGCCCGGAGACTTTGGCTACGACATCGTCCTGGGCTTTAAGCAGGCTGCATTCTCCGCCTCCTGGGACGTGGACATCGTCCCGGTCACACCGGCCTTTCAGGAGAAGAACCGGTACGACACCCTGATGATGGAGAAGAGCTGTAAGGGGAGCTACTTCCTCGGCTTCTCCCTGGAGGACCCCTGGATGAAGCAGCTCGAGTCCACCGCCATCCCAACGGTTCTCCTCGACAACCAGGTGTCCAGTCCCTGGGTCTCCTACATCGGCACAGACTCCATAGAGGCCATCGACAGCGCGATTTCCTATCTCATCACCCTGGGTCATGAGAAGATTGCCTTCCTGAACGGCTCCACCGGATCCATGATCTCCGATGACCGCATGGCAGCGTATCTTCAGTGCCTTCGAAAGCACCACCTGCAGATCGAGCCGAATCTCGCCATCTATTCCTATTACACCGCAGACGCGGCGCACTACCACGTGCCCGGGCTTCTGGAGCTGGGCGCCACCGCAATCCTGTGCGGCAACGATCTTCTCGCCCAGGGTGCCATCGAGAGCTGCAAGGCGCAGGGCATGCGGGTTCCGGAGGACGTCTCCATCATCGGTTTTGATGACATCCCGCTCGCTGCTGAACTCGATCCGCCGCTTTCGACCATCCGGCAGGACCGGGCAGCCCTCGGAAAGAGCGGCTTCTTTGCCCTTTATTCGATGATGAGCGGCACGAGCGTGAGCAGGACGCTCCTTCGCCCGGAGCTCGTCCTTCGCGGCTCCACCGCGACCGCAAAGCCCCGCCTTGTCACCCGCCGCAACATCGACACCGACAGCGTGCTTTACCGCAATCCCCTCCTCTACGAGCAGTACGCCTGATGTTCTCCAGGTGTTTGACAGTTTCCCGAATGCAAAGAGCTGGAATCCCATGATTTTACCGGGAATTCCGGCTCTTTCTGCCGCTGCATTTTTGCAGCTGTTTTTCTCTTTTCAGCTGTTCTTCCTGGCAGGGCGATCCGCTTTGTCCTGTCCGGGGTGTTCCGGTACCTGCCGGCCGGTGCGTGATTTTCTCACGGAAACCTTCCATCTCTGGTATACTGGTTCCGGCAGGTCGAAGGGCCTGATCATATCTGTCCGCAGGAGGTCTGTTGTGGAAATCGAGCGCAAATGGATGGTTGATGGCTGGCCGGATGCTTCTCTTCCCCTTCTCTTTGAGCAGTACATGGAGCAGGGATACATCAGTGTGCACCCCACGGTGCGCATCCGCCTGGAGGCGACAAAGGGCGGTGAGACGAAGTACGTGCTCTGCTTCAAGTCCCAGGGGCTCCTCTCAAGGAAAGAGATCGAGATGGACATCCCGAAGGACAAGTATGACGATCTGAAGGATCTCATCGGCCTCCCTCTCATCCCGAAGACGAGAAGGACCTATGCGCTTCCGGATGGGTATCACCTGGAGGTGAACGAGGTCGATGCCGGGAGTCCCACGCAGTTCATGTATGCGGAGGTGGAGTTTCCCTCCGAGGAGGCAGCAAAGGCCTTTGATCCTGCAGCCGTGGGCCTTGGGAGATACCTTGCCCGCGATGTCACGATGCAGCCCGGGCAGTCTATGGGGGCCTACTGGATCACAACGCGCCTTGGGGGCGTGGAGCACCCGGAGGATGCAGGCGATACCAGGTCATAGTTCGGATAGGCAGAGAGTCTCTTTTTGCTGCGCGCAAAAAGCGGGGGCACCGGTTTTCATCCGGTGCTCCCGCTCTCTTTCACTTTGACTTTGCAGAGACTTTTATGCGGTCTCTCCTGCTGCAGGCTTTGCTCTCTTTGCAATGTCCTTCTCATCCGCAATGACACTCTGATAGCGGTCGACTTCCTTCTTGATCGTGCCGGACATGGCAAGCAGGCAGATCAGGTTCGGAATTGCCATCAGGGCGTTGGCGATATCGGAGAAGTTCCAGACAAGATCCAGGGTCTGGGTTGCGCCGATATAGGCAACCAGGGAGAAGATGATGCGGTATGCCATGATGGCCTTGCGATTGGAACAGAGGTACTCAAAGCACTTCTCCCCGTGATACTCCCAGCCGATGATCGTGGAGAACGCGAACAGGATGATGCCGATGGAGACGATATATCTGCCGACAGGCCCGATGAAAGCCTCAAAGGCTGCCATCGTCAGATTGACGCCCTGCAGCGGGGTGCCGGTTCCATCTGCCGTCCCAAGCACGCCGGAGGAAGCAATGACAAGGCCGGTCATCGTGCAGACGATGGTGGTGTCGAAGAAGGTCCCGGTCATGTTGATGTAGCCCTGGCGGACGCAGTCATCGGTGGTTGCTGCCGCTGCGGTGATGGCGGCAGAGCCCATGCCTGCCTCATTGGAGAAGCACCCTCTTGCGAAGCCGTAGCGGACCTCATTCATAACGGAGACGGTGATGGCGCCGAGGACGCCGCCGCCGACAGCCCTGGGAGCAAATGCCATGACGATGATCAGAAGCGCCAGAACCGTGACGACAAGGCCCGTCACCCAGAGCGGAACGCCGAAGGTGGTGTTGAGGGCACCGGAGATGGAGTTTGCCTGGGTCATGTTTCCGATACCGAAGGAAGCGATGACGCCGAACAGGGCAAACAGAAAGCCAAGGGCAGCGCCGAGCTTCTTGTTCCTGAAGCCGTTCTTCATGGTGAAGGCAGGGCCGCCGACCATCTCACCCTGGGCATTGGTCTCGCGGTACTTGACCGCCAGCATGCACTCGGAGAACTTCGAGGTCAGACCGAAGGCCGCGCAGACCTCCATCCAAAACAGGGCGCCGGGGCCTCCCGCAAACATGGCCGTTGCAACACCGACGATGTTGCCGGTGCCGATCGTGGCAGCCAGTGCTGTGCACAAGCAGGCGAACGGAGAAACATCACCGGAACCTCTCTTGGTGGTTCTCGCCTCCTTCGAGAGTACACTGTGGAGCGCATAGCCCAGATTTCTCCAGGTGCGGAACCGAAGCTTTAC
>ONMH01000145.1 GCA_900318875.1 uncultured Lachnospiraceae bacterium | reverse complement strand
GACTTATATTTTTATTCTTTTATTTCACCAGGTTTACCAGAATTATAAATGGTTTACCAACATTTCCAAGAGCGATTCGACGTCACAAGCCTCGCAGATTCAACGGATTTGCAGGGTACAACTTAATGGGAAAGCATTAATTCATGATGATTCGCAGCATGAAGGATAGCGGATGATACGTATGCGGAGCCCCTGCCTCTTTCCCTGTTCTGGCTGCGCTCAGGTCTCCAGGTGTGCCAGAATCCCCGGGGCTTCCCGCCGGATGTGGCCGATGAAGGCCCTGGCGGCGTAGGGGAGGGTCTGAAAGTTGCGCCAGCCAAGGGCGATGGTCCGAGTGATGGGATCCCTGAGCGGAATGACCTTGACTCCCTCGGAAAAGCCTGCCAGGGTCAGGCGGTACATCAGGGAGTATCCCATGTCCTGCCGGATCATTGCAAGGATCGAGTAGTCATCTGTCACCTTGAAGCGGATGTCCGGCGAGAGCCTGGCCTCTGCAAAGGCCTTCAGGGCAATGCTGTGCTCTCCCTCATCGAGGAGAATGTAGGGGAGAGAGGTTAGATCTTGCAGGGAGACGCTGCTCCTTAATGCCAGAGGGGAAGAGGGCGGGAGAACCGCCAGCATCGTGTCCTGATAGACGGACTCTGTCTCGAGTCCGGAGACAAACTCGGGGGAGACAAAGCCGAAGTCGAGTTTTCCGCGCAGGATGTCCTCACAGATCGAGGTGTACTCGCCCTGCCGGAACACAAAGCGGGCGGCGGGATAGGTCTTTTGAAAGCTCCGCACGAGGGGCGGGAGGAGGTTTCGGCTGACGCTGGTAAAGGTGCCGATCCGGATGAGGCTGTCCCCAAGTCCCATCATCTCCCGGTGCTTTCCGGCAAGAGCCTCCTCCCCTGCGACGATCGCCTCAAAATAGGGGAAATAGGCCGCTCCATCCCGGGTCAGTGAGATCCCATCGTGGGAGCGCAGAATCAGGCAGGTGGAGAGCTCACGCTCCAGGGAGCGGACCGCCTGGCTGATGGCTGACTGGGTGTAGCCGAGTTCCTCAGCAGCCCGGGTGAAGGATTTGGCGCGCACAGCGTGCACGAAGATCTGATAGCGGCTGTCCATGGGTTCCTCCATTAGCAATACTTATGAAAACATTATAAACATTCGTTTTACTGATTGCAAAGCGCGGGAAATAATGGAGGAAGAAGGAGGCATTGATATGTCAGAGGGAATCTTGCGGAATGCCAAAAAGGCTTCGGCGGGGTCGGAGGGCTTGCGGCAGATGCGGGAGGGAATCCGGGATGCCGTTCCCGTCATGACGGGATATTTTGCGGTGTCTTTTGCCCTGGGAATCACAATGAAGCGGGCTGGCCTGACGCCCTGGCAGGGCTTTTGGATGAGCCTTCTCAACAATGCCTCTGCGGGGGAGTACGCGGGACTTGCCATGATCACCGCCGGGGCGCCGATCTGGGAGCTGGCGCTCATGACGCTGATTGCCAATGCGAGATATCTGCTGATGAGCTGCGCGCTCTCCCAGAAGCTCGCCCCGAAGGTCTCCGTGGGGAGCCGGCTGGCCATCGGCTTTGACGTGACGGATGAACTCTTCGGCCTTGCTGTCGCAAGGCCGGGGAAGCTCGACCCGCACTACTACTGCGGTGCAATGCTCCTCGCTCTCCCCGGCTGGGCGCTCGGCACCATGACCGGGGTGGCTGCAGGGCAGGCACTGCCGCAGGTACTGGTGGATGCGCTTGGCGTCGCCCTCTACGGGATGTTCCTTGCGGTCATCATCCCGCCCTGCAGGAAGGACCGCGTGCTGGGAGGGCTGGTGGCGCTGAGCTTTGCAGCGAGTTTTGCCTGCTCGGTGCTGCCGCTTCTCAAAACCCTCTCGGGGGGAACCCGCACGATTCTGCTGACCGTCATCCTGTCCGCACTGGCCGCATGGAAGATGCCGGTGAAGGAGGAGAACGCATGACACAGGTATGGATGCAGATTCTGGTCATGGCGGCGGTGACCTTTGCGGTCCGGGCAGTGCCTCTGACCATCCTCCGAAAGCCCATCACAAATTCCTTTGTGCGGTCCTTTCTCTATTATGTTCCCTATGTCACGCTGGCGGTGATGACCTTCCCCGCCATCCTCACAGATGCCGGGTCCCTGGCAGCAGGGCTGATCGCCTTTGCCGTGGGAATTGTCTTTGCCTTCCGGGGCGCCGGCCTCTTTGCCACATCCGTCTGCTGCTGTGCAGCCGTTTTTCTGGCACAGCTTCTGTAGCGGTAACAATATCAGAACCCCGAAGCGGAGTGCGCTGCGCACTCCGCTTTTTCATGCCCTGAAAAGCGAAATCGACTCCCGCCTTTTTCCTCCGGTGCGGCCAGGCTTACGCTTCCACGCCGGTGAGCTGGAGCTGCTTTTGCTGGAACAGGCGGTTGTAGATCCAGATGAAGCGGCCGACGCCGATCATCGCGGCGATGGTGCCGATGCCGACACCCACGGGATGGCCGGTGGAGACAACGCCCAGCAGGATGGTCAGGGTGACGCAGAAGAGATCAAAGACGTTCTTCACGTTGCCCATCTTTTTGCCGAGCCGGTCCGCGATGGATTGGACAATGCCGTCACCAGGGTTTGGGATGAGGCGGGTGTCGACGTTCATTGCGGCACCGATCCCGGTGAAGGCGATGCCGAGGATCAGGCACAGGATCCGGGCGGGGAGCGAAGTGACATCCGGCAGCAGGGCACCGAAGAGGTTGAAGAAACGGGTCAGCACCACCGAGAGGGGGATCTGCAGCAGGTCAATGGCGCGGAAGCGCTTTCCCTTGACCACGTACTCGATCGCAGCCAGCACACAGTACATGACGAACGAGGTATTGCCGAAGTTCCAGTCATGCAGGAGGGAGAGGCAGTAGGCGATGGAAATGATGGGCGTCACGCCGAAGGCGGACTTGGTGTTCAGGATGATCCCCAGGGAGAGGATGATGAGACCCGAAAAGTAAAAGACAGCGCGCAGCAATTTTTGCATGTTCAAACCTCCGAGAGAAATGCTGTCAGAAACACAGACAGCGGCTCTACGGTAGCACAGGAGCGGAAAAGATACAAATCAGGGTGCGAAAAAAGGCCCTGGGGCGCCGCAAAATGCAGCACCTCCGGGCTTATTGTGGTAATAAGTATTCAGATCACGGCAGCCAGTTGCGCCGCGCTCTTTTTTCCAAAGAGAACCTGTTCCCCGCCGTTGATCACCAGGCAGGGGACGCTCATGACGTTCCAACGCTCCTTGAGGGCGGGGTACCGGGTGAGGTCGTAGACCTCCGCCTGGACCTTCGGGGAGAGCGCTGCGATCCGCTGGGCGGAGGTCACCAGCTCCGGGCACATGGTGCAGGAGAGGGAGACCAGGATCTGCATCCGAACCGGATGATCCAGGCCGCGGATCCTGTCCAGCGTGTCGGAATCCAGCTGTTGGCC
This sequence comes from uncultured Lachnospiraceae bacterium, assembly GCA_900318875.1. Lineage (GTDB taxonomy): Bacteria > Bacillota > Clostridia > Lachnospirales > Lachnospiraceae > CAG-791. The sequence continues at coordinate 1,761 of ONMH01000145.1, read as the reverse complement.
TGGGCCCGAAGCGTTGTAGAGCCCAAGAACGAAAGAGGTGAACTCGTGTCCGCCCGGAACCCCGTGGAAGGAGAGTCCGGTCCAGGTCCCATCGGCGCGAAGAACCCGAACGAGCGGGAGATCTTCCCCAGAGGCGTCCGAGACGGTGACCGAGAGCTTGTCGGTCAGCCCGGCGAGAAAGTCCATGTACTGGCGAAGTTCCGCGGAGAGGTCACTCTCGTCCAGGAAGAGCTCCAGGACGAGCGGCGTCTCCATCTTGTCAAAGATGGAGCGGAGCTGTCCCTTCATCTCTTCGGAGAAGAGTCCGCCTTCCTCAGAGACAGCAGCCGCCTCCTTCTGGGGTGTGTCCCTGTGAATCATCGGCGCTTCGCCCCGGCGGCCGGTTTCCTTCTGCATCTTTGCCAGATACCGCTCCAGCTCGGTGGCGGCGGTGGCGCCGTCCCCGGCAGCGGTCACGGCCTGGCGCAGGGGCTTGTCACAGACATCCCCCGCCGCGTAGATCCCGGGCCAGGAGGTCTGCTGGTTTCGGTCGGTCAGGACATAGCCCTGCGGGTTTCGGTCCGCGATCCCGGCAACAAGATCCGTGGAGGGCTGGTAGCCTGCAAACACAAAGACTCCAAAGGTCCCGCCCATCTCCGGCGCCCAGCTTGTGACTGGGGTTGCTGCGCGCCTGATCTGCTGTGGCTCTTGCACAGGTGAAGTCTTCTCCTCGGATCAGGATTGTCACATGGGAGGCAAACTTGGTCAGAAAGACCGCCTCCTCGGCGGCGGCAAAGCCGCCTCCGATGACAAAGATCTCTTTTCCGGCAAAGAAGGCCCCGTCACAGGTCGCGCAGTACGCGACGCCGTGTCCACGGAAGCTCTGCTCCCCCTTGAACCCGGCAGGCCTGGGGTGGGCACCGGTGGCAAGAACGATGCCAAGGCACTCGAAGGTGCCCCGGTCTGTCACCACCTGCCGCACCGCACCAGAGGCATCAATTCTCTCCACGTTGGCCCGCAGAAACTCGCAGCCAAAGTACTCTGCCTGCTCCTGCATGCGCCGGGTGAGCTCGGTGCCGCTGACGGGTCCGCTCCCCGGAAAGTTCACGACCTCGGCGGTGATGGTGATCTGGCCGCCAAAGACTTCTTTTTCGATGACAAGTACGCGGTATTTTGCCCTTGCGAGGTAGAGCCCGGCGGTCAGACCTGCTGGCCCGCCGCCGATGACCACCGCGTCATAAAACTGCTGATTGTTCTCCATACGCGGGTGCTCCTTCTCTCGGCTGATCAGAGTGCGCCAACCAGATCCAGAGTCGGCTTGAGTGTCTTGGCACCCGGCTGCCACTTGGCGGGGCAAACCTGATCACCGTGCTCTGCTACGAACTGGGCAGCCTGCAGACGGCGCAGAAGCTCATCCGCGTTGCGGCCGATGCCGCCGGCGTTCACTTCGTAGACCACGATCTTTCCCTCGGGGTTCACGAGAAAGCTTCCCCGCTCTGCCATGCCGTCGGCCTCGATGAGGACATCAAAGTCCTTTGCGAGGGCATGAGTGGGATCGGCCAGCATCGGATAGGTCACCTTCCCGATTCGCTCCGAGTGGTCATGCCAGGCCTTGTGCACGAAGTGGCTGTCGCAGGAAACGGAGTAGATCTCGCAGCCCGCCTTCCTGAAGTCCTCGTACCGATTCTGCAGATCCTCCAGCTCCGTCGGGCAAACAAAGGTGAAATCCGCGGGATAGAAGAAGAACAGGCTCCAGGAACCCAGAATGTCCTTCTTGGTGAC
>ONMH01000081.1 GCA_900318875.1 uncultured Lachnospiraceae bacterium | reverse complement strand
TTTATCAAATGGCAGAAAGAATTGTTTTAAACGGCGTTTCCTATCACGGTTCCGGCGCGATCAGAGAGATCCCCGGGATCGTAAAGCAGAAGGGCTGGAAGAAGGTCTTCGTGACCTCCGATCCCGACCTGATTAAGTTCGGCGTCACGGCGAAGGTCACGGATCTTCTGGACGAGGCGGGCATCTCCTACTCCGTCTACAGCAAAATCAAGCCCAATCCGACGATTCAGAACGTGCAGGAAGGCGTCGCTGCATTCAAGGAGGCAGAGGCAGACTCCATCATTGCCATCGGCGGCGGCTCCTCCATGGATACCGCAAAGGCCATCGGCATCATCATCAACAATCCGGAATTTGAAGATGTCCGCTCCCTCGAGGGCGTGGCTCCCGTAAAGCACCATGCCGTCCCCACGATCGCCGTCCCGACGACCGCCGGCACTGCGGCAGAGGTCACGATCAACTACGTGATCACCGATCCCGAGAAGGAGCGCAAGTTCGTCTGCGTCGGCCCGGATGACATCCCCGAGACCGCCGTCATTGATCCCGACATGATGAGCTCGATGCCCAAGGGCCTCACCGCCGCCACCGGCATGGATGCCCTGACCCATGCGATTGAGGGCTACACCACAAAGGGTGCCTGGGAGATGTCGGATATGTTCCATCTCGAGGCGATCCGCCTGATCAGCGAGAACCTGCGCGGCGCCGTTGCCAACACGCCCGAGGGAAGAAAGGGCATGGCCCTTGGCCAGTACATCGCAGGCATGGGCTTCTCCAACGTCGGTCTCGGCATCGACCACTCGATGGCACACACCCTCTCTGCCCACTATGACACGCCCCACGGCGTTGCCTGCGCCATGTTCCTGCCGATCACGATGGAGTTCAACCGCGACTACTGCGGAGACCGGTACCGCGAGATCGCAAGGGCGATGGGCGTAAAGGACGTGGACAGCCTCTCCGCCGAGGAGGCAAAGGATGCCGCCATCGCCGCCGTGAAGCAGCTCTCCGAGGACGTCGGCATTCCGAAGGTCAACGAGAAGATCCGCGAGGAGGATCTCGACCAGCTGGCAACGGATGCCCTCAATGACGCCTGCTATCCCGGAAATCCGAGACCTGCCACCAAGGAGCAGGTCATTGCCATGTTCCGGCAGCTGATGCCTCAGTAACGCCAGTACTCCCGCAGTCAAAAGAAGCAGAGAGAATGCACAAAGCGTTCTCTCTGCTTCTTTTTGTCTGCTTCAACCCCCGGGCAGAGCCTCTCAGACGGCTTCTGCTTTCTCCCGGAAGTTCTCCGGGTGCCGCAGCGCCTCGAAAAACTCCTGGACCGGGCGGGGCTTGCCAAAGAGATACCCCTGGGCATAGGTGCAGCCGACCTCCTCCAGGAAGGCGAACTGCTCCTTTGTCTCCACGCCCTCTGCCACGGTCCGGATGCCCAGAGAATGCGCCATCTCACAGATTGAGCGCACGATCACCTTGGAGCGCTCGTCAAACTTTCGAAGGAACACCATATCGATCTGGATGACATCGAACCGATAATCCTTCAGGACGTTTAAGGAGGAGTAGCCGGAGCCAAAATCATCCATCCAGACCTCCAGACCCATCTCGTGAAAGTGCTCGATCGCCCGCGGCATGACCTGGGAGTCCCCGTTCAGCGCGCTCTCTGTGATCTCCACGTGAACCATGCGCCGTTTGATGGAGAGGTTTTGGAGGATGCTCTCCCGGCGCTTTTATAAGATTTAAAAGCCTCTGCTCCTGTTGCTCCGTCTGCAGGGCAGCAAAAAGCCGCAGGCCGGGTATCCGGTCTGCGGCTTTTTGTCTGTTCGATTCGGGAATCACTTGGCCATCGCGTAATCTGCGGCGCTCTGTCCTGCGATGCGTCCGAAGACCACGAAGTCTGCAACGGCGTTGCCGCCGAGGCGGTTCGCACCGTGCACACCTCCGGTGACCTCACCTGCTGCAAAGAGTCCGGGGATGGTGCTGCCGTCCTCCTTGAGGACCTCGGTATCGGTGTCAATCTTCAGGCCGCCCATCGTGTGGTGGACTGCTGCGGTGACGTGGATGGCGTAGTAGGGAGCGGTGTCAAGGGGCTGTGCAAAGCTTGTTCTGCCAAAGTCCGGATCGCTCTTGTTCTCAACATAGGTGTTCCAGTTCTCGAGGGTCTTTGCAAACTCTGCCGTATCCTCGATGCCCATGGCTTCTGCCAGTTCCTCCGGCGTGTTGCCGGTGACGGTGTAGCCCTTGTCGATATAGCCCTGGATGACGTTGGAGGCATCCACCATCTTCTGGTCAATGACAAGCCAGCTCTGGGAGCCGGTCTGTGCGATCTCTGCTGCGGAGACGACGTCTCTCGTGCCGACCTCATCGATGAAGCGGTCGCCCTCCTGGTTCACGAGGATGGCGCCATCGCCGCGAAGGCCCTCGGTGATGAGTGCTGCGGTATCAACCTGTACGGTCGGGTGGACCTGAATCTGGTCCATGTCGACCGTGGCTGCGCCGATGGCAGTTGCCATCTCAATGCCCTGGCCCTGTGCGCCGGGAGCGTTCGTTGTCATAAAGCCCTTGTACTCCGGACGGTACTTCTCAACCATCTCGGAATTGGCCCCAAAGCCGCCGGTTGTCAGGACAACGGCCTTTGCATTGACGGTGACAGTTGCGCCGGCATCGGTCTTTGCCTCCACCCCGATGGCCTTTCCGTCGTCATCGGTCAGGATCTTGTCTGCAGTGGTGCTGTAGAGGATGTCAATGCTGCGGTCTGCCACATCCTGCTCGAGGATCGGGATCATGTAGGAGCCGACGGAGAGGGTCTTGCCCTCATCGTCCACAGGACGGTGGATACGCTTGACGGAGGCACCTCCGAAGCTGGAGACGGAGTGGAGCGTGATGCCCTGCTTCTCGAGCCAGTCAATGGAGTCTGCGCTGTTCTCTGCGAGCGTTGCGACGAGGTCAGGATCGTTGATGCCCTTGCCGCCGATCATGGTGTCGAGCTCAAAGAGCTCTACGGAGTCGAAATAGCCCTCGGGATCAGCCTGATAGTCCTTGTACTGCTGTTCGACGGTGTCTGCGAGCTTCTGGATGGTCTTGTTGTCTGCGTAATCGGATCTTGCGGCGGCCAGGGTCTTCTCGACACCTGCGCCCTCTGCAAACTCGTTCTCGTCCTGATACACGGTCTTGGCTGCGTTCATGCCGCCCGTTGCGCGGATGGAGTTCCCGCCCGCCATGGCCTGGCTCTCGAGGATGATGACATCCTGGCCGGCATCTGCTGCGGTGATCGCAGCGGTCATGCCTGCGCCGCCCGCGCCGACGATGACGACATCAGTGTCATAGGTGGCATCCTCTGCAGCAGCGGTGTCCGTGGCAACTGCAGTATCGAATGCGGTGTCATCGATGCCTGCGGACTGCAGGGCGTTGCGGATGGCCTGCTTGATGGCATCGGAGGAGACGGTTGCGCCCGTCACGCCATCCACCTGAAGGCTGTTGGCGGCGACGATCTCCCCAGGGAGCTTGTCGCAGGCGACGGTGCCGATGCCCTCGGTCTCATTGGCAGAGACGATCTGCACGGCATAGATCTTATCCTTTGTTGCGGTGACAGAAACGGTGATGTCTCCATCCATGCCCTTTGCGGTGCCTTCTGCCGTGACAGCATCGGAGGGCGCCTCCTCATCTGCCGTGGCAACCGCACCCTCGGTACCGGCCTCGGTGGCAGCCTCTGTGGAAGAGGAAGCTGCATCCCCGCCGAATGCGGAGGGATCCAGTCCTGCTGCAGTCAGGGCGTTCTTCACGGCCTCCTTGACGGCATTCGAGGAGATCGTGGCGCCGGTCACCCCATCCACATCCAGGCTGTTGGCCTCGACAATGGCACCGGGCAGCTGATCCGTCGCCAGGGTGCCGATCCCTTCCGTCTCATTGGCAGAGACGATGTTCACAGCGTAGATCTTGTCCGCGGTTGCTGTGACAGAGACGGTGATGTCCCCGTCCATGCCCTTTGCGGTGCCCTCTGCCGTGACGGCATCGGAGGGTGCCCCGCCGGTCGCCTCCTTTGCTTTCTGGCGGACCGACACCACCTCAAGGATGATGGCAGCGACCAGCGCAACGGCAAGAATCACCCATTTCGTGTTCTTTTTCTTCATTGCAGCTCCTCTCTCATCGAAAATCTGTACAGGATGGATACAGCCGGCGGTCTGCCGGTTCTCTACGTCGGATATTTTAGCAGACAAAAACCGGCCTGCATAGAATTTCAGGCCGGAATTCTGCAAATCAAATGGCTGAAAACCAGCCTGTTTTCAGAATAAACGAAAGTCTGCGGCAGAAGGCATCACTCTCCTGCGGCATATCTGCCTTGGGAGGCGGTGTCTCTCCTCTGTCCATCCTTCCTGTGCTTTTTCCTCCGCGCAGGGGTTGTACGCCTCCGTAAAGTTGGCGGCAAGAAACCCCATCGCGAGCATGCCAAAGAGCGTGCCTGCGGCAAAGGCCGCGGGAATCATCCATGCGGCACAGATCTTTCCATCTGACTTTCTGATTCTGTAATCTTCCATGCTGTTCATTGATACAGATGACCTCTTCTCAGACAAACAGGAGCAGGACAAAGGTGATGATCATTCCGGATACCAGCCCTCCCAGATGTGCCCACTGGTTGATCCTCCTGCTTGCCGCGCCATAGACCAGGTTGATGGCGAGGGTGACAAGGAGGGAGCGGATGGACACGAAGGCGCGGTACCTCGGGTCCAGGGCGATCACGAGGAAAGCCCCCATGAGACCGAAAATGGCGCCGGAGGCGCCGGCAGAGACAGAATTCCTTCCCCGCTTCTCATCCCGAAGATAGGTCACGAGATTCCCGCAAAAACCGGACCCCAGGTACAGGACGGCAAAGGGAACGTTCCCAAGAATTGCCTCCGCCCCCGGTCCCAGGGCATAGAGCGAGTACATGTTTGCGATGATGTGCCAGATGCCAAAGTGGACAAAGCAGGCGCTCACAAGGCGCCAGTACTGTCCCTTCTTTACCATCGGCGCATACATCGCCCCATACCGGATGGCGGTATCGGCATCCTCCGGATGGCCGTTTGTCTGCTCGATGAAGTACAGGATCACACAGATGATGAGAATCGCTGTGGATACCGGACTGTTTCGCATGCGGTGCTGCCTCCCTGTGTCCTGTTGTCTCAGTGGGCGACAGAGCTCATGGTCTCTGCCATCCTCTTCTGCATGATGGGCATCATGTACTTTCCAAAGACGGGGATGAGATCCCGGTCATAGTTCGTACGAACCTCTGTCTTTTCGCCAAAGACCGCCGTGTACTCGAAGTCCTTTGCGGAGGGAAGCCACTTCTCTCCCGCAGGCAGTGCTCCGTCGGGATCTCCGGTCCTGGCAAAGTTCATTGCGCTCTCAAAGATCTCGTCCTGGATCCTCTCATTGACCTCATAATCCGGCTGTGTGTAGGGTACAAGGTCGATGTTGTGGAAGAGATAGGGGATGTCGATGCAGTGCCAGGGCGTCTGCCTGCCGTTGATCTTCGCATCCTTGTTGAAAAGATACGACCAGACCCTGCCGCCATCCTCTGCGCGGAGCCGGATATACTGCTGCTCCGGGGTGCGGAAGATGAAGTCGAGGACCAGAAGGTCCGTGATCCTGCGCTCCGGGTAGGCCTTCTCAAAGAGCGGGATGCAGGCGGCTGCACCCTCTTCTCCGAGGACAGCGGCAACGGCCTTCTTCTCCTCCTCCCCGGAAAGACCCGCAGGATACTTCGGGATCGGGAGGAAGGAGGTGAACTCGCCAAAGACAGAGCCCACGACAAGCGGCACAGAGAGCGTCTCCTTCCGGAAGCCGTTCTGCAGGGGGTCTCCCAGGTAGAAGCGGTTCCTGTGCGGTGCACAGCCCGTGTATGCGCCCTTTTTCTCAAACTCGGGCTTGATGCTGTTGTAGGCGGCGGCAAGGTCCGCATAGGGAACTGTCTCCAGGTCTTTGACAGCGGAGAGATGAAGCTTTGCAAGAAGTGCCTCGACAAGCTCCTTTCCACTTCCGTTCTGATCCGCAAGGACGGGGCCGATGACGCCGGACATGATGATTCCCTTCTGGAACAGGCCGTCCGCCTCCGGGGTCTGCAGGAGCGTTGTGATCTTGGCGCCGCCGCCGGACTGACCGAATAAAGTGACGTTTCCGGGGTCCCCGCCGAAAGATGCGATGTTGTCCTGAATCCAGTGAAGGGAGGCGATGATGTCGTCTGTGCCGGTATTGCCGGAGTTCTCGTATTCCTCGCCAAAGTCGGAGAGATCCAGATATCCCAGGATATTCAGGCGGTGGTTGATGGAAACCACAACGCAGTGGCCGTTCTCCGCCATGGCCGCCCCGTCATAGGCCTCGTGCTCGATTGCGGAGCCCGCAAAGTACCCGCCGCCGTGGAGCCAGACCATGACGGGGAGGTTCTTCTCCCCGGTGCCGGGCGTCCAGATGTTGAGGTTCTGGCAGTTCTCATGCATCGGCCAGTAGCGGTGCGGGACAAGAAGCTCTCCCTGCGGCGGATCTGCCGTAAGGAGCGGGCAGACATACCCGTAGCTTGTGCAGTCGAGTGTCCCCTCCCAGGAAACCTTCTCCGGGCGGTGGAAGCGCTGTGCCTTTGCATAGGGAATCCCCTTGAAGATCACAAGATCATCCCACTCATAGCCGCGCACGGTGCCTCCCGTCGTCTTTACCAGTGCCGTCTCTGCATCATACAAAAATCTGTGTGCCATAATCCCCTTTCCAGCCGCCATGCGGCTGTTTCCCTGTGTATTCTTTCGCTATTATAGCGGTTCCCGGACTGCGGGGAAAGAAAAAACATCCTCCGGAAGAACTCCGGAGGATGTCAGAAATGCGCTCTGTCGTTTGATTCAGGCCTTTGCGGGCTTTACCTGGGCATCTTTGATGTACAGGTGCTTTAAGATGATCGGGGTCACAATCGAGCTGATGATAATCAGCAGGATGACGCAGGTGAAGAAGTTCGATTCCATCATGCCCGCCTTGAGACCGCGCTGCGCGACGATCAGGGCAACCTCGCCTCTTGTCATCATGCCGACGCCGATCTTTAAGGAATCCGATCCGCTGTATCCCTCGACCTTCGCGCACAGGCCACAGCCGACAACCTTTGCGATCATGCCGACGGCGACAAAGCACAGGGAGAAGACGAGGATCCTGGGATCCAGAGTCCGAAGGTTGGTCTGCAGGCCGATGCTGGCAAAGAAGATCGGTCCGAAGATCATATAGGAGTTGATGTCCATCTTTCTCTCGATGTAAGAGGAGTCCTTCAGGCTCGAGAGGACAATGCCCGCGATGTAGGCGCCGGTGATGTCCGCGACGCCGAAGTACCTGTCTGCGACGTAGGAGTAGGCAAAGGCAAGGCACATGCCGATGATCGGGATTCGCCTCGTGTGGGGATACTTTGCATCGAGCATCTTCATGAGCTTTAAGATCACGATGCCGAGGGCAATGCCGATGACAAAGAACAGGACGGTCTTCAAAGCAACCATGCCGATGTTGGCGGAAGGATCCTTCATGGAGAGGACGGCCGTCAGGACCAGGATGCCGAAGACATCATCGATGACGGCGGCACTGGTGATTGTGATACCGACTTCTGTCTGAATCTTGCCCAGCTCCCGGAGGGCCTGCACGGTGATAGAGACGCTGGTTGCGGTCAGGATCGTGCCGATGAAGACCGCGTGCAGGAAGGCATCGGAGCCCCAGGCACCAAAGCCATAGAAGCAGCCATAGAGGATCGTACCAAGAATCAGGGGGACAATGACGCCGAAGGCGGCGATCAGGGTCGCCTTGAGACCTGACTTCTTGAGCTGGTCAAGATCGGTCTCCAGTCCTGCCGAGAACATCAGGAGAATGACGCCGATCTCCGCCATGCCGGAGATGAAGTCGGAGGCTTCCACCAGGTTCAGGAGGGAGGGTCCGATCAGAAGGCCTGCAACGATCTCACCGGCAACCTCCGGCGCGTGAATCTTTCTCGCAAGCAAAGCGAAAAACTTGGCAAAGATCAGGATAATGCACAGATTCCGTAAGATCTGCAGTGTGTCCATAAAACCTCCTTCTGGGATAACATCCCGGCGCCTGCCGTGCGTTTTCACGGCAGAATATGAATTCCTTCTTACTTAAC
>ONMH01000096.1 GCA_900318875.1 uncultured Lachnospiraceae bacterium | reverse complement strand
GCCGTCCAGGGCGCTGGAACCAACCGTGTACCCCGTGTCGGGGTCGATGTAGGCGCCGGTCTCTGGATCAATGTAGTAGCCCGTCGACGCATCGTACTCATAGGAGAGCCAGGGCTTGTCCGTGCTCTCCGGGCTTCCGGTGGAGCCTGTATTCGAGGAGGAGCCTGCATTGGGATCCACGGACGAGTCAGCAACGCCGTCATTGTCCGTATCCCACAGATCCGCCTTGCCGTCACCGTCCGTATCCACCGCATCGGTCACGCCGTCCCCGTTCGTGTCGAGGGCCGTGTCCACGGTTCCGTCGCCGTTGGCATCGATGGAGTCGTTGACGCCGTCCCCGTCCGCGTCATAGTTGTTCTTGATCGCAATCGGCGTGTTGGAGGAGCCGTAGGCGTAGGTGTTCTGCAGGTTCAGCGCCTCGAGCTCCGCCTCTTCCTCGTCAGAGAGCGGCACGGTCATGCTGATGTTGAGATACGGCAGAACCTCCGTCAGGATCTCCCGCACCAGGAGGCAGGCATCGGAGGTCTGCTCCTGCGGTGAGTCGTTCATTCTGTCGATGACGACGTAGATTGCAATCTTCGGGTCCTCATAGGGGGCATAGGCCTCAAAGGAGACGATGTACTCATGGTTTCCTCTGGGGAGGGTCTCTGCGGTACCGGTCTTGCCGCCGATGCGGTAGCCGGCAGGTCTTGCCTTCTTTCCGGTTCCGTTTGCCCCCTCAACGACCTGTAAGGTCGCCTCGCGGATCTTCTCGGAGGTCGTCTCGGAGACGGTCTGCTTTACGAGCCTCGGCTCGATGTTCTGGATCGTCGCGCCGGAGGCACTCGTGATCCGGGACACCACGTGGGGCTGCCAGTAATAGCCGCCGTTGATCAGGCTCGAGAACGCGGAGATCATCTGGATCATCGTCACATCGAAGTTCTGGCCGAAGCTGTTGGTCGCAAGGTCGGAGATGGACATGTTGTCGGGGGAAATCACCATGGAGTCGGTCCTCGCCTCACCGGCGAGGTCGATGTTGGTGCGAAGGCCGAAACCGAAGATTCTCTGGAACTTCGTGAAGTCCGAGACGCCGATCTGCTCTGCCATCTGCATCAGGGCCACGTTGCAGGAGCGCTCGATGGCCTCATTGTCTGTGAGAATTCCGTCGCCGTTTCGATTGTGGCAGTAGATATCCCAGCCGCCCACGTTCAGGTATCCGCCGCAGTAATAGGTCTCATCTCCCGTCATCTTTCCGGACTCAAGGCCCGCCGCATAGGTGAAAGGCTTTGCCGTGGAACCCGGCTCATAGGGAGTCGAGATGCAGAAGTTGGACCAGAGGGCGTTCAGGTACCGGGACTGCTGCTCATAGGTGTCGAGGGCGTCCACGTCCTCCTGGGTCATGTACTCGTCGGTCGGGTTGTCGTTGTCGTCGAGCTTTGGCATGCCGACGATCCTCGAGAGGTCATAGGGATTGGACAGGTCATAATTCGGGTAGGAGGCCATGGCCAGGATGTCGCCGTTGGTCACATCCTCGATGATGACGCCGACGTTGTTCGCGCCGTATCCCGGCCGGACCTTGTTCTGCTTCTGCTCATTGTACTGCAAGAGGTACTTCTCACAGATTGACTGGATGTTGGCATCGAGGGTCAGGACCAGGTTGTTGCCGTCGGTGGCCTCGATCGTCGTGCGCTGGAGCGTCGACTGGCCGGAGAGATACCCGTACTCGCGCCCGGGAGTGCCGTTTAAGGTGTCGTTGTAGTACTCCTCAAGGCCAAAGGAGCCCTGGTTCTGGTCGTTTGCAAAGCCGATGACGTCGCAGGCGAGCGTCCCATTCGGATAGGATCGGATGTAGGCAGGCTCAAACCAGATGCCCTGGATGTTCTGATACTGTTCGTTCTCCTTCTCTGCCTCCTCGAGCTGGCTGTTCAGCTGGGTGAGCGTCGTCTCGTCGGGGCTGGACTTTGCCTGTTCCTTCTGAATGGAGGCCTGGATGTTCTTCACCTTGTCGGAGGCATCCGTGATCGCCTGCTGGTACGCCGTGTACTGGGTATAGGAGAGGTTCTTCAAGGCAACGTAGTACCTCGAATCCGGATTGTCCGTGATGTACTTGCGGATCTTTTCCTTGTCAATGCCAAGGCTCTCGCAGACGTTGAGCGTGGGCTCTATGTAGATGCTCTCTCCCGTCGTCTCATCCTTGCTGCCGCTGTTCATCTGATAGGCATCGATGATCACGTTGTAGACAAGCTCCGACGTCCCCAGCACCGTCCCCTTGGAATCCGTGATGGTACCGCGCTTGTAGGGGAGCTCCCGCGAGTCATAGGACTGCTGGGAGAGCACTGTCTTCTCATACTCCGCGCCGTTGTCCCGGCTGATTGTGTACAGCCGGACAGCGAGAAAGCCAAAAGCCAGCAGTACCAGAATAAACAGTACCGCCAGCTTTCTCTGCATGCCGGTGGTCAGCCCCCGGCTCTCTGTCCTCTTTTTCTTTCTGTCCGCCATCTGTCAAACCGTCTTCCTGTCACTTGCCCACTTCTGTCACCTGATGCACGTAATCACTGCTGTCATTGGCAAACGGAATGATCTGGTCATCGGTGGCGTAGCTCATGCCAAGCTCCGTGATGGCCTTGTACTTGATCTCATCCAGGTTGACGCTCGCCTCGATCTGGCTGAGGGTCTCATCGTTGCTGGCCTTGAGTGTCTGAAGCTGGGTCTCCATCGTGGAGATCTCGCTGAGCGTGGAGCTGACTTTGCTCTGCAGCGTGAGGTACTCCACAAGGAACACGCCCATGATGATCACCATGGTCACCATAAAGGTGATCAGAGCGGGATTCAGGCGGCTCGCTCTCTCGCGGTTTCTCTCCACCGCCGCACGGTTCCGCTGCAGCTCCTCCTCGGAGGGACGGGTGCGCACCGGTGCCGGCCGCTGGGGACGCCTCCTTGCGGGGACCTGGGGATAGAGCTCCGGTGCCTCGCTTCCATAGGTATAGGCTGCCCCATAGGTTCTTGCCGTGGTTCTCCCATATCCTCTTCCATATGCCCGGGCATTTGTTCTCGCATATGCCCTTGCCTGTCTGGTCCGCTCTGCCATGATTCCCGCTCCTGCCTACTGCTTTATTCCGATCTTCTCAAACACCCGGAGTTTTGCGCTTGCCGCCCGCTTGTTGGCCGCAAGTTCCTCCTCGGATGCCGTGATCGGCTTCTTTGTGATAACGGTTCCCTTTGACTTCTTCCCGCACACGCAGACCGGAAATTCCGGCGGGCAGGTGCAGGGATTTTCATTTCTCCTGAATGCGTTCTTGACGATCCGATCCTCCAGTGAGTGGAAGGTGATGATGCACAGCCGTCCGCCCGGTGCCAGGAGGTCGATCAGGCTGTCGATGGAGTCCTGCAGCACATCCAGTTCCCGGTTGCAGGCAATCCGGATCGCCTGGAACGTGCGCTTGCAGGGGTTTCCGTACTTCTCCTGCATCTTCATCGGAATGGAGCTCCGGATGATGGCGACCAGTTCTCCCGTCGTCTCCAGGGGGTGCTGCTCCCTTGCCTTTGCGATGTTCTCTGCGATGCGCCCTGCATAGCGCTCCTCGCCGTAGTCTTTGAGAATCCTTGCAAGGTCCTCCGCAGACCAGGTGTTGACAATGGTCTTTGCAGAGACCGGGTTCTCCTGGTCCATGCGCATGTCCAGGGGTTCGTCCTCGTTGTAGGAAAAGCCCCGCTCCGGGTTGTCGAGCTGGTAGGACGAGACGCCGATGTCGAGCAGGATCCCGTCTGCCTCCCGGATGCCGAGCCGTTCTGCAATCTCCGGGATGTGCTCATAGTTGTCGTGAACGATGGTGACCCGGTCCGCAAAGGGGGAGAGATGCGCAGTTGCCGCCTGGATGGCATCCTCATCCTGATCGATGCCGACAAGCCTTCCGCCCTCCGTGAGCCTTTTTGCGATCTCATAGGAGTGGCCAGCGCCGCCGAGCGTCCCGTCGATGTAGATGCCGGAGGGCCTGATGTTCAGATTTGCAATGGTCTCCTCAAAAAGGACCGGGATGTGGTGAAATTCCATGGATTCTCTCTTCCAAAGGTGCAGCAGGGCCTCAGATCATGAAGTTCTCGTCCTGGAGACTCGACGCGATCCTGCCGGCCTCCTCTCTGGAGTCTGTGCTCATGTATTCGTCGTAGACCTCCTCGCTCCAGATCTCGGCCTTGTCCCCATAGCCGATGAAGACCACGTCCTTGTCGATTGACGCCTTCTCCCGCGCCTTCTGGGGGAGGAGGATCCGTCCCTGCCGGTCGAGCTCCACATCAAAGGTGCCTGCGGTGAAGTACCGGACAAGCTTTCTCGCATCCGGCCGATTCTGCGGCAGGGCCATGAGCTTTTCGTAAAAGGCGTCCCACCCCGCGTCGGTGTAGACCGTGAGGCAGTTGTCCAGGGAGACGCCGATCCGGAAGGTGCTGCCCAAAACGTCCCGAAAGCGCGCGGGCACAATCAGCCGCCCTTTGGTATCGAGCGAGTGATGATATTCTCCCGTCAAGCTCCTGTCCACTGCCGCACACGCCTTTCCAGACCGCCTGGGAATCTCCCACATCCTCCCACTTTTCAGGATGAATTTGGGATTTTCCCCCACCTTGTGGGATAAATCATATCGTAAGATTTGTGTGAAATCAATACCCCAGGATCTGCCCGAATTGCCTATATTTTCAGCCTTTCCGGCGGTATCTACCACATGTTGTTGCGGCATATTTTCAGACAACAAGATGTGGATTTTGGTCCTGCGGACACAGAAAAAGGCACCGGGGAATGGGGTTTCCTTCTCCGATGCCCTGTGGGAGGCTCTCCCACGGCGGGGGAGTCTCAGTCCTTATTGGTCTTTCCTTCTCCGGAAGATCTGCTTTCTTCCGGCTCCTTTGTGGGAGCTTCTCCCACTTTTTTGTTGTAGTCATCGATGGTGTCAAAGGCGTAGGGATCGTCGGGATCCTCTTCCCTCTCCTTTGTCTTTTTGTCTTCGCTCTTGTTTCCTGTCTCCGGCGCTGCTGTCAGCGTCCAGAGGGGAATGCGGGAAACACCTGCCGCCTTCAGCTTCTTCACCCTGCTTCGTCCGTAGATGTCCAGGATGACGGAGGCGGCGAGCATCACAATGGCGAGCAGCATGGAGACCGGGATCTTCGTCCCCGTGATGTAGAGCTGATCCGTGCGGATGTACTCGATCCAGGCGCGGCCCGCGCCATATCCTCCAAAGTACAAAAGCATCATCTCCCCGTCGAACTTCTTTCTCTTCCGATACCAGAGCATGATGCAGAGGATCATCAGATTCCAGAGGCTCTCATATAAAAACGTGGGATGCACCTGAATGTAGTTCGTGCCTGCCTGGATGTGGGAGGCAAGCTCCGGGGTGATGTCCCGCTCCCGGACCATCGCAATCGGCAGGCGCATCGCAAGGAGGTTGTCGGTGTAGCCGCCAAAGACCTCGCGGTTGAAGAAGTTTGCCCATCTGCCGATGATCTGGCCGAGAATGAGGCCAAAGCAGGCGGTGTCCAGGACGACAAGCGGCCGGAGCTTCTTTCTGTGGCAGTACACAATCGCCGTGATGACGCCCGCGATCACGCCGCCGTAGATGGCAAGGCCGCCGCCCCGGAGGTTGAAGATCTGGATCGGGTCATCCTTATAGGCATCCCAGAAGAAGATCACGTAGTAGACCCTGGCGCCGATGATCGAGAAAATGATCAGCCAGATCGAGATGTCCCAGTAGGTGTCCGGATTCTGCCCGGTCTTCTTTGCGATCCTCGATGCGAGCCAGATGCCGCAGAGCATGCCGATCGCGATCACAATGCCATAAAGTGCGATGGAGAAGTTCCCTATGGTGATCGTCTTCGGCACGTTCCGAAGGTAGATCCCAAGGTGCGGGAACGCGATGTCCATCGTGTCCATCATATTCTGCATGCCATCTCCCCGAAAATCAGACGTTGAAGCGGAACAGGATCACGTCGCCGTCCTGCACGACGTAGTCCTTGCCCTCCATGCGGACAAGGCCCTTCTCCCTCGCGTTGGCAAGAGAGCCCTCCTTGAGGAGGGTCTCCCAGTTGACGACCTCTGCCTTGATAAAGCCGCGCTCGAAATCCGTGTGGATCTTGCCGGCAGCCTGCGGTGCCTTTGTGCCGATCCTGATCGTCCAGGCTCTCGTCTCATCAGGGCCTGCCGTCAGGAAGGACATGAGGCCGAGGGTCCGGTAGGATGCCTTGATCAGCTTGTCGAGACCGGACTCCGTGATGCCAAGGTCCTGCAGAAATACCTGCTTCTCGTCGTCCTCGAGCTCGGAGATCTCCGCCTCCATCTTGGCGCAGAGGACAAAGACCTCGGAACCGGTCTCCTTTGCGTACTCTCTCACCTTCTGCACGCCCTCGTTCGAGGCACCGTCATCCGGGATGTCGTCCTCGGAGACGTTGCAGGCGTAGATGACGGGCTTCCAGGTGAGGAGGCTGTACTCCTTCATCCAGCGGACCTCATCCTCGTCCGTGACCTCCATGGAGGAGGCGGGCTTGTTGGCCTCGAGCGTTTCTTTGATGCGCTTTAAGAAGTCCAGCTCCCTCGCCGCATCCTTGTCCATGCGGGCGGTCTTTGCCACCTTGGAGATCCTGCGCTCCAGAACCTCGAGGTCTGCGAAGATCAGCTCCAGGTTGATCGTGTCGATGTCCCGCATGGGATCGACGGACCCGTCCACGTGGGTGACGTTCGGGTCCTCAAAGCAGCGCACCACGTGCACGATGGCATCGCACTCGCGGATGTTTGCAAGGAACTGGTTGCCCAGGCCCTCGCCCTTGGAGGCACCCTTGACGAGGCCTGCGATGTCGACGAACTCGATGACTGCCGGCGTGATCTTCTTGGACTGGTACATGGCGCCGAGCTTTTTGATCCGCTCATCCGGGACTGCGACGACACCGACGTTGGGGTCGATCGTGCAGAAGGGATAGTTGGCCACATCCGCACCGGCCTTGGTAAGGGAATTAAACAGCGTGCTCTTTCCGACATTCGGAAGTCCGACGATTCCTAGTTTCATTTTCTTCCTCTTTCCAGACGGGCCGTGCCAGAGGCACGCCGTCCCATGAAATCTTTAAGCTGCTTCGCTTTTCCGGGAACCCCCGGACAGCTGACGAGAGGCATTATACCTCCAAATGGGGAGCAGCTCAATTGCTTCCCGGCGTCCGAAGTTTCTGCCTGAAGTGTAATTCAAAACTCCACTGAAGT
>ONMH01000088.1 GCA_900318875.1 uncultured Lachnospiraceae bacterium | reverse complement strand
CGGTCAGACCCTTGCGGAGATGTCCCTTGCCTGGCTCCTTGCAAAGAAGGAGGTCACCTCGGTCCTTGTCGGAGCGTCCAAGCCCTCCCAGATCGACGACGACATCAAAGCCCTGTCCAACACCGCCTTTACGAAGGAAGAGCTTCTTGAGATTGACGCGATCTCCAATCCGAAGAAGGCGTGAGAAATCTCCTTTTTGCGGAGAAACCGGCCAAGCGGCACTTATGGGGGCCCGACAGGAACACCTCCATCAAGGACGCTGCCTGGCTGACGATTGCGCTTGAAAATCACGGATGGGATTCCTGAAACCCCGAGGAGCGCAACCCACAAGAAAATCCCAGAAAGAATCAGGACCGGATTGGCAGGTATCCGCCGCAAAAAATGATCAGAAAGAAGGCCGCAGCCTGGGTGTCCGGGCTGCGGCCTTTGCTGATCTGATAAGCTCGGTCTGGCCTGCGTACAGGGCGTTTATCCCCTGCGGCCCATAGAAGTTCGGGAAATGGGTGCGAAGATAGGCGGCATTGTCGATGTTGTTGATCAGAATCAGGCGGAGCACCCGGGCGAAGTCTTCCTCGAGGTGGGAGATGTCCTCTGCCTCCAGATTCTCCCAGTTTCCCCGCAGCCGGTACTCGTCCAAAAGGTGAAAAATCCCCCAGAGAAGCTGGGTGAAGCACTCTGCCTCCATCAGATCCGGGTTGGAGCCGAGGATGAGAAGCTCGGTACGGCTCTGTTCGAGAAGGCTTCGGACGCGGTCGTAGGCCGTCTTATCCAGATGTACAGAGAGGGAAAGAGCTTCGATCTTGTCCTTTGCCAGCGCCCGGGCTTTTGGGGAAGCCTCTATTTCGGAGAGCACCGGAAGCCCTCCCTCGAATTTGCAGCAGTCGGAGAGGACCCGCAGCATCGGTACACCGACCCCGGTGAAGAACTGGCTCCGCAGCATGCTGGTGTGGGCGATCTTGTCCCGCTTCTCCCGGTCCGCCATGAGAGCATTCACCGCCAGGGTTGCCACCGCGATCGAGATCGGCAGGAAGGCAAAGTCCTGAAAGATATAGAACTCGGTCGTCCTGGGATCCCGGAAGATCAGGACCTGGAGCAGGTAGAGTGTGACGGAGACGGCGACGAGCGCCAGACAGACCAAGAGGAGCATTCTGTTCTTTTTCATGAATATACCTCGAATTCTCAAAAATACGGCGGAACTGTCCTATTCTATCGAATTTTTTGGGGAACCGCCAGAGGCAGCGGGCGGAAATCGAGGAGCGACCGCGGAGCGTGGAGAGCTGGTAATCCAAAACAAGCAGGAACTGCACAAAGAACTGCAGACCGGGTTTTATAGAAGTTTAAGAATCTCGATTTTTGCCGCAGATTGCGACTTTTCTGGAGGATTGTTAGCACTCATCTTTGCTGAGTGCTAATTCTTTATTGACTTTCGCTCAGGACAGAATTACACTTCATTCTGTTGAAAATATGTGGACGGAAGAGGAAGAAGTTCCAGGGCCGTCCATGACGATAGTCAGAATATCAAGAGAATATCAGTTTTATGTAAGGAGTGTGACAAGACCAATGGCTGAAAAAGGTTCGTTATCCATCAACAGTGAAAACATGTTTCCGATTATCAAGAAGTGGCTGTATTCGGATCATGATATCTTCTACAGAGAGATCATCTCCAACGGCTGCGATGCCATCACAAAGAGAAACAAGCTCTTCATGATGGGCGAGGAGGAGATGCCGGCAGACTTCAAAGGCAGAATCGATGTGGTCCTTGATCCCGAGGAGAAGACCATTGCCGTCACGGATAACGGCCTTGGCATGACCGCCGACGAGGTGAAGAAGTACATCAACAACATCGCCTTCTCCGGCGCACAGGCCTTCCTTGACAAGTATAAGGACAAGGCGAACAATGACCAGATCATCGGCCACTTCGGCCTCGGCTTCTACAGCGCCTTCATGGTCTCGAGCCTTGTGGAGATCGATTCCCTCTCCTGGCAGAAGGATGCGAAAGCGGTGCACTGGACCTGCGACGGCAGCTCCGAGTACACGATGGAGGACTCCGACAGAAAGACCGTCGGCACCACCATCACGATGCACCTGACCGATGACTGCGTGGAGTTCTGCAACTACTACCGTGCAAAGGAAGTCATCGAGAAGTACTGCGGCTTCATGCCGACCGAGATCTACCTCTCTGTGAAGGACACGAAGGAGACCCAGACCATCAAAGAGTCCGAGAGAAGACCGGACGATGTGGTGATCGAGGTCATCGAGCCCAAGGAAGAGGAGAAGAAGGACGAGACAAAGGACGGGGAGAAGAAGGAAGAAGCCCCGAAGGAGAAGGAACTCAAGATCAAAAAGCGCCCGGAGCTTGTCAACAACCCGAACCCGCTCTGGATGAAGAACCCCAAGGACTGCACCGATGAGGAGTACAAGGAGTTTTACCGCAAGCTCTTCAACGACTACAAGGAGCCTCTGTTCTGGATCCATCTGAACATGGACTATCCGTTCAACTTAAAGGGCATCCTGTACTTCCCGAAGATCAACCTGGAGTACGAGTCCGCAGAGGGCGTGATCAAGCTCTACAACAACCAGGTCTTCATCGCCGACAACATCAAGGAGGTCATCCCGGAGTACCTGATGGTCTTAAAGGGCGTCATCGACTGCCCGGATCTGCCGCTCAACGTCTCCCGTTCCGCCCTGCAGAACGACGGCTTTGCGCAGAAGATCTCCGACTACATCACAAAGAAGGTCGCCGAGAAGCTCGCCGGCATGTGCAAGACTGACAGAGCCAATTATGAGAAGTACTGGGATGACATCAGCCCGTTCATCAAGTACGGCTGTCTGAAGGACGAGAAGTTCGCGGAGAAGATCAGGGACTACATCCTGTTCAAGGATCTCGACGGCAAGTACCATCCGCTTCCGGAGGCACTCGATATCAACGAGAAGAAGGAAGAGGAGAAGAAAGAGGGCGAAGCCGAAGAAGCCAAGACCGAGGACAAGCCGGAGGATAAAAAGGAAGAAAAGGCGGAGGATCAGAAGGAAGAGAAGAAGGAGCCCAAGACCATCTACTACACCACGGATCCCGTGCAGCAGGGTCAGTACGTGAAGATGTTCCGCGACCAGGGCATGCAGGCCTTTGTCTTAAACAGCACGATCGATACGCCGTTCATCCAGCAGATCGAGTACAAGGATGAGAACATCCACTTCGTCCGTGTGGATGCCGCCGTCGATGACATGCTGAAGAGCGAGACCGACAAGAAGGATGCCGATGCCCTGAAGAAGGAGGCCGGTGACTTTGAGAAGGTCTTCCGCAAGGCCCTCAACGATGACAAGATCGCAGTCCATGTGGAGAAGCTCAAGGACAAGAACGTCGCCTCCATGCTGACGGTGGATGAGCAGAGCCGCAGAATGCAGGACATGATGAAGATGTACTCCTCCGGCATGAGCTTTATGGACTACGGCAGGGAGGGCGAGACCCTGGTGCTCAATGCGGATCATCCGCTGGTGCAGTACCTGTCCGCCCACAAGCACGCAAAGAACGCATCCACCATCGCAAAGCAGCTCTACGATCTGGCAAAGATCCAGAATGCACCGCTTTCTGCGGAGGAGATGGCAGCCTTCGTGCGCCGCTCCAACGATATCCTTCTGACCCTGGCAGACCGCCACGTGGACGAGGAGGATGTCCCGGAGGAAGAGAAAAAGGACGACAAGAAGGACGATGGCACCGTCGAGAAGGTCGAGGGAGAGGAGATGCCCGCTGAGGATGCGGCAGCTCCCAAGGCCGATGATGCGGCTGTGCAGGATGCCGAGGTTGTCGATGCGGATGCAAAGGAAGAGAAGAAGGACTGAGTTCCTTTGCCCGCTGCGATAGATCAGACTGCAGACACGAAATGCGTCTGATACCGATACCAATAAGAGCCGTCTGTTCCGGGAGACCGGGGCAGGCGGTTTCTGCTGCCCAGCAGTTAAATGCATATAAATATATTTAGATTTAATTGACTTTTCGCCAAACCGGATGGATAATCAGGCTGTCGAAAGAACAGCCTTCCGAACCCACAAATGGTTCCAATGGCTCACATGAGCAGTTTTTGGAGGAAAGGTTTATGAACTACACGCAGCTTGAGAGAATGCACACGGGTGCCGGTTTTATCGCCGCACTGGATCAGAGCGGCGGCTCCACGCCGAAGGCGCTGAAGGCCTATGGCGTGGAAGAGAGCGCATGGAAGACCGAGGAGGAGATGTTTGATCTTGTCCACGAGATGCGGACGAGGATTATCAGGACGCCCTCCTTTACGGCGGAGAAGGTTCTTGCCGCCATCCTGTTTGAAAACACGATGGACCGGAAGATCGATGATCTGTACACCGGGGACTACCTCTGGAGCATCAAGGGCGTCGTCCCAATCCTCAAGATTGACAAGGGCCTTGAGGAGGAGAGCGATCACGTCCGCAGGATGAAGCCGATCCCGGGACTGGATGAAACCCTGGATCACGCCCACAGAGACCGGCACATCTTTGGCACCAAGGAGCGCTCTGTCATTCTTGACTACGATGAGAAGGGGATCCGGGACATTGTGGAGCAGCAGTTTGAAATCGGAGAGACCGTCTGGTCCCACGGCATGGTCCCGATCCTCGAGCCCGAAGTCGACATCCACAGCCCGCACAAGGCGGAGTGCGAAAAGCTCCTGAATGAGCTCCTTCTCGAGAGGACAAGGGCGCTGAAGGATGAGAGATTCCTGTTCAAGGTCACGATTCCGTCGGAGAATGACCTTTATCGGGAGCTCATGTCCGATCCCCACACGGTCCGTGTGGTGGCGCTCTCCGGCGGCTACTCCCAGAAGGAGGCATGCGAAAAGCTTGCACAGAACCACGGCATGATCGCAAGCTTCTCCCGCGCCTTTGCCCAGGATCTCAGAAGAGATCAGACGGATGCCGAATTCGATGAGACGGTGAAGAAGGCGGCAGATCTCATCTACAGAGCATCCATCACCTGAACCATCAGGCTTTCCTGCTGCCGGGGTAAGCAATTTCAGATACAGCGGAAGTTTCCATCTTTCCATAGGGCCAGCAGGCCGGTTCCCTCTTTCAGGAGCCGGCCTGCTTTATGCATATTCTGCGCTGGATTCCGCGAGTGGGAATACTGAAAATCTCAGAGGACAAGAAAGGAGAGAACCGACCCCGGCTCTCTCCTTTTCAGAATGGGGAAAATTCCTCTCCGCTGCCGCAGCTTCAGGACTTCTTTCCCTGATTTGCCACGGCCTGCATCTTTGCCTCGATCGATGCCTGGTCTCCCAGGTAGTAATGGCGCACTGCGTGGAAGTTCTCATCAAATTCATAGACAAGCGGTGTTCCGGTGGGGATGTTGATGCCGACGATGTCCTCCTCTGAGACATGATCGAAGTACTTGACCAGCGCCCGGAGGGAGTTGCCGTGGGCTGCAATGAGGACGCGCTTTCCGGCCTCCATGTCCTTCTTGATGACCTCCTCAAAGTAGGGCACCACGCGGGCAATGGTCGTCTCCAGGGACTCCGCCGCAGGAAGAAGAGAAGGGTCCACATCCCGGTACATCGGCGCAAACTTTGCATTCCGCTTATCGTCCGGTTCCAGTGCCGGCGGCAGCACGTCAAAGGACCTGCGCCAGATCTTCACCTGTTCCTCTCCGTACTTTGCCGCGGTCTCGGATTTGTTGAGTCCCTGCAGGGCGCCGTAGTGCCGCTCATTGAGCTTCCAGGTCTTGTACACCGGAAGCCAGCTCCGGTCCATCTCATCCAGGACGTGGCTTAACGTGTGGATGGCGCGCTTTAAGTAGGAAGTGTAGCAGACGTCAAAGTCATATCCCGCCTCCAGGAGCGTTCTGCCCGCCTGCTTTGCCTCCTCGTGTCCTTTTTCCGAAAGATCTACATCAGTCCAGCCGGTGAAGAGGTTCTTCTGATTCCACTCGCTCTCCCCGTGCCGGATCAGTACCAGTTTTGTTGTCATAGCTGCCTGCCTTTCTCTACACGTTCTGTTGCTCTGCTGGAAATGTACCACTCTCAACGGTAAAATGCAACTAATTATATTTATATAAATCTACTCACCGGTGGAAATGCCGAAAAACAGGGAAGCAGAGGACGTGCAAAGAAATTGAAAAAATATTAGTGAGGTACCTTGACAATATTTTGAGGGCATGTTATTAATAAAGTACCTAATAAATACAGCTTGAGAAAACGAAAAGGAGATTCCCATGATGAACAATCAGTTTGAAATAGAGAACAATACCGTAACCAACAACAAGAAGGCCGAGGGCACCTGCCCGGGATGCGGAAGACACTGCCCGCTCTCTGCCCCGCACTGCGGGAAGGGCGAGGCCTATGCCAGAATGCAGCAGGAAGGAGGAGAACTTTCTCAGGAAAGAGCGTACTCTCATGACAGAGATGACCGGGACGGTCGCCATGAGCATGGAAGACGTGGAGAAGACGGTTCCTTCGAGGGAAGAAGAGAAAGGGGCGGAGAGGAGCACGGCCGTGACAGAGACAGAGAGTTTTCTTCTGACAGGAACGACCGTGATGGCCGTCGCGAGCACGGAAGGCCAGAAGACGAAGAAACATTTGAGGGAAGAAGAGGAAGAGAAGACCGTCCGCACCGCCACTGGTATGAGAGACCGGAGCGCGGAGAAGAGAGGAGAGGACCTCACGCAGGAAGAAAGCATGGCCCCAGCGACTGGGAATCCCGTCCCGGAGAAGAGGCCCTTCCGCCTCTCGATGATCACGCGGACGACCTCTCGATCCGGCTTCGCCTTGCCTGCGACAGGATCCTTCGAAGCGGCGGGAAAAAGCGAGGACAGGAGCGCATTCTGGAGATTCTGAAGGACAGTGACGGGATTTCGCAGAGGGACCTTCTGTACCATCTCCACATCCAGCCGGGATCCCTCAGTGAGATTCTGAACAAGCTCGAGACAGCAGGAGAGATTGAACGGGTGCCGGATGAGAGAGACAGAAGAAGACAGCTGGTAATGCTGACAGAAAAGGGCAGAACGAGGGCGGAGGGCCTCTCCGGAGAAGAGCAGCAGGACCCCTACGCAGCTCTGACGGAGGAGGAAAAGAAGACACTCTCTGATCTTCTCGACAAGCTCATTGATTCCACGGAAGAGTGAGTGCCACCAGTAAGAACTCCCACGGCTTGCCGTGGGGAGTAGTCAGATTTGTCTTTACGATGCTCGAAATCATCTGGCTTACTGCCAGGAGAGACCGCAAACTGGCGTAATCCGCATCCTGGGTGTCAGGCGAAAGCGGATATGAAGCAGGAAGCTGAAACTTATGAGGACGATCATGGGCGACACAGAGAAAAAATCGGGGTGCTGGTAAAAATTGCAGAGAGGTTTCAAGAGGCTGGAGTCACCTGGGCACTGGGCGTTTCCATGCTGCTCTGCTTCAAACACATCTCTGCAGAATATCACGATATCGATTTGATGGTTGCGGAATCTGATGCTGACCGTGTCAGGGAGATTCTGAGAAAAATGGGCACAATACAGCCGCCAAATCCCAGCCCCAGATACCGGACAAAAGTGTTTCTGGACTTTGTCATCGATTCCGTTGACGTGGATGTGATGGCGGGCTTTTCCATTATGAGAGCCGGCATGCCCTATGACTGCCCCCTGAAAAAGGAGCAGATCGTGGAATGGATGCTCCTTGAAGGAGAGAAGATCCCGCTGCAGCCTCCGTTTCTCTGGAGCCGGTACTACAGGCTGATGGGGCGGGAGGAGAAAGCAGCAATCATTGAAAAAGCAATGGCTGACGGAAAGCCTGTGGCAAGCCGCCAGAAATGAAAGAAGAGCCGGCACTTCCAGCGTAGTACCGGCTCAGTTTATTATCTCTTCACGGATGTCCTGTAGGATTATCTCACCTGCTCCAATCAGCATCTGCCAGAGCGTTCCAGGATAATCCGTCTCCCCAGGTAAATTGATATGGAGAGACGGATCCGGACATATCTTCCCGACAACCCTGAGGGAAACCCTCTGAACAGTACGGAGCAGAGAATTGGAAGAGAAAAGGGCACAGCGCGTCTTGCGCTGTGCCTTTCCTGGATTTTTATTATTCTGCCGCAGAATTTTCCGGAACCTCCTGGCTCTTCATGATGGCCTGCACTGCATCTAGAATATACGGCCGCATCTGATCGACGGGGAGAGGGTCACTCTCAATGATGGAGGAATAGGCTGTGGAGCCCACAAAGTCCACAATCATGTACAGCATG
>ONMH01000147.1 GCA_900318875.1 uncultured Lachnospiraceae bacterium | reverse complement strand
TTTCGTTCACGGTGTCCGTCAGGAGCTTGTAGCTCCAGTAGAATTGTCCGTTCCCCTGGCTCCAGGCATCAAGCGATGCCCTTGCAAGCGCCTGGTAGATCGCCCGCTTCTCCTCTTTTGAGAAGACCTCCGCATCAGAACCCTCCACCCCGTTTAAGACGCTCTGGCCACCGTGGGTGTCCTTTCCGACTGCCAGGGAGTTGAAGAGGCACCACTCGCCGCAGATGACGGGGACATATTGCTGAACGGCGGCGATGTCCTTTGCGTAGTGGGTTTTGATGTAGTCCTCATACCCGGCTGTGGTCTGCGGGCAGCCTTCCATCTCTGCCATCATCAGGTACTGGTGGGTGTCGAGGGCGGCGTTTTCAAAGGCGTTTTCTCTGAAGAAGGGCTCCCAGCGAAGGAGGGAGAAGCCGTCGTGGAAGAGCACGACCTTGTCCTTTCCCATATGGCGGCGGATCCTCTCATAGGCTCTTTTGTAGAAATCCTCCAGGAAGGCAAAGGAGATCGGACGGTTGTGCGCAGCCATCTCCGGGATTCTTGCGGGGTACCGCTTCTCCACCTGGAAGCTGTCCCACACGGGCTCTGTGAGGGGCTCATTCAGGGGCTCAATTCCCCAGAGGCCTTCCCGTTTTCCATAGCGCTCGGCAAGCCGCTCCAGGACAGAGAGCACAAACTCCACTTCCCTCTCGTCCTGCCCGAAGGTGACAACACCGGAGAGACCGCCGTTGTCAAAGCCGTTCTGGGAGCCCGGCACCGTGTGAAGGTCCAGGAGGATCTTCAGGCCATAGTGCTCTGCCCAGCGGAAGGCCCTGTCGAGTTCCTCGATGCAGCCCAGAAACGGTGCCCGGTCTCCGAAGACGAAGTAGGGAATCGGGATGCGGACGGTGTTGCAGCCCCAGGAGGCGATCGTCACAAAGTCACGCTCCGAGATGTACTCACTCCGGTGGATTTTGATCCTCGCCTCGTATACCTCCTCCGGCAGATCCTGTGCGAGCCAGTACTCGTCATCCGCCTTTGTTCCCGCAAACAGCGCCGGATTCATCCACTTCTCCAGCACCAGCCAGTTTCCAAGATTCACACCATTGACACGTTCCAAGATCGTTCTCTCCTCTTTTTGTTTCCCTTTGTCATCTGATTCCTCTCCTGAGGACACGCTTATCTTATCCATCCCGTGGGAACTGCAACAGGCAGGATTCTGTGCAAAACATAGGTCGATTTTGACTTCTGCCTGCAGTATGATGGGGCTATGGACAGAATCATGGGCCTTTTCTGACACGGACGGTAAGGAGGAAGCAGATGGCGCAGGAGGAATTCCGGCATGAGACGATTGCGCCGGGGGCAAAGAAGGATGTGGTCTTTCTTGTGTTCTCGGACTCCCATGACGTGGTAGGTGCCCACTGGCATGACGAGGTGGAGCTCATTCTCATCACGCGGGGGACGCTCCTTGCGCAGTTGCAGGGGAGGGGGACAAAGCTCGAAGCGGGGGACATGCTGATCGTCAACAGCGGGATTGTGCATGCGACAAACGGGAGCATGGGGAATGACTCCATCCTCCTGGAGTTCCCAAAGCGCTTTCTTCTTCGCTACATCCCGGACTTTGATGAGTGCTGGTTTGACCTTGACACCCACAATGAGGACCCGCGGCACCAGACGAAGCTTGCCATGCTGCGCACGGTCCTCGAAAACATGGCCGTCGTGCAGGATGTCTCCCCGGAGGGCGGGAACCTGCGCTTTACCTCTCTTCTCTTTGAGGTCCTCTACGAGCTCTACCACAACTTCCGCGTCCCCTTCCCAAAGGAGCACGAGAAGGGCGCCGGGGACATCGCATCCCTATATCCGGTGCTCGACTACACGAAGGTGCACTACCAGGAACGCATCTGTGTCTCTGAAGCGGCGGGGATCCTGCATCTGCAGGAGGAGTACTTCTGCAGGAAGTTCAAAAAGCTCATGGGAATGACCTATCTTGACTACCTCTCCGGAATCCGGCTGACTCACATTTATGACGGTCTTCTGCACACGGATCTCTCCCTGGCACAGATCCTTGAGAACAACGGCTTTACGAACTACAAGCTGTTCCGGAAGCTCTTCCGGGACTCCTACGGGTGCACGCCGGGGGAGCTGCGGAAAAAGAACAGGGGGAGTGCGGAAAAGATCATCCGGGTTGCCTCGGAGAAGGGACTCTACAGCCGGGATCTTACGGATCAGGAAGGAGTTCGGGTTTTGTGAACTGCACCCCCTTGTCTTTTTTTCTTCCTTCGGGCATACTTCATCGGAGCGGCTTTTGCTGCCTGGAGGAGACGGAATGAGAAGGGAAAAGGGAATAAAAAGGGGACTGTTTTCGGATCAGGCGTTCAATCGCAAGCTGATCAGCCTGACGCTCCCCATGGCGCTGCAGAGCCTGATGCTCGCGGCTGTGGCGGCAGCGGATGCCATCATGCTGGGGCGGCTCGACCAGAACTCGATGTCTGCGGTGTCTCTTGCCACACAGATCCAGTTCGTCATGAACATGTTTCTTGCTGCGGTCACGTCAACAGGGTCGATTCTGGGTGCCCAATACTGGGGCATTCAGGACAAAGAGACGCTCGACGACATCTTCAACATGATGCTTCGGCTTGCCGTTGTCGTGGACCTTTTCTTTGGCCTTGCCTGCATCTTCTCCCCGGGGATTCTGATGCAGTTTTTCACAAATGATGAGGTTCTTGCCTCCATCGGCTGCTCCTATCTTCGGATTGCCGGCTGGTCCTATCTTCTGACCGGCATCTCCCAGGTGTACCTGACGATGATGAAGATCTCGGAGCATGCGGGCACCAGTGCCCTGATCTCGAGCACGGCGGTTGTCATCAACATCGTCTGCAATGCGATCCTGATCTTCGGCCTTCTCGGCTTTCCCTCCTTTGGGGCAAGAGGTGCTGCGATGGCAACGCTCCTCTCCCGGATCGTGGAGCTTGTCTGGTCCGTAGTCTGCTCCTTCCGGAAGAGATATCTGCACCCGAATCTTGCGCGGTTTTTCCACCGGAACGCCCTGCTCTCGAAGGACTTTGTGCGGATTGCAATGCCGATTCTCGGCGCCTCCCTTCTCTGGGGCGTCGGTTTTACGTCCTACACGGCGATCATGGGACACCTCGGCCAGGATGCCGCGGCGGCAAACTCTGTGGCTGCGGTCGTTCGGGATCTCACCTGCTGCATGTGCAACGGCGTTGCCGGTGCAGGTGCCATTCTTCTTGGCAATGAGCTGGGACAGGGAAAACTCGACACAGCAAAAGACTACGGCATCCGGCTCATGAAGATGGCCTTTCTCATCGGAATCCTGACCTGCCTTATTGTCATCGCCGTCATTCCTCTTGTTCTTCGCTTCTACAAGCTGACCCCGAATGCGGCTGAGCTCCTTACCGGGATGCTCGTGATCACGGGCTTCTACATGATCGGCCGCTGCGTCAATACGGTCATCATCAACGGCATTTTTGACGGCGGTGGGGACACGAAGTTTGACGTTTACTCGCTCGCCGTCATGATGTGGGGCATCGCGATTCCGACAGCGCTCCTTGGTGCCTTTGTGTTCCGCTGGCCGATCCTTGCGGTCTACGCCTGCACCTGCCTCGATGAGGTGGGAAAGATCCCCTGGGTGATGGTCCACTTCCGGAAGTACAGGTGGCTGAAGAACCTGACGAGAAAGCGGGAGGCTGGCTGAGAGGAAAATGGGAAACGAAAAAGCAGTTCCGGGGCGGTTGCCTTGGAACTGCTTTATTTTCCGGTGTTTTGATTCTTTTCTTTGCTGCCTGCGGTCTGCCTGCTGGTCATGGACAGGGCGGTGCTGCTTAAGTGGATGATGTTTGACGCCTCCGTGTCGGTCAGAAGGCCCTCTCATATGCCTCCCCATAGGAGGAGTCAAGGCAGATCGCTGGGTCTTCCCTTATGATCTCCTCCTGTAACCGCCCTGGACGAGGAATGCATCGCCCAGGGTGTTGGAGATCTCAACGAGGGCACCCTTCGTAAAGCCGAGGGACAGGAGGCTGGAGACCGCCTTTTTGTACGCGGCCCTGCCGCCTGCGGTGCCTCACAGATCTTCTCAGGTTCTCACGAGTGCGGTCGCGTGAAGGTACCCGTCGGAGGCATAGGCGCAGGTGACCTTGATCTTCCTGCCGGTGCGCAGGATCCGGCACTTCGAGACATCCGTCGTCGTGTCGAGGCGGATTGTCATGACGGAGCCGCTGGCATCCTTGAGCTTCAGGTAGCCGCAGCGCGCCTCGGTGATCGTTCCGGAGACGCTCAAAGTCTTCGCTGTGTTCACGTTCTTGCCATTCCCAGCATCGTTTCCGGCGAGGTTTGTGATGGAGGCCACGTGGTTGTAGCCGTCCGTGCCAAGATACAGGCTCACGCTGTAGGAGAAGCCCGGCACGATGGCCGACAGGTTCGTTCCCTTCGAGCCGGAATCGAGGCGAAGCTTCATCGTCTGTCCGGATGAAGAGAGGAGCATCACATCATCGGTGGAGTCTGACATCACGGTGCCCGTGACGGTCACGGTGTTCTGTCCGGTCAGCATGCCGGCATCGCCCATGGAGCCCTCCTTGGACGTTACGACATTATCCGACCCGTCCACGAGCTTTGTCGCATGCAGGTACCCATCCGTTGCGCCGGCAACGGTGACGGTGACGCTCTGTCCCTCCTTCAGCACGTGGCAGGCGGAGGTGTCGGTGCCGGTGTCGAGCCGGATCGTCATCTGGCCGCTTGTGGTGTCGAGAAGGAGCTTGTTCTGTCTTGTCCCAGAGGCAACGGTGCCGGAGACCGTGACGGTATGGCCAGTATCCACCCCGGAATTGGTTCCCAAGGTGTTGTCCGAGGTGTCGATGACCTTGGCCGCGTGGTTATAGTCTCCCGTTCCGCGGTAGATGTCGACCTTGTACGTAAAGCCGGGGATCAGGACCTTTCCGTCGGACATGTCCGTCGTGGAATCCAGGGTGATCTTCATCGTGCCGTCAGAGTTCTTCAGGACGAGAAGGTCCGTTGTGCTTGCGCTGTCCACAACACCGGTAACCCTTGTCGTATTCTGCTGCACGGTCACCTTGGTCGTGGTGCTCTTCGAAGTACTGCCTGCCGCATTTGCAATCGCCGTGCCGACCTCCACAGAGCCCGTCTTCTTCGTGTTGTCCGTGTTGATCTGAAGATCCGCCGCGTGGAACTGATTGTCCGATCCCGCGTAGATGTCCGTCAGGATGATGGCACCCTTGTTCAGATACTTCGTGGTTCCATACTGGGTATCCGTGTCAAGGACGATCCGGAACTGCCCGATCTGGGTGTCCAGAAGAAGGAGCGTTCCGGTAGAGCCGTCCGCAACGGTTCCTGCGACGGGAACGGCATCCACGGTGGTGCCGCCTGCAAGCTTTACAGATGCGGCCTCCGCACGGGATGCGGGATACACAGCAGGTGCGATGACGGCAAGGGTGCCGGCGCAAAGCACTGCCAGAAATGTCTGTACCAATCTTTTTTTCATCTTGTATACTCCCTTTCTTAATTCCCTTTTCTTTTTGGGGACGCCTTCCGGTGCCCCGTCTGCGATACTTCCATTCTACCATTTGGCGCCTTGGTTGGGAAATCCCTCCGGGAGATTGCGGCAGGATCTCTTCTGTTCTTCCCAGGCAGCTTCACCCTTAAGGACAAAAAAATACCGCCCCGGGTTGCAGGGCGGCAAATCTTTTTCCGATTTTTTATTTTTGGATCAGGTGTTGCTGTTGTCTCCGGTCGGGGCCTCAAATTTGTAGCCCATGCCCCAGATCGTCTTGATCAGCTCGCCCTTGTCACCCATCTTGCTGCGGAGCTTCTTGACGTGGGTATCGATCGTGCGGGCATCGCCAAAGTAGTCATAGTTCCAGACGTTGTTGAGGATCCGGTCTCTCGAGAGCGCAATGCCGTTGTTCTCCATGAAGTACTGCAAAAGCTCATACTCCTTGAACGAGAGCTCCAGGGGCTTGCCGTCGATCGTGACCGTGTGGCCCTTCTTGTCCATGACGATCCCTGCGATCTCGAGCCGGTCGGTCTCTCCCTGGCCCTGCTGCTCTCCGGAGGTTCTCCTAAGGATAGCATCCACGCGGGCCACCAGGGCCTTCGGGGAGAAGGGCTTTGTCACGTACTCATCGACGCCGAGCTCAAAGCCCTGCAGTTCATCCTGCTCCTCGCTCTTTGCGGTCAGCATGATGATCGGCACCTGGGAGGTCCTGCGGATCTCGCGGGTTGCCTGGTACCCGTCCATGCGGGGCATCATCACATCCATGATGATGCAGGCCACATCCCCTGCCGTCTGCAGCCTCCGCCACGGTATATCCGGCCTTTGTCAGAAAGTCCCGGATCAGTTTTCTCATTCTGGCCTCGTCGTCCACGACGAGAATCTTTCCGTTCGCCATAACCAGCCCAACCTCACTTCTTTTTCTCTATCTTACAACTTTTTCCGGTTTTGTGTGGGCAAATTTGGCGTAGCCAAATTTGGCGTGAGGATTTCAGGCATCTGCATCGGCATTTGCCGATGTCTTGTCGGAGAGGGTTTCTGCCCCTCCCCTCTTTCCGGTCCAGAGCTCGTAGTAGCGGCCCTTCTGCGCAAGGAGCTCCTCGTGGCTGCCGCGCTCGATGATGCGGCCGTGCTCGAGGACCAGAATCTGG
>ONMH01000089.1 GCA_900318875.1 uncultured Lachnospiraceae bacterium | reverse complement strand
TCACCTCTCTCCGCTTCCTTTCGACTTTCATACACCAACTGAATTACGAAATGGAGATCTGTTCTCCATCCCGAAGTGCTCCGCTTCTCTTCTCTCCACTTTCCGCAAAGATCTCATACGTGGGATCCGTAAGAGTTCCATCCACATGGAAGGTCACGGTATTTCCCTCACGCACTGCGGTAACGGTAGCAGCAATATTTCCTGCAAGATCCGGGATGACGGTCTTCATCTCCATGCCCTCTGCCGGGAGGTACAGGCGAAGGATCGGCTGCTTCGTGTAGTCATAGTCCGGGACATCATTTCGTGCGCCGAAGGCGAGAAGGGATCCCTCTCTCACATAGACAGGGAAGTCAAAATAGCTGTACTTCTCCTCGTACCAACGGCCGCCTTCCTTGATCTCTCCATCGATAAGGCTGATCCATTTTCCAGTGCGGTTTGTGTTTTCCTCTCCCTTCTGAAGTCCGGGCAGATAGAACGATCCAAGGCTGTTCTCGTTGAAGATCGGTGCGACCAGGACCTTGTCTCCCAGCATGTACTGCAGATCCAGATACCGGCAGGCGAGATCTTCCGGGAATACAAATGGCATCGGCCGCATAACCGGAGTTCCTTCTTTGTGTGCTTCCACTGCAAGAGCAAAGTAGTAGGGCATCATGGTGTTCTTGAGTTCTGCAAAGTACTTCACCACATCGCAGGCCTCGTCATCAAAGAGCCACGGCACCCGATAGGTATCGGAACCATGAAGTCTGGAGTGCGTGGAGAACAGGCCGAACTGTGCCCATCTCTTATAAAGATCCGGCGTTGCCGTCTTCTTCCGCCATGGACCCATAGGTTGCCTCGCAGTCTCCGCCCCAATGGATCGGGAACTGCTGGCTTCCTGCAGTAGCACTTCTTGCAAAGAGCACCGCATTGCCTTTTCCCTTCTCTTCCTCCAGAACCGTAAAAACAGTCTTGTTGTAGAGATACGTGTAGTAGTTATGCATCCGCAGAGGATCGCTCCCGTCGTAGTACTTCACATCGATCGGAATCCTCTCACCGAAATCCGTCTTGAGAGCGTCGATTCCTGCAGACAGAAGGCCTCTGACTTTATCCGCATACCAGCGGCAGGCGTCAGGATTGGTGAAATCCACCAGGGCCATCCCAGGCTGCCAGTTGTCCACCTGCTTGATGCCCTTTCCGTCCGCCCGGAGCAGGAAGTAGCCCTTCTCTGCGCCCTCCCGGAACATGTCCGTGTCCTGCGCAACATAAGGATTGATCCAGCAGCAAAGCTTGAGACCCTTGTCATGATAGCGCTGGATCATCCCCTTCACATCCGGGAACACATCCGGATCCCAGGTGAAGTCACACCAATGCAGTGCGCGGAGCCAGTAGCAGTCAAAGTGAAAGACCCGGAGAGGGATGTGCCGCTCCTGCATGCCGCCGATCAGCTTATCGGTGGTTGCCTCGTCATAGGACGGCTTGAAGCTTGTCGTGAGCCACAGGCCAAAGCTCCAGGCGGGGACAAGTGCAGGCTTTCCGGTAAGATCCGTGTAGACCCGCATCAGATCCTTCGGTGTACTTCCATAGAGGATATGGAGCCGCAGCTGTTCTCCGGGAACGGAGCAGCCCACGAATCCCGTCTTTTCCGAGCAGACCTCATAGCTCACAGGTCCCGTGTGGTCACAGAAGACACCGTATCCCTCACTGCTTGTGTAGAAGGGAATGTTCTTGTACCCAATGTCACTGGCGGTACCGCCATCCTCATTCCAGATGTTGACGGTCTGCCCATTCTTGACAAAGGGAGAAAATCTCTCTCCAAAGCCGTAAATGGTCTCTCCCGGCCGCACGGAGAGTTCCGTCAGCATATAGGGATCATAGACCTGTGCAAAGTAATTCAGATCCATGCGAAGCTTGGAGGGCTTCTTGTTGACCCGCATGTAGCCGATGTTCCTGAACTTGGTTCCAGTCAGGAACTTTCCATCTCCGTAAAAGGACAGCGCGCAGATCTTGCGATCGACATGGACGGAAAGTTCTCCCGCCTGCAGCGTTGCCTCCTTCTCGTTGATGGTGACCTCCGGCTCAAAGGGATGTGGGGTGAGCGGGAATCTAGGCTCCTTTGTGTCATACCCCGCAAAGTGCGTGACGGTCATCGCGATATCATTCTCTGCGGCTGCCGTCAGATCAATGTACAGCACCGTGATGTCCAGCGAATCCGCCCTCGACCGAATTGGTCTCTCCGGCGCCGCAATGCGGATGCCATAGGGAATCCGTTCCACGGTGAAAGCCTGCATTGCATAGGATGCCTGGACGTTCTCACTTCTCAGCCAGTATCCGTCTGTGAATTTCATCTTAAGTCTGCTCCTTCTGTTGCGGATGTTCTTAACAAAAAGGAGCGGAGCAATGATTTCACTCCGCTCCCCGCTTCCGTCTTTACTGGGGATGATTACTGTACCGATGCGCCGTCGATGTCCTGCCAATCCTTCTCGATGGCTGCGCAGGTAGCATCCTTATCCGTTGTACCGGTGATGTAAGCCTGCATATCCTCACCAAATGCCTGGTTGAAACTGTCGGAGGAA
This sequence comes from uncultured Lachnospiraceae bacterium, assembly GCA_900318875.1. Classification (GTDB taxonomy): domain Bacteria; phylum Bacillota; class Clostridia; order Lachnospirales; family Lachnospiraceae; genus CAG-791. The sequence continues at coordinate 6,722 of ONMH01000089.1, read as the reverse complement.
TAGCACTCAGAGAGCTCTCCGGAACCATTTGCTTCAACAGCTTCTCTGCCCTGCTGGACAATGGTGGAAGTGGATTCCTTGTCGGTCTTGATCGGAGGAACCACGTTGGCCACATCCGTGAACCAGCTCTGGCCATAATCAGAGGTGTACCACCAGTTTACAAAGTGAAGAACTGCCTGCAGGTTCTCGGAATCCTTATTGACATGCAGTGCCTGGTCAGAGCCGGACACCATGAGAGCATCCTCAGCCTTGTCGTCGCAGGGATATCCTGCAAAGCCAATGTTCAGATCCGGATTGATGGAGAGCAGATCTGTCTCAACCCACGGTCCCTGGCCAAGGATGAAGGCGACATTTCCACTTGCAAATGCCTGCTCCTCACCAGCAAGATCGGTCTCAAGCGGCTTGTCATCGCCGTACTTCACACAGGTGTCAACGAAATCAAACCAGTTGTCGTACAGGATCGGATAGTCAGAGATCTTTGCCTCGCCCTTCTGGAACTTCTTCACCATGTCGGCGGGCGTTTCTCCATTTGCCTTGGCTGCAGCATTCAGGAAGTTCATGGAACTCTGCTTGAATACCCACCACTCCATAAATCCGGTGGAAACCGCCTGATAACCCTTGCTCTCAATGGTCTCGCAGGCGGACTTGAAATCATCCAGAGTCTGCGGAACCTCAAGGCCGCAGTCTGCCAGGATATCCTTGTTGTAGACCATGCCAAAGTAGTTGCCCTTGATGGCAAGGCCGTACACACCGCCGCCCTCTTCTGCAGAGGCCATAGCGCTCTTTACGCCGTCATCCATAGCTGCTGCGATCGGCTCATCCGAGAGATCATAGGAGTACTCACGATAGGTGTCGATCTCCATGCCGGAGGTTGAGGAGAAGATGTCCGGAACATCGCCGGAATTGATCTTTGCCTTCAGCATTGTAGGATAGTCGTTCTGCGTGGTCTCGTAATTGATGGTCACATTCGGAGCAACATTGCTGTACTCGTCGATCAGGGTGTTGATTGCGTCTGCGTACTCCGGGCTCGAGATGAACATGTAGATCTCGCCACTGTCTGCGGAATAGTCCGTGTCAGAGGAAGCTGCTGCCTCCGTGGAGGACGTATCTGCTGCAGCCTCAGTAGTGGATGCTGCTGCCTCAGTAGCTGCTGCTGGAGCGTCTCCCGCTGCTGTGGATGCTCCGGAGGAGCTGCTGGAGCTCCCGCAGCCTGCCAGCATGGAGGCTGCCAGAACGCCTGTCATCATGGTTGCCAAAACTTTCTTTTTCATACCCATTCCCTTCTGTACCTTTCCGGTACGTGTTGAATAATCATCAAAGCACCGCAGTTTCTTTATTCCCCCCGCGGCACTCAGGTGCCAAAGTAAGTGGGATCTGTCATCCCTTGACGGCGCCAGCAACGACACCCTCTACGATATATTTCTGTAGGAAGATGAAAATCACGATGGAGGGTAGCACAGCAAGCACCATGGCTGCCATGGCGTACTGCCACTGCGTGTTCATCTGTCCTACAAAGGAGTAAGCCGCAAGAACCAGGGTCTTGGTCTTGTTTGTCGCATTGACCATCAAAAGAGGAAGCAGGAAGTCGTTCCAAATCCACATGACATCCAGGACAACAACCGTAGTCGTTACACTCTTTAATAGTGGGAAGATCACAGAAAGGAACGTCCGAATTGTACCGGCGCCATCAATCTGTGCGCTCTCATCCAGTTCCTTCGGGATCGTCTGCATGAAGTTATGGAAGATAAACGTCGCCATCGGAATGCCAAAGCCCCAGTACTGGATACCAAGGCCAACCCGGGAGTTGGAGAGGTTGATCACGTTCATCGCCTTGAGAAGCGTGATCATGATAGTCTGGAACGGAATCAGCATCGGGGTAATCAGCAATGTGTAGGTGATCGCCGTGTACTTTGTCCGCCGTCTGTCGCAGATGTAGGCAGCCAGGGAGGAGAAGAATACAATTCCTACAATGCCGAGGACCGTGATGATAACGTTGTTTCCCAAAAGCTGCATATAGTGCATCTTTTTGAAAACGTAGGTAAAGTTTTCAAAGGTCGGTGCCTTCGGAAGAGCGATCGGATCCGAGATCACTTCGCCAAACGGCTTGAAGGCGTCGCAGAACATCAGGAAAACCGGATAGATATAGATCAGGGCCAGGATGGTGATGACCACAATCAGGATGGTCTTGGAGAGTCTTCTCTTTGCTTTGCGTGTCATTACAGATCCACCTCCCTGCGGCTCATGGCCTTTAATACCACCTGCGTAACGATAAGAACAAACAGGAAGTAGAGAATAGCCTGCGCAGAACCGAGCCCGTAATTATTGTTCGTAAATGCCTCGTTGTAGATCTGTAACGTTGCAGAGTAGCTCGCCTTTCCAGGGCCGCCCTTTGTGAGGGCGAGGATGATATCGAAGACCTTCAGGCCGTTGGTCAGCGACATGAAAACGCAGGTTGTCATCGATGGTCCAAGGAGCGGGAGCGTGACCTTGAAGAAGGTCTGCCTCTTATTTGCGCCGTCCACATAGGCAGCCTCAATCACATCTGTGGGCACTGCCTGAAGACCTGCAATGTAGAGCACGATGTAAAAGCCAAGAGACTGCCAGGCACCCACCAGGACGATGGAGTAAAAGACCAGGTTCGGATCTCCCAGCCAGGAGGCATTCCAGAATTCCCATCCGGTTGCCTGGTACAGAGCCTTAAATCCGGAGGTGAAAATGAACTTCCAGATGAAGCCGACAATGGTCATACTCATGATGTAGGGGACGAAAAAGATCCCACGGAAGAGATTGGCCAGCTTGAACTTCTTCGTCAGCACCACTGCCAGTGCCAGCGCAAGGATGTTGGAAAAAATCATGAACAGAGCCGTGTACTTTACGGTAAACCAGAGTGCCGGCAGGAAATCAGATCCTCCGGTAAAGATCGTCTTGAAATTTTCAAAGCCGATGAACGCAGGCGTCTTTGCGATGCCGTTCCACCTGGTCAGGGAGTAATAACCGCTCATGACAAACGGAATGTACATCATCATCCCGACCAGGATGAGGGCCGGAATGGTGTACAGGAAGTTCTCCCATGCTTCCTTTTTCTTTCTCCTTGACTTTTTCATTTTCTTCTCTTTTCTGTGCATCTTGCACGCATTGCTTATTTTCTCGTTTCTGTAACTTATCATATCTTCAGCAATCTGCACTTTAAACGGAATCTTGTGCACAGAAAAATGTAAATTTATGACGAATCGCAAATGTCAGATCACAAATTTACAGGTAAATTTGTATACTCTTGGCCTGCTGTAGTTTACGTCTGTGGAGCCTCTGCGCTAAGATGGGACTATGAAAGATAAGAAGAAAGCAATGCGTTTTGCAAATGGAAAAGGGAAGCTTCGGGAAAAGATCCGGAAGCCTATGGAGAAGTCTCCGCTGTGGCTTACGTTCATGCTGCTCATGGCGTTTTTCATGATCATCATGGCTTCCGTCCTCTCCTTCACTTACTTCCGCTTCGGACGGCAGAACGCGATTGACCAGCACAATGACGCAACCTCTGAGCTTCTCACAATGAAACTCCAGAACCTGGAGGACTATTTCTCCGATCTCTCGGAATTCTGCATCCAGCCGGTTTATAGCAGTGCCTCCTATAATGCGCTCCTTTCCGAAAGTCCCATCGATGAAGCAGATCTTGGTAATCTGGTTTCCACAGCATCTTTGAGCTACTTCACCCGGACTGATCTCACTGCGTACCGTCTGGATCTTCTCAATCAGAATCTCTCCATAGAGCGGACGCCTGAGGACCAGCACATCACCACCGATACTTCTGTCGGTACCCGAAATACGGAAGAATACCAGGAGTGCGTGAGCTCAAGCAAAAATTTTGCGGTGTTCCCGGCTACTTACGATGGCTCCATGCTCCGCTTCTGCCATACCATCATTCGCATCCGGGACAAAAAGCCTGTTGCCCTTGTCACCATTGAGGTGGATGACCGCGCCATGCGAAAGAGCTTTGACGGCATGATCACAGCGCTCTACAACCGGGACAGGATGCTTCTCTACACCAATGCACAGGGAGCTCTTCGGGATGGAATAGAGAATGGAGAAATTGCGCTCACCTCGGTGCAGGCAGCGGATCCCGGCGAGCCGATCAAAACAAGTTATGGAGAGTATCTCCATGTCTGCCAGACCAGTGATTCTTCCGGCATCACGCTGATGGTCCTGACTCCCCTCTCTTCCATAACTGATGAACTCTCCTCGATCCGGCTCTCCAATACCCTGTTCGTCTTCGGTTTTGCCATTCTGTCGCTCGGTATCACTTTTGTGCTGATCCGATATCTGACTGCACCGCTCACCACGCTGGCAGCATCCCAGTCGAAGATTGCATCCGGATCCTATCAGAAGATCCACATCGGACGCAGCTGGGAAGCCGCGATGCTCTCCAACTCGTTCAACGACATGGCAGAGCATATCGACAAGCTGGTGAATGAAAATCTGGTCTCCTCTATCAACGAGCGAAATGCAAGAATTGCCGCGCTGGAGGCGCAGACCAACCCGCATTTTCTGTACAACACGCTTCAGGCAATCGGAACCCAGGCGCTGATGAACGATCAGGAGGAGATCTATGACATGCTGATCCGCCTCTCCAAGAACATGCGTTATTCCATTAACGGAGAATCGGAAAGCCTTCTCTCCGGGGAGCTGCAGTTCACGGACAACTACATCACGCTGATGAAGCTGCGTATGGGAGATCACCTCACAACCGAGGAACGGATAGACCAGGATGTACTGGATTCGGTTGTTCCCAAGTGCAGTGTCCAGCTCATTGCAGAGAACGCGATCCTGCATGGCTTCACCGGGACAGTGACAGATCTGCATCTTATGATTGAGGCCTTTCGAAAGGACGGACTCCTGAACATTCGGGTAAGAGACAATGGGGCAGGAATGAGCCGGGAAAAGCTGGAGGAAGTGACCGGAAGGATCCGCTCCTATAAGCCGGGAGATACCAGTCAGCCCGGAACGGATGCTGAAAAGAAATCTACTGGCATAGGTCTTCTGAATCTCTACAGCAGACTTCAGATCATGTACGAGGGTCATGCTGATCTTCAGATCGAGAGCAGCGACGGGGATGACCATTACACCTGTGTCACTATGGTATTGGAGGAGGGCGCATGCACAAAGCACTGATCGTAGATGACGAAATACCTGTACGGGTTGCTGTCACGAAGCTCGGGAACTGGAAGAAATGGCATATTGAAACGCCGATTCTGTATGCGGAGAACGGGAAGGAAGCGTTAAAAGTCCTGATGGAGGTGCACCCCTGCCTCGTCTTTGTCGACATGCAGATGCCCATCATGAACGGGGTGCAGTTCATGGAACGAGCAAGGGAACTTGCCCCGGATCTTTCCTGTCGCTTTATCATCGTGAGCGGGTATGACACCTTTGACTATGCCAAAGCTGGGATCCGCTATGGCGCCACAGATTATCTGCTAAAGCCCGTCGTAGCCGATGAACTGAACGAAGCCATCGGTCGCGCCATGCAGGGACTCTTCCCAAGTGAGGACTTTGGCGACAGTCAGGAAAAGAAGCAGTCTGAATTCTCTGCTGATGAGGTGACAGAACTCGTTCACACGGCAATTGAAACCCGTTACAGCGAGAATCTTAAGATCCAGGAATTCGCAGACAAATACTATTTTTCCCGCGAGTACCTCTCCCGCCTCTTCAAGAACCGCTACGGGATCGGAATTTACGAGTATCTGACCAAGGTTCGCATGGATCGCGCCAAAAGCCTTCTTGCACATTGCAGTTCGGATCGGCTTTTCCGACGCCGGCTACTTTTCCAAGGCCTTCCGGGCATACACCGGACAGACTCCCAGCGAGTATCGAAGAGAGCATGCGCCCCAAAAGGACAGCTGACAGGCTCCCTCTTCTGTATCCCGCAGCGATTTCTACCATTGGCATTCATTCCAAAAACGTTCCTGGAAACTGCAAGCATGTTTCCAGGGGCGTTTCTATAAAAAACGGCAGAGTATCACGCCCATTTTGACAAATGGACGCGGTACTCTGCCGTTTTTGATAGATGGACTGTCCGCTGTTCCCGTATGTACCGCTCCCATCATTCAGCCACATGGTGGACACTGCGGCGAGAAGAGATAGCAGCCGCCAAACTTCTCCTGAATTCTGTCCTCTGCATGGCGGTGACCCTGTTGCCGGAGTAACTGATCTTCGTGTCCGCTCCGCCCTCTCCGGCGCCGTGGAGCCAGACGATGAGCGGCCGCTTGCCCGTCCCCATCCTGGGCACGAAATAGCCGTACCGGAGCGGGCACTCCGGGTCATGGGAGACATCCTGGAGCCACTTCTCGGGCTCATGGTTGATCACCTTCGCGCAGTGATCAAAGATCATGCCGGTGAGAGGGTCGCTTTCTGTCGGGATCTCCTGCACCTGGGTAATGGTATTGACACTGTCAACGTAGGACTCATGGCCATTGATGTCTGTGAAATCCGCTGCCAGGGCAGAGGAGCAGGCATAGCGCGGTCCATATGCCATTGCAAGCGCTGCAAAAGTTCCCGCATCCTGCCAGTTTCCCTCATTGTCGGAGGGGTAGACATCCAGGATGGTCCGGTACCCTCTGCTTTGGACAAACCTATCCCGGAGGAGGAAGTTCTCTGGCAGCTCCACCTGCCGACCCTCCATGTCAAGGACCTGCGTGTACACGCAGAACTATTCCTTCCGAAGGTCCTGTGCC
>ONMH01000151.1 GCA_900318875.1 uncultured Lachnospiraceae bacterium | reverse complement strand
AGCAGGTACCAGCCAAGGAACGACAGGTCATAGACAAAGACTTCCCACTTGTTGCCATCCATCATCTCGCGGCTTAAGCGGAATGCTTCTCTGCTATCCATGTCCGGGCTCTCCGCGAGAATGTAGGGAACCATCCGGTAGGAGTATGCCTTTACCAGTCCGGGGATCACAAACAGGAGGGACCACAGGAACACGTACAGGTTCCGCAGGAACATGGTCTTCACGACGTTCATGTATGGAACGGAGAAGCCGGCAACGAGCTCTACCGTGGAGGCATTGCCGTTCTCTGCGCGGTCCACGATAAAGAACCTGCGTCCGCCCATCTCCAACGGGTTCAGCACAAAGATCCGAAGGATCAGGTGCAGGATGCCGCCAAAGAGAAGAACAGTGCCAAGCAGTGTCGTGAGCATCGGCAGGAACCAGCCGCCATTGGGGCCGCTGTAGGAGTACGAGAAGTAGGAAAACGGCAACAGATAGTGCCAGAATTCCTTCCCGCCGTGCGTGCCGTCCATGTACCGGGCGACGTTATGGGTGATGGTGAAATTTCCCATCGAGCCGGTGGAAATCGTCAGCACCAGTGCTGCCAGCACGCTCTTCCAATATGCCGCAGAGAGGCTTCTCTTGCCTCTCTCCTTAATCTCTCTTCTGTTCCACATATCCAGACTCCTTTCTGCCGGATGCCTCCGGCAGGCTTTTCTTTCTCAATTTCTGCCCCTATTATAACCGTCATTTGTGACAGAAGTATTAACACTGAAGATTTCTGAACCTTTTTCGGGATTGCCGTGTCGAATCAGGGACACGGTGCTACACTGGAGTGGTCTGCAACAGAAAGCACCGGGCAGAGAGGGCCTTTCCATGCGCTCCTGCCGGTGCGGAAAAGAGGGCACATGGAACGGAAGATCACTCTGATTCTTGGAACAAACCGGAAGGGAACGACATACCGCATCGCAAGGATGCTGACGGATGAACTTGGCGGCACCGTGACGGAGATCCTTCTGCCACGGGATTTTGCGCCATATTGTGTAGGGTGCGGGCTGTGTTTTCGAAAGGGAGAGACCTTCTGCCCCCACGCAGAACTGCTGCGGCCCATCACAGAGGCGATTGACGATGCAGACGTCCTGGTTCTCGCATCCCCTGTCTACGTCTACCACGTGACCGGTGCGATGAAAAACCTCCTCGACCACTACGGCTGGCGCTGGATGCTGCACAGGCCACAGGAGCGGATGTTCACAAAGCAGGCGGTTGCCGTCACGACGGCGGCTGGCGGCGGGGTAAAGTCCACGCTGAAGGACATGACAGACTCCCTCTCTTTCTGGGGCGTCGGAAGAATCCAGACCATCGGAATGGCGGTCTATGCGCCCTCTTTTGAGGAGATGACAAAAAAGCGGCAGGAGAAGGCAGAGCGGCTTGTCCACGCCGCAGCGGAGGATATCCGCCGCCATGCGGGGCGGGTAAAGCCCTCCCTCAGGACCCGTGCCTTCTTCCACCTGTATCGAAAGGCGATCCTGCCGCGGATGAAGAAGATTGACCAGGACTACTGGCACGAGAAGGGCTGGGACAGGAGCACCCCCTGGTGAGGCTGCTCATCTTTTCCTCTCCTCCCCGGCACCTGTCCCAGTTTCCCCTTCCATAGAACAGCCGCCTCTTTGCAGGGTGCTTTGTCCGGTCCTTCCCTCAATACCCATGATCGACTTCCTGCCAAGGGCCGCCGCCTGTGCGCACCAGGATCCAGTTCCAGTCATCATATGTGCTGTTGGGGTTCAGGGAGCCGTTTCCGCCGGAGGCATCCACATCGAAGGAGGAGAGAAGGACAAGAACCTCATCGGCGTGATTCCTTGCCGCCCAGTCCTGATGATCTCTGGAGACCTCGTCTCCCGCATAATAAATCTCTGTGAGGGTGCAGCCGCTCCAGCTCTCTGCAAACTCCTCTTCCACCGCGCCGATGGCGGCGTCAATATCCTCCTCGGAGTACATCTTGGACGGCACCGCATGCGTCCTGACAGCATCGATATTGCCGCCCTTTCCACAGCCAGAGACGCAAAGAACCAGGAACCCGCTCAGCGCGATACCCAAAACTGCTCTGCTTTTCCAACTCATCCTTTTCCTCCCCTTGTCATCCTGATTCTGATGGCTCCACCGCGCAGGCAGGGTGAAAAATTTACCATTGAAAAGAGTTCGGCGTTCCCTGACAATAGTGGCAGGGCCAAATGCCCTGAAGAGTATTGTAACATCCTTTCCTGGATCCCGACAGGCATGCCCGGGCGCCAGGATCGGGAAACTTATGGCAAATGGAGGGATACCAAATGAAAAACGATCGCTTTGTGTTCCACGAGAATACCGTTCCTGAGGATAACGGCCATGGCGTTGTGCGCCGCGTGCTCGCCTACTCGGATGACCTCATGGTCGTGGAAAACCATTTCGAGAAGGGCGCTGTCGGCGCCATGCACCATCACACGAACACCCAGATCACTTATGTCGTGAGCGGGAAGTTCCGATTTACCATCGGGGACGAGACAAAGATCGTCGGCCCCGGGGATACCCTGCTCAAGACAAACAGCGTGGAGCATGGCTGCATCTGCCTCGAGGAGGGGATCCTCCTCGACACCTTCACGCCCTACCGCTCCGACTTTGTCGACGATTGAGAGGGGATGCCATGCAGCGCTTTCTCACAATCGGAGAGGTGATGCTCCGCCTTACCCCGCCCAACTGCAACAAGATCCGGACCGCGACAGAATTTGAGGCCTCCTACGGCGGATCCGAGGCCAACATTGCAATCTCCCTGGCCAATCTCGGGATGGATGCCACGTTCTTCACCGTGGTCCCGGACAACAGCCTGGGAAAGAGCGCTGTGCGCGCTCTTCGCGCCAATGACGTACACTGTTCCCCGGTTATCTACGCGACAGAGACGGACGTTCCGACCCATCGCCTCGGTACCTATTACCTCGAGATGGGTTTTGGAATCCGGGCGAGCAAGGTCATCTACGACAGGAAGCACTCCGCCTTCTCGGAGTACGACTACTCCCGTGTCGACCTCGACAAGCTCCTCTCAGGCTACGACTGGCTTCACCTGTCGGGCATCACGCCGGCGCTCTCCCCCTCCTGCCAGGATCTGGTCCTTGCGGCACTGAAAACCGCAAAGAGACGTGGCATGACCGTCTCTTTTGACGGGAACTTTCGCGCGAGTCTTTGGACCTGGGAGGAGGCACGGGACTTCTGCACCCTATGCCTTCCCTATGTCGACGTCCTCTTTGGCGTCGAGCCATATCACCTCTGGAAGGACGAGAGCGATCACGACAAGGGTGACTGGAAGGATGGCATTCCCCGGCAGCCCTCCCTTGAAGAGGAGGAAGAGATCACCTCACACTTTCTCGCCCGCTATCCGAACCTCAAGTGCATTGCCCGACACGTGCGCTATGCGGAATCCGGCTCCGAAAACAGCCTCAAGGCCTATGTCTGGTATCAGGGAAAGACCTATGAGAGCCGACTTTACACCTTTACCATCCTCGATCGAGTGGGCGGCGGTGACGCCTTTGCGAGCGGCCTCCTCTATGCGATGATGAATGGGTACGAGCCGCAGGAGATGACCGACTTTGCCGTGGCATCGTCTGCGTTAAAACATACGATCCACGGGGATGCCAACCTCACCGACGACGTGGAATCCATCCGCTCCCTCATGCAGTCAGGTTTTGACATCCGCAGGTGAACTTGCCTTTCCTGCTGCAGCCGTAAAGAGGTCCGGTTTTTCCGGATCTCTTTTTCTGTGCACGGATGCATCTGCTGCATGCTCGTCACCGACAGGATCAGGGTTGTTTTTACAAAGGCAAAGATGATGGAAAAGTGCGCCCATCGGTGCAGTGTAGAAGCTTAGAGGAAGGCGGGACTTACCATTT
>ONMH01000072.1 GCA_900318875.1 uncultured Lachnospiraceae bacterium | reverse complement strand
CCGCTCTATGGCATGGACTTTGCCAGCGCGGGATACTATACCTCCCGCTACTTCTCGACCAACTACGTGATGATGTCGATCTTCCTCGCCTATGCGGCGACGTTCCCGGATGCACAGGTCCTTCTGTTCTTCCTGATCCCGGTGAGGGTCCGGTGGCTCGGCATTCTCTATGCGGTGCTTGTCGGCTATGAGGTGATCACCTACATCGTGCCCTCCCTCAACCTCTTTGGCATCTTTGCCATTGTGGCCTCGCTCCTGAACTTTTTGATCTTCTACCTACGGGGCAGGGACTTCTCCCGGTTCTCCCCGAAGGAGGTCAAGAGGAGAGCGGACTTTAAGAGAGCGGTTCAGCGGGGAGAGAGGGAGCAGAGGCGCGGAAGTGCCCCGTTTACTTCCGCCTCTTCCCCGGAGAGCCCCCGGAAGATGACGCCCTACCGCCACAAGTGCGCGATCTGCGGAAGGACCGAGGTCTCCAACCCGGAGCTGGATTTCCGGTACTGCTCCAAGTGCGAGGGCAATTATGAGTTCTGCCAGGATCACCTGTTTTCGCACGTGCACGCGGTGAACGGGAATGCGCCCTATATCGTCCCGAATCAGAATGCCGGCACCCCCGGAAGCACCGGCAACAATGGAGGAAACGAGAGTGGACAGGAATGAGACATGGTTTCTGGAGGCCCTGCAGGACCTCTTAAAGAAGGCACAGAAGCATCAAAATACCCTGACCTCGGAGGAGATCGATGAGGCCTTTGCGGGCATGAACCTCTCCGAGGAGCAGGTACAGACCATAAGGGACTACCTGACCACCAACAGCATCGGCATCGATGCACCGCCGGATGCGGACATGGTGATGACGGACGTGGACCACAACTACCTGGAGGACTATGAGAGAATGGTGTCCTCCATGGACCAGCCGGATCCAGACGAGATGGATGCCGTCAAGATCAACGCGATGGCGGGGCAGAAGGATGCCCAGGAAAGGCTTGCGGTCTACATGCTCCCGAAGGTCGTGGACATCGCAAAGCTCTACCTGAACCAGGGCGTCTTTCTCGAGGACCTGATCGGCACCGGAAACGAGGCGCTGATGCGGGGCGTCAAGCTCCTTGGGCCTTTGGACAAGCCGGAGGAGGTCGAGCCGGATCTTGCGCAGCGCATCATGGATGCGATGGAAAACCTCATCACGGAAAACGTGGAGCAGAAGGGCGCTGAGAGCGAGGCCGCGGAGAACGCAAACAAGGTCATGGAGAAGGCGGATGAGCTTGCGGACGCCCTCGGAAGAAAGGTCACCCCTCTGGAACTTGCCGCCGAGGGAGAGGTATCCCTCGATGACATCATGGAGGCAATCCGCAACACGGGAAACAAGATCGACTTCATCGACTACAGCGCGGAGTGAGATGCCATGGCAGCTTTTGAAGAGTACAAATATGTGATCGATCAGATGACGTCGATTGAGATCGGCGCGAAGTGGACCTATGAGGAACTGATTGACAACGCAGATGTCTCGCACAAGTTCCGGCAGTGCTGCCGCTCCATCTTCGAGAGCGAGGTGGACGCAGAGACGACGATCGAGAGCCATCTCTACTACCTTGAGAAGGACTCGGAAAGCTTCAGGGCCTACAGAAAGATGAAGACCAAGGTCACCTGCATGGTGCCGGACACCAGACGGCCGCCGAAGGAGGACGGAAAGCCCTATTACCGGCAGGAGGTCTTTACGGTCGATGACCTCGTGAAGGTCCCGGCACAGACAAAGGAGCGGATGGGCGTCATCATTCAGGAGATCGTGGTCTCCAAGATGGGACTTGCCGCACTCGTGGTATAATGGAAAACGCTGTTCCGATCTCTTTTTGGGAGGTACGGGACAGCGCTTCTTTGCACCCGGAGAGAAGCACGGATGAAAAACGTGTGTTCGATAAAAATGATAAAATAATTACCGAATGGTACATTTGACTGTACAACGTAAAAATCGGAATGCGTCTATAATAACAATTACCGGAGGGAAATCCCGAAGGGAAGAAGAAAAAGCAGAGATCACCTCAAGAGGAATTCACGGAAGGAGCGGGAGATATGGCAAACCTGAATAAAGATGACAAGCTGAAGGCGCTGGATGCGGCGATTGCCCAGATCGAGAAGGAGTACGGAAAGGGATCGGTCATGCGCCTTGGCGATCCCTCCAACAAGATGGATGTGGAGACGACGCCGACGGGGTCTCTGAGCCTGGACATTGCCCTGGGCCTGGGAGGCATCCCCAGGGGAAGAGTGGTCGAGGTATTCGGACCCGAGTCCTCCGGTAAGACGACCCTGACCCTGCACATGATCGCAGAGATTCAGAGAAGAGGCGGCATTGCGGGCTTCATCGATGCAGAGCATGCCCTGGACCCCGTCTATGCGCGGAACATCGGTGTTGACATCGATAACCTCTACATCTCCCAGCCGGACTCCGGTGAGCAGGCCCTGGAGATCACGGAGACTATGGTCCGCTCCGGCGCGATCGATATCGTGGTCGTGGACTCCGTGGCAGCTCTCGTCCCGAAGGCCGAGATTGACGGCGAGATGGGAGATTCCCACGTGGGCCTCCAGGCAAGACTGATGAGCCAGGCGCTGAGGAAGCTCACCGGTGTCATCTCCCGCACGAACTGCACGGTGGTGTTCATCAACCAGCTGCGTGAGAAGGTGGGCGTGATGTTCGGCAACCCCGAGACGACAACCGGCGGCCGTGCGCTGAAGTTCTACAGCTCCGTGCGCCTGGATGTGCGCCGCATTGAGTCCATCAAGGCCAACGGTGAGATCATCGGAAACCGGACCCGTGTCAAGGTCGTAAAGAACAAGATTGCGCCGCCGTTCAAGGAGGCCGAGTTTGACATCATGTTCGGAAAGGGCATCTCCTATGCAGGAGACGTTCTGGACCTTGCCGCAAACAGCGACATCGTGAACAAGAGCGGTGCCTGGTATCAGTACCAGGGCGAGAAGATCGGCCAGGGCAGAGAGAACGCAAAGAAGTTCCTCGAGACCCATCCGGAGAAGCTCTACGAGATCGACAGGGCGGTGCGCGAGCACTACGGCCTCGATCCCGAGGGCGCAAGAAAGCCCGCTCCCGCACCGGAGGAGGCACCGGCAGGGGGAGCCGCAGCGCCTGCAGAGAGCTTGAGGCCGTCAGCAGATACCGGGTGAAGATCACCTTCGATGAAGAGGAGACCGTCACCATAAATGCCAGGGATGCAGCGGCCTTTGGCTTTTCAGAGGGATCGGAGGTCCCGGAGGCCGTCTGGGAGGAGTTTCTCAAAGGACAGAAAAGTGCCGCGATTGCAAAGTGCGGCAAGCTCCTGCAGGACATGGACTACTCCGCAAAGGGCCTTCTCGACAAGCTCCTTCGAAACGGCTTTCCGCAGGAGGCTGCGGAATATGCGGTGGAGAAGATGCAGGAGGCCCATTACGTGGACGATGTGCGGTATGCCGCCACGTACCTGAAATATCACCTCCGCGACAAGAGCCTGAAACGGATTCAGATGGACCTGAAGGCAAAAGGTGTCCCCGGAGATGTCGTGGAGCGCGTCATCCGGGAGCACGAGGAGGAGCGGGAGGGAGACATCAAGGAGAGCGAGACGGAGCAGGCAAAGAGGCTCCTCAAAAAGCGCCGCTTTGATCCGGACAACCCGGATCCCAATGCGATCCGCAAACAGATGGCGTATCTCTTCGGAAAGGGGTACGGGATGGACGTCATCCGCCGCGCGATGGAGGAACTCGCGCAGGAGGATGAAGAATCCGGGACAGAACCTGAGTGATAAACGCTCTCCGGCTTTCGCCGGAGGGCATTTTGCGTTGAAGGCGAAAAATATTTTGCGGCAAGGCGGCAGTTCGGAGGGCACAAAAATCGCCTGAAACGGTGCATTTTGGCGGCTTTCCGGGCCAGGGAGGGCGTGGCACGGTCTGTCCGCATACCTTGACAGCCGCGTAAAAAATGGGTAAGATTTATCTGTTGTGAATAGTCAATCAGAATGTGTTATCAGAATCTTTTCTTCAATCGTCTGAAAGATTTGTGCATTCGGTTGTTATTGTACAATAAAAACTGAATAAGGAGGTGCTCCTGTACATGCTGGCCACAATCATTGCAGTGATTGTAACCCTTGTGATTGCCATCCCGGTTTCCAGTATCGTGACGACGAAACGCCGCGAGAAACAGGAACAGGAAACCATCGGATCCGCTGAGAAAAAGGCGAGAGCAATCATCGATGATGCACTTTCCAAAGCCGAGGACGCCAAGCGCGAAAAGCTGCTCGAAGCCCAGGAGGAGAACATCAAGACCAGAAATGATCTTGAGAAGGAAATCCGGGACAGAAGAGCAGAGGCGCAGAGAAATGAGCGGCGTCTGCAGCAGAAGGAAGAGGCACTCGACAGGAAGTCGGACGGTCTGGAACGCAAGGAACAGAGTCTGGCATCCAAGGAAGATGCACTGCACAAAAAGCAGGAAGAAGTCGATGCTTTAGGTGAAAAGCGTACACAGGAACTAGAACGAATTTCAGGTCTGACCTCCGACCAGGCAAGAGAATACCTTTTAAAAACTGTTGAAGACGAAACAAGACATGATGCTGCGCTGAAGATCAAGGAGATCGAGACAGAGGCAAAGGACGAAGCCGACAAGAAGGCCCGCGAGTACGTGGTCAACGCCATCCAGAGATGTGCGGCGGATCACGTGGCAGAGGCAACGATTTCGGTTGTTCAGCTTCCCAACGATGAGATGAAGGGCAGAATCATCGGACGTGAGGGACGAAACATCCGCACGCTCGAGCAGATGACCGGCGTCGATCTGATCATCGACGATACGCCGGAAGCAGTCGTCATTTCCGGATTCGATCCGATCCGCCGCGAGGTGGCGAGAATCGCGCTGGAGAAGCTGATTGTGGATGGAAGAATCCATCCGGCGAGAATCGAGGAGACGGTCGAGAAGGCGAAGAAGGAAGTCGAGAACACGATCAAGGAGGAAGGCGAGGCGGCAACACTCGAAGTTGGCGTCCATGGCCTGCATCCGGAGCTCGTGAGGCTTCTCGGAAAGCTCAAATACCGCACATCCTACGGGCAGAATGCGCTCAAGCATTCCATCGAGGTGGCACAGCTCACAGGTCTTTTGGCCGGCGAGCTTGGTCTCGATGTGCGCATGGCAAAGAGAGCGGGCCTTCTCCACGACATCGGAAAGGCTGTGGACCACGAGCAGGAGGGATCCCACGTCCAGCTGGGCGCGGAGCTTGCGCGCAAGTACAAGGAACCCGCAGTCGTCATCAATGCCATCGAGTCCCACCACGGCGATGTGGAGCCCACGTCGCTGATCGCCTGCCTTGTGCAGGCAGCAGATACCATATCTGCAGCAAGACCGGGTGCGAGAAGAGAAACACTCGAGACATACACCACCAGGCTCAAGCAGCTTGAGGACATCACAAACAGTTTTAAAGGGGTCAGTAATTCTTATGCCATCCAGGCGGGCAGAGAAGTTCGTGTAATGGTAGTTCCTGAAAAGATCAGCGACACCGATATGGTGCTGCTTGCCCACGATATCTCCAAGAAGATAGAAGACGAGATGGAGTATCCGGGACAGATCAAGATCAACGTGATTCGAGAGTCCAGAGTGACGGATTACGCAAAGTAAGCCGGGCGGACCACCGAGAAGCAGAAATTCCGAAGACAATCAAACACGAAAATGCAGTGGGGCGGAAGAGAGAGAAATCTTTCTTCCGCCCTTGGCGTTGCTCTGATAAGATGAATGCCGGAAAAGCGGCCAGAAAACGATGGGAAAGGGGAAGACATGGCAGACGGAAAGTACGAGAGACTGGAGAGAAAAACGATCCGGGAGGGGCGTGTGATCAGGGACTGCATCGACACGGTCTCGCTTCCGGACGGGAGAACAGCGCCCTGGGACTGCATCGTGACGAAGGGAGCTGCCGCGGTGGTGGCGATCGATGAGAACGGAAAGATCCTGCTGGTGCGCCAGTGGCGGGATCCCAGGGAGGATGAGACGCTGGAACTCCCCTCGGGGAGCCGGCAGTCGGAGGAGGAGCCCACCGAGGTGACTGCCGCAAGGGAGCTCAAAGAGGAGACTGGCTATACAGCGGGGAGCCTTCGAAAGCTCCTTGCCGTCCGTACCACACCCGCCTTCTCCAATGAGCTGATTGACATCTATGTCGCGGAAGATCTTGCGGCAGGTGCGCAGCACCTCGATCCGGATGAGGAGCTGAAGGTGCTTCGGGTCATGCCGGAAGAGGCACGGCGCATGGTCTTTGACGGCCGCATCCAGGACGGCAAGACGATTGCCGGGATTCTTGGCTATCTGGAGCAGAGGCGATGATTGCCGATGACATCACCTGGTACCTGACAAGTCTTACGGCCTTCTCAGAAAAGAAGCCCTCGACCATTGCAGCCTACGCAGCGGACCTTCAGAAGCTCGCTGTCTTTGCGGACGACACCGGGGTAGAGCATGCGGAGGAGATGGATGAAACCTTCCTCCAGGACTTTCTCCTGAACCTCAAAAACAGCGGGGCGTCAAAGAGCGGAATCCGCCGGGCGGTTGCCTGCCTGCACGGGTTCTTTGCCTCACTTGTTGCAGAGGGGAAGCTGTCAAGGGACCCCTCTGAGAACCTCTCCGGGACGCAGGATGCCAAAGATGCCGCGGAGAAGGAGAATCTTCCGCCCCTTTCGGAAAAGGAGCAGAAGGCCCTTCTTGCGACGGCTGCCGGGGAGGATCTCCTCTCCCTGCGGGATCGGGCACTGTTATCCCTTCTTCTCTCCACCGGTATCCGGACGGGAGAACTCTTAAAGATCCACATCCGGGACATCGATTTTCTCACCGATTTCATTCAGATCTGTCCCGGGGAGGAGGGGGCGCGTTCCGTGCCCTTTTCCGGGGAGACAGAGGAAGCGCTCCGCGCCTACATCGGTGCCGGACGGGATATCTTTCTCTCCCGCAACAGCCTGCTGTTTCTGAACCGGGACGGAGAGCCGATCTCCCGCCAGGGCGTCTGGAAGCTGGTAAAGCGGGCAGGGGCGAAGGCACAGATCCTTGGGTGGAAGGAAGCGACCGGAACGGAAGAGGACAGACGATAGGATATTAGGACAGCCTGGAGCCATGCGGCAGGGATACGCCTGCCGGTGGCTCTTTTTGCGTTCCGGGGAAGAGATTCTGACACGGATGCCAAAAGGCAGCAACACAGGCTGCACAGCGTGCAATAATGATCTATGTTATCGACGCGGTGCTTCGCGTCGGACAGACATGTCTGCATCATCAACAAAACGCAGCTGCTCTTCAGATCTTCTCATGCGCAATTGCGGATCCGGCGGGAACCCATTACAATCCAAGGAGCTGTTTTATGATCTGCATTTTTACGATGCGGTAAATCTCCGGTCTCTTTTCCGGACCGCAATTGCAGATCCCGTGGGAACCCCTTTATAATCGAGAAGGAAAGCGAATGTCATGCGCCGTTTTATTGACACGATTCGCGGACAGCGTAAAACTGCGTGAAAAAGGAGAAGCGTCCACCCTGAGGAAGGAAATGGAGGGAGGAGACAAAAATGTCGTTCACGTTTGTGCAGGAACTGCCGACACCGGCAGAGATCCGGGAGGAGTATCCGCTCCCGAAGGCATTTCAGGAGATCAAGGCAAGGCGGGATCAGGAGATCACAGATGTGCTGACCGGGAAATCGGACCGTTTTCTCGTCATCATCGGACCCTGCTCTGCGGACAACGAGTCCGCAGTCTGTGAGTATGCAGAGCGGCTTGCAAAGGTCAGTGAGAAGGTAAAGGACAAACTCATCCTGATCCCCCGGATCTACACGAACAAGCCCCGCACAACGGGAGAGGGATACAAGGGGATTGCCGCCCAGCCGGATCCCGAGAAGAAGCCGGACTTTCGGGCGGGCCTTGTGGCGGTACGAAAGATGCACATCCATGCGATCGAGGTCTCCGGCCTTACGGCGGCGGATGAGATGCTCTATCCTGACAACTGGGGCTATGTGCAGGACATCCTCTCCTACGTTGCGATCGGCGCAAGATCCGTGGAGGATCAGCAGCACCGGCTCACCTGCTCCGGCTTTGACGTCGCCACCGGCATGAAGAATCCGACAAGCGGAGATTTTCAGGTCATGCTGAACTCCGTCTTTGCGGCGCAGCATCCGCACTCCTTTGTCTACCGCGGGTATGAGGTGAAGACCGACGGGAATCCCCTTGCCCACTGCGTGCTCCGCGGCGGTCAGAACAAGCACGGCAGGAATACCGCAAACTACCACTACGAGGACCTGATGCTGCTCTATGAGCTCTATCAAAAGATGGACTTGGCCAATCACGCGGTGATCATCGACACGAACCACTCCAACAGTGACAAGAAATTCACGCAGCAGATCCGGATTGCCAAGGAGGTCCTGCACAACCGGCAGGAGTCCCAGGAGATTCGGGAACTCGTAAAGGGCCTGATGATCGAGAGCTACCTCGTCGAGGGTGCCCAGAAGATCGGACAGGGTACCTACGGAAAATCCATCACGGACCCCTGCCTTGGCTGGGAGGACTCAGAGAGACTGCTTTACGACATTGCGGAAAGATGCTGAGATTTTACGTTTCCGAAACATCTGGGATACGGTATAATGACAGACAGAAGGTATTTTTCACACAAACCTGGGGGCAAAATCATGAAAAATATATTATTTGTGGCGTCTGAAGGTGTACCGTTTATCAAGACCGGTGGCCTTGCCGATGTGGTCGGATCTCTCCCGAAGGAACTGGACAAGCAGTACTTTGACGTGAGGGTCATCCTCCCGAAGTACACCTGCATGCGGCAGGAGATGAAGGACAGGATGGAGTTTGTCACCTCCTTCTACATGGATTTTGACTGGAAGTCCATGTACGTCGGCATTCTGAAGGCCGAGGCGGATGGCATCACCTACTACTTCATCGACAATGAGGAGCTGTTCAACACCTGGAAGCCCTATACCGACGATGCGCTCTTTGAGATCAAGCGCTTCTCGTTCTTCTGCAAGGCAGCCCTGTCTGCCCTGCCGACCATCGGCTTCCGCCCGGATCTCATCCACTGTCATGACTGGCAGACCGGCCTGATCCCGGTCTACCTCAAGGAGCGGTTCCAGGCAAATGAATTCTACCGCGGCATCAAGACCGTGATGACGATTCACAACCTGCGCTTCCAGGGCAAGTGGAACGTCCGCGATGTGGAGAACATCACCGGGCTCTCCGGCTACTATTTCACACCCGACAAGCTCGAGGCCTACAAGGATGCAAACCTCCTGAAGGGCGGCATCGTCTACGCGGATGCGATCACGACCGTCTCCCCGACCTATGCGGAGGAGATCAAGACCCAGTACTACGGCGAGGGTCTCGATGGCATCCTCAACGCGAGAAGCCATGACCTGCGCGGCATCTTAAACGGCATCGACTACGATGTCTTCAACCCGGAGACCGACAGCAGGATTCCGAACCGCTACAACGCCTCGAACTTCCGCGCGATGAAGGTGAAGAACAAGACCGATCTGCAGACGGAGCTGGGACTGAAAGTGGACCCAGACACCTTCATGATCGGCATTGTCTCCAGACTCACCGACCAGAAGGGCTTTGACCTCATCGCCTACGTGATGGAGGAGATGCTCTCTCTGGATGCGATCCAGGTGGTGGTCCTCGGCACCGGCGAGGAGAGATATGAAAACATGTTCCGGTACTTCGATGCGAAGTACAGCGACAAGCTCGCCGCGAACATCTACTACAGCGAGGATCTGTCCCACAAGATCTATGCGGCATCTGATGCATTCCTGATGCCGTCTCTGTTTGAGCCCTGCGGCCTGTCTCAGCTGATGGCCCTGCGCTACGGCACGGTTCCGATCGTGAGAGAGACCGGCGGTCTCAAGGACACGGTGCAGCCGTACAACGAGTACGACGGAACCGGCACCGGATTCTCGTTTGCCAACTACAACGCCCATGAGATGATGCACACCGTGCGCTATGCCGAGAAGGTCTACTATGACGACCGGAAGGCCTGGAACAAGATCGTGCAGCGGGATATGGCAGCGGACTTCTCCTGGAAGAAGAGTGCCGCCCAGTATCAGGAGATGTACGACTGGCTGATCGGCGACAAGCAGTAATCGAAAGAAAATCGCGGAAATGCAGACCTGGACGGGGTTCCTGTCCGGGTCTTCTTTTTTTGGCGGTTTGCAATGCCTGCCGCGGTGTGCTATAAATCGTTCATGTTTTGCTTCAGGCAGAACGAAGAAGAGGAATCGGTTATGGCAGAAACGGACAAAAAGAAGAGCGGCGGCGTGCTGGTGCAGGCGGGAATCCTCGCCGTAGCGAGCATGCTGGTGCGCATCATCGGTCTCCTGTACCGGGGACCCCTGACCGCCATCATCGGCGATGAGGGCAATGGCTATTACGGCACCGCCTACAACATCTACACGATCATCCTGATGGTCTCCTCCTACAGCGTTCCCTCGGCGATCTCCAAGCTGATGGCGCAGAAGCTGGCGGTGGGGGAGTACAAAAACGCACAGAAGATCTTCCGCTGCGCCCTTGTCTACGGCATGATCGTCGGCGTTGCGGCATCGGCGCTTCTGTTCTTTGGCGCGGACGTCCTGGTGCCCCACGTTGCGGCGGGGGTCCTTCGCGTGTTTGCCCCGACGGTATTTTTATTCGGCCTTCTCGGCGCCCTGCGCGGGTACTTCCAGGCATCGGGCTCCATGGTCCAGACCTCTGTCTCCCAGATTCTGGAGCAGCTCGCAAATGCGGTGGTCTCCATCGGTGCCGCCTGGGTGCTGATGCACTACTTCGCCTCCCCGGATCCCACGAGCCAGGCGCAGCACGGCGCCATGGGCTCTGCCCTCGGCACGGGGGCAGGCGTTGCCATCGCCCTGATCTTTGTCTTTGTCTGCTACCTGCGCCACCGGAAGGCAGATCTTGCAAAGGTTGCCTCGGACACCACTGGAAAAGAGGACAGCTTCGGCGCCGCGATGAAGGAGACGATCCTCGTCATCACGCCGTTCATGCTCTCCGGGTTCATCCTGAACCTGACCACGTCCCTGAACCAGACGATCTACTATAAGCTGATCATCTCCGTGAGGGGCCTTGGCGACGTGGAGGCGACGACCCTCTACGGGATCTTTTCCAACAAGGCGGTCGTCATCTCGAACATCCCGATCTCGATCGCAACGGCTGTGGCAAGTGCCATCATCCCCGGCATCTCCGCCGCCTATGCAAAGCGGGATCTTGCCGCGACGAGAGTGCGCGCCGGCAATGCCATCCGGGCAACGGCGGTCATCGCCATCCCCTCCGCCTGCGGACTTGCCTTCCTTGCAAGGCCGATCACAATGATCCTGTTCCCCCAGATGGAGTCCCTGGACATGGCAGCAGAGCTCCTTGCCCTCCGTGCTCCTTCTTGGCACCGATCTTGGCATCTACGCCCTTGCCCTTGTCAGCGTGATCTACTCGCTCCTCATCTTTGCGGTCAACAACGCGTTCCTGAAGAAGTACCTGGGGTATGTGCCGGATGTGAAGAACGTCTTCCTCAAGCCCCTTGCTTTCTCCCTTGTCATGGGCGCAGCAGCGCTTGCCATCTATGAGGTCTTCGCAAGGGCCTTTGCCTTTGTCGGCAGGGCGTACTTTGTCAATCTCTTTGCTTCCATCATCGCGCTTGTCTGCGCGGTCGTGATCTACTTCTTCCTGATGCTCCGGAGCGGCACGCTCACGGAGCATGCGGTTCTCTCTGTCCCGAAGGGGGCAAAGATCGCAAAGGTGCTCCGGAAACTCCACTGGATCCGCTGAGCACAGA
The DNA here is from genome assembly GCA_900318875.1 of uncultured Lachnospiraceae bacterium. GTDB lineage: Bacteria > Bacillota > Clostridia > Lachnospirales > Lachnospiraceae > CAG-791. The sequence goes on along the minus strand of ONMH01000072.1, from coordinate 8,550 downwards.
CACTCTGCAGCGGAGAGAACTGCTCCCTTTCTTTGCTTTGTTCAGGCGGCTTTCCCGGGACACTCCGGCGAGGCCGCATTTTGCGCGCAAAAATACCGCACAGCGGCTGGCTGTGCGGCGGTTTATTGAAAGTGTTCAGTCCTCCAGGGGCTTTGCGGGGAGCTTTGCATCCACGAGGATTGAGTAGTTGCTGTGATAGATGACAAAGCCGGGCCTTGCGCCGGAGGGTTTTTTCACGCCCTTCTTCTCGAGGTAGTCGATCTCGACGCGCCCTGCTTCCCGGCCCCTCGAGTAGTAGGCGGCGCACATGGCGGCCTCCTCAAAGGCGCGGTCCGGGATCGTGTCAAATGCCTTTCCACCCGTCCGCAGGATCACGTGGGAGCCCGGCACGTCGTTTGCGTGGAACCAGATGTCGGTGGGCAGCGCAAAGTGGAAGGTCAGGGCATCGTTCTGGATATTGTTCTTGCCCACATAGATGTCAAAGCCGTCGGAGGAGACAAAGTGAAGGGGCTTTGACTCCGGGATGCGCTGGTGCTTTCCCCGCTGCTCCTTCTGCTTTTTCACAAACCCCGCCTGTTCCATCTCCGTGCGGATCTGGGCAAGATCCCCCTCCGTCAGGGAGAGATCGAGGGCGGTTTTGATGCTCTCCAGCTCGTCGATCTCAGCTTTCACCTCCTTTGTCAGCACGGTCAGGGCTTCCTCTGTGCGCTTTAGCTTTGTATAGCGGTCGAAATACCGCTTTGCGTTCTGCTGCGGGGTTTTTGTGGGATCGAGCGGGACCTTTACCGTCTCGCCGGTATAGTAGTTCTCAAGCTCTGCCGAGGAGACACCCTCCCCGATGCTGTAGCCATAGGCATTCAGGAGTTCCCCATAGAGCCGGTATTTGTCCCGCTTTTTGGTATCCTTTAACTGTTTCATCTGCAGGTCGTACTTGTGCACGTCCCGCTCGAGGATCGTCGTCACCACGTGCCGAAGGTCTGAGGACTTCTGCCGGATTCTCGTCACCGCGTTCTTCTGGGCGTAGAAGTCGGAGAGAAGCTTTGACACCTCTGTATAGTTCTTTTTGGGAAGATCCCGGTACATCGAAAGCTCCATGCAGGAAAAGTCCACCGGCTCTCCCTGGGAGAGGGCATCCGCCTGCCCCAGACGGTAGTAGATTGCGGGGTGAAAGATCCCTGCCCGGATGTCGGACATAAGGGCGGAGAAGGAGGACCAGAATGCCTCCTTTTCTTCCTCCGTAAAGGCCGCGGCAGACCGGTCCTGGCTGATGTGGCTTTTGAAGGTCACCTCCTCCGAGGCCAGGGTGGAAAAGCCGGTGAAGGCCCTGACAAGAAACCCGGAGGCAGGGGTGCCGGCAGCTAAGAGCAGGGAGAAAAACGCCTCTTTGGTGACAGAGAGGGGATCCGTCTTGTTCTGCACCTTAGGGACAAAGTAGGGACGTCCCGGCAGCACCTCGCGGACGGAGGAGACCATCTGGGAGACGTGCCGGATGGAGTCGAGAATGACCTCGTTCTCATCGAGGAGCATGATGTTGGAGTGCTTTCCCATGAGCTCGACGACGAGGGTGTAGGTCAGAAGATCGCCCATCTCGCTCCGGTGAGTGATGTCAAACCGAAGGATCCGCTCGAGACCCGGCTGCCAGATCCTCGTGATCTTGCCGTTCTGGATGTACTTTCGAAGCAGCATGCAGAAGGAGGGCGCCTGGGCCGGGGCAAGGGGGCTCTCGTCTGTCAGATACACAAGGGGGAGGGAGGGGTCCGCAGAGAGGAGGAGCTTTACCTGCCCGCCGCCCCGCTCGATCTCGGGTTTTATGGTGACCAGAAGGGCGTCACTCTCCGGCTGGATGATCCGGAAGATCCGCCCGCCGGTCAGGTGATCCGAGAGCTCCTTGGAGAGAGCCGCTGTGGTAATGCCGTCAAATGCCATAAATGTTCCTCCCAGAAATCGCAATTGTGGAAACAGTGCAGAGTATACGAAAAATCTGGCCGTTGCACAAGAATCGCGGGAAAGGTATACTTTGCACATACAGAAAATGGCGGTATTTAGGCCGATGTGACGGCAGAAAAGAAACTACCAGAACCGGAAGGAATCTAAGATATGGCGTGCAGCATGACAGGGTACGGCAGGGCAGAGCGGGAAGAAGGCGGCAGGAAGTTCACGGTGGAGTTGAAGTCCGTGAACAACCGCTACCTCGACATCTCGATCCGCATGCCCCGCATCTTCAATTCATTTGAGTCCCAGATCCGCACGGAGCTCAAGCAGTATATGGAGCGGGGCAAGGTCGACGTGTTCATCGGCTTTGAGGACGCTGAGGGCGAGGGGAGCAGAGTTCTCTACAACAGGAGTCTCGCCAGGGACTATCTGGATCACATCCGGGAGATCGCAGAGGAGTTTTCCCTCCCCGTGACCATGACGGCGGAAAAGCTCTCTCAGTACCCGGACGTGCTCACGATTGAGGAGGAGGAAACGGACGAATCCGCCCTCTGGGGTCCGCTCCAGGAGACGATCGATGCCGCGGCGGAGCAGTTCCGCGCGGCGCGCCGCCGGGAGGGGGAGTTCTTAAAGAACGACCTTTTGGGCAAGCTCTCCGGCATGGAGAAGGACGTAGTCTTCCTGACAGAGCGGGCGCCGGAGACCGTGGCCGCCTACCAGAAGGAGCTCACGGCAAAGGTCCAGGAGCTCCTCGGGGATGCCCAGATGGACGAGTCGAGAATTCTGCAGGAGGTTGCCGTCTACAGCGACAAGGTCTGCATTGATGAGGAGCTGGTGCGGCTTAGGAGCCACATCGAGGCGACGCGTCAGGAACTGGAGAAGCAGGGTTCCATCGGCAGAAAGCTCGACTTCCTTGCCCAGGAACTGAACCGGGAGGCAAACACGATCCTCTCCAAGACGATCGATGCGGACTCCTCGAACCGGGCCATCGGCCTCAAGACGGAGATCGAAAAGATCCGCGAGCAGATCCAGAACATCGAGTAAGAGGGCATATCTCATGGAACTGTTGCATGTGGGTTTTGGAAACATGGTGAATGCCGACAAGATCGTCGCCGTCGTCAGCCCTGACGGGGCACCGATCAAGCGCCTCGTCTCCCACGCAAAGGAGGAGGGCAGGACGATTGATGCGAGCGCCGGGCGAAAGACCAAGGCGGTGATCATCATGGAGAACGGAAATGTGGTGCTCTCGGCACTGCTGCCGGAGACCATCCGGGGAAGGACAGGTGTGGACGACGATGAGTAGAGCAGCAGGAAGTCTTACGGTGGTGAGCGGGTTTTCCGGTGCAGGCAAGGGAACGATCATGAAGGCACTCCTGAAAAAGTACGGCAATTACTGCCTGTCGGTCTCCTGCACAACGAGGCAGCCGCGGCCCGGGGAGAAGGATGGAAGAGAGTACTTCTTCAAGACCCAGGATGAGTTCGACAGGATGGTGGAAAACGGAGAACTCTTAGAGCACGCGGGATATGTGGGTCACTCCTACGGGACGCCCAGGGCATATGTGGAGCAGAAGATCGCAGAGGGAAAGGATGTCATCCTAGAGATCGAGGTGCAGGGCGCAAAGATCATCAGGGAGAAGATGCCGGAGGCGATCCTCCTCTTTGTGTCGACGCCGAGCGCAGAGGTCCTGAAAAAGCGCCTTGCCGGCCGCGGAACCGAGTCGGAGGATACCATCAGGGAGCGCCTCGGGCAGACGCTCCGGGAGTCGGAGGAGATCTCCCACTACGACTGCCTGATCATCAATGATGACCTGGATCGGGCTGTCGAGGAGGTCCATCAGGCAATCCAGACGTTCAAGCACACTCCGAAGCGGGAGAGGGCGTTTATCGAAGAGCTCCAGCAGGAGCTTCGCGCTGTGAATGGCAGGTAAAAGTTGACCGATTTCGGGAAACCCTGCTATAGTAGGAAAGTCGTTTTTTGGACCAGGCAGCGGCAGCATGCCGCTTTGGCTGATACATGAGCAGAAAGGACAGGGAGTACAGATGATACATCCTTCATATGTGGATCTGATGAATGTCGTAAACAAGGGCGTTGAGGAGGGGGAGACCCCGGTCATCAACAGCCGCTATTCCATCGTCATGGCGACGGCAAAGCGTGCAAGACAGATCGTGGATGGCGATGAGCCGATGATCGAGGGCACGGAGGGCATGAAGCCCCTTTCCATCGCGGTCAAGGAGCTCGAGCAGGGAAAGCTCCAGATCATCCCTCAGGATGAGGACGCCATCGAGGAGATGGAGAACGAGGACCTTAGGGCAGCAAAGGCCATGGAGCAGGAGCTGACCGATGCAGATCTTGCCCTGGACACCGATGAGGATGCCAAGGATGAGCCCGATGCAGAGGCGGCAGAGGACAGCAGCGACTATTCCAGCGGAGATGAAGAGTAACCTGTGAAAGTGATGTTTGTGTCACTTGGATGTGACAAAAACCTGGTCGACTCCCAGAAGATGATGGGGTCCCTCCGGGGAAAAAACGGTGCCTATACGTTCACGGATGAGGCAGAGGAGGCGGAGGCAGCGGTGGTCAACACCTGCTGCTTTATCGACAGTGCCAAGGAGGAGTCCATCCAGGAGATCTTGGGGACCGCGGAGCTGAAGAAGACCGGAAAGCTGAAGTACCTGATTGTGACAGGGTGCCTCGCCCAGCGCTACCAGGACGAGATCAAAAAGGAGATCCCCGAGGTGGACGCCGTGGTCGGAACGACGGCGGAGGGAGGCCTTGCGGACGTCCTCGACGCCGTGCAGGAGGGAACCCTTGAGAAGTCGGTGACGGCAGACCTCGATGCCGCTCCGGACACGAAGACGCCCCAGGTCCTCACGATGGGCAGCACCACCGGGTACTTAAAGATCGCAGAGGGCTGCAACAAGTGCTGCACCTACTGCGTCATCCCGAGCGTGCGCGGCCACTACCGGAGCGTCCCCATGGAGGAGGTCCTTGAGGAAGCAAAGCGCCTTGCAGAGAGCGGCGTCACGGAGCTCATCCTGGTCGCCCAGGAGACGACGCTCTACGGGACGGACCTCTATGGCAAAAAGATGCTTCCGGAGCTCCTTCGAAGACTCTGTCTGATTTCGGGTTTCCACTGGATCCGGATCCTGTACTGCTACCCGGAGGAGATCACAAAGGAGCTCGTCCAGGTCGTCAAGGAGGAGAAGAAGATCGTCCCCTACTTTGACATGCCGATCCAGCACTGCAGCGACAGGATTCTGAAGCTGATGGGCCGGCACACGAACAAAAAGGAGCTCGAGGAGATCATCGCCTACATCCGGAAGGAGATTCCGGACTGCTGCCTTCGGACGAGCCTCATCACGGGCTTTCCCACGGAGACAGAGGAGGAGCATGAAGAGCTCCTCGACTTTGTGCGGCGCATGAAGTTTGACCGCCTCGGGGTGTTTGAGTACTCCAGGGAGGATGGGACACCTGCTTCAAAGATGAAGCCGCAGGTGCATCCCTCTACAAAGAAGCGGCGCAGGAAAGAGCTGATGCTCGCCCAGCAGGAGAACGCCTTTTCGGCGGCAAAGGCCCTTGTCGGGACCGTCCAGGAGACGGTGATCGAGGGGCGCCTTTCCGGAGAGATGGCAGAGGACGGTTCCGATGTCTACCTCGGACGGACGAAAAAGGACATCCCCGGTGTGGATTCCAACATCTATGTGGAGACTTCAAGAAACCTGATGTCGGGAGACTTCGTTCCGGTGAAGGTCCGGGCAGCGGATGGATATGATCTGATAGGAGGGATTACTGATGAATCTGCCGAATAAACTGACCATGCTCAGGGTCATTCTGATTCCGTTCTTCGTGTTCTTCCTTCTGGCAAGGCCGTGCGGAAATGCCAGCGACTGGGTGGCGCTCGCCATCTTTGTCGCGGCAAGCCTGACGGACATGCTCGATGGGAAGATCGCGAGAAAGTACAACCTGATCACGAACTTTGGAAAGTTCATGGATCCCCTTGCGGACAAGCTCCTCGTCTGCTGCGCGATGATCTGCCTTGTGCAGCTGGGAAGGATCCCCGCCTGGGTGGTCTGCATCATCGTGGCGAGGGAGTTCACGATCTCGGGCTTTCGACTGATCGCTGCCGAGAAGGGCAGGGTCATTGCCGCCAACTACTGGGGCAAGTTTAAGACCGTGTTCCAGATGATCATGGTCATCCTGATGATTGCGAACATCCCGCAGCTTTCCATCCTGACGACGATCATCATGTGGATCGCAACCGCCCTCACCATCATCTCCCTGGTCACCTATCTGAAGGCAAACTGGGACGTGATGAAGGACGCAGACTGATACCAGGAACAGCACCTTGCAGAATCCGGCACATTTCGTGCCGGGTCCTGTTTTGTTACGGGGGTAACGCGGATGGCGGAAGAGAAACCTTCAAGGAATGAGGAGGCGCCGGAGGAGCAGCTGGCGCACCTTCTGATGGAGAAGAGCATGACGCTCTCCACAGCAGAGTCCTGTACAGGCGGACTGATCGCGGCAAAGCTCACCTCGGTGCCCGGGGTGTCTGCCGTCTACGCAGGCGGCTTTGTGACATATGCGACCAAGGAGAAGACAAAGATGCTCGGGGTTCCGGCAAAGGTCTTAAAGGAACTCGGGGCTGTTGCCAAGAAGACCGCAAAGCTGATGGCTGAGGGGGCCGCAAAGAAGACCGGCACCGACTGCGCGGTCTCCGTCACCGGCAACGCCGGGCCTGTTCCCATGGAGGGAAAGCCGGTGGGGCTTGTCTACATCGGCTACTGCATTGACGGGAAGGCAGGTGCGAAGAAGTTTCAGTTTGCAGGATCCCGGAACGAGATCCGGGAACAGGCGGCGGATGCCGCGCTGGCGCTTTTATACAGGAAGCTGATGAAGAAGACCGGGAAAGAGGTTGATGAGGAAACCGCCCATGAGCAATGAGATGCCGGAGAGAAAACCCGATATTTTTGACCGCCTGATGCACCTGCCGGGGCTGCGCGTGTTTGAGCCCTTTTACAGGAAGCACAAGGAAGTGCTGATGTATCTTTTATTCGGCGGGCTTGCCTTCTTTTTGAACATGTTTCTGTTCTGGCTCTTCACAGAGCCGGTGGGCATGAATGAGCTTGTCGCGAACGTGTTCTGCTGGATCATCTGCGTGACCTTCCAGTACATCACGAACAAGACCTGGGTGTTTGACGGCAGGACCTACGGCTGGAAGGACTTCTGGAGGCAGTTCTTTGCGTTCTATGCGGCGCGCCTCGGAACGCTGGCGATGGAGGAGGCCATCCTCCTCGTCTTCATCACCCTGATGCACCTGCCTGACATGCCGGTCAAGCTGTTTGCTCAGGTGGTGGTCATCGTCTTCAACTACGTCTTCAGCAAGCTCTTTGTCTTCAAGGGGAAGGATCAGAAGAGCCGGGAAAAGAGGGAGAGCGTATGAGTGACATCCTGTACTTTGTAATTCCCTGCTATAACGAGGAGGAGGTGCTCCCGGAGACCTCAAAGCGCCTTGCCGTCAAGATGCGGCAGCTGATGGAGGCGGGGAAGATCTCGGAAAAGAGCAGAGTCTGCTTTGTCAATGACGGTTCAAAGGATAAGACCTGGCAGATCATCCAGGACCTCCATGCGCAGAATCCCCTGTTCTCGGGGATCTGCCTCTCGAGAAACCGGGGCCATCAGAATGCGCTCCTGGCAGGACTCCTCACGGTAAGGGAGTTCGCAGACATGGTGATCTCCATGGATGCGGACCTGCAGGATGACATCGAGGCCTGCGATCAGATGATCGACAAGTACTACGAGGGTTGCGACATCGTCTACGGCGTGCGGAGCGCGAGAAAGACAGACACCTTCTTCAAGCGCACCACGGCGGAGGGCTTCTACAGCCTGATGCGGCACATGGGGGCCAACACGGTCTCGAATCATGCGGACTACCGCCTGATGTCGAAGCGGGCATTGGAGGGACTCTCCCAGTTCAAGGAGGTCAACCTCTTTCTGCGGGGCATTGTGCCGATGATCGGCTATCCTAGCGATGTTGTCTACTATGAGCGCGCAGAGCGCTTTGCGGGGGAGAGCAAGTATCCTCTCAAGAAGATGATCAGCTTTGCCCTGGAGGGCATCACAAGCCTCTCCACCAAGCCCCTGCAGATCATCACCGACATGGGCGGCATCATCTTCCTCATCTCGATTGTGATCCTGATCTACTCTATGGTGCGGCATGCGATGGGGGCAACCGTGGTCGGCTGGACCTTCCTTGCGGTCTCGGTCTGGGCGATCGGCGGTCTCATCCTCCTGTCCCTCGGCATCATCGGCGAGTACATCGGCAAGATCTATCTGGAGACAAAGGACCGGCCCAGGTACCTCATCGCACAGTTCCTGGATGCGGACCATGGCTTTGACACGAAAAAGCCGAGAGAGAGAAGAGAAGACAAAATTCCCGACAGCCCATAAGGCTGCCGGGAATTTTATTTTCAGAAAATGTGACAGGGAAGATCATGCTCAAGAATACGCAGCGGGATTTTGGACCTGATGCGCTGCGTCGAGCCCCGCACAGACGCACGTTGCGGTTTCCTCATCTACACAGGTGATGTGCAGCGCTTCCATGGCCTTCTTGATGCTGC
>ONMH01000093.1 GCA_900318875.1 uncultured Lachnospiraceae bacterium | reverse complement strand
ACATTGCCGCAGTCGACGTTCTTCTGGCCGCCCTTGACGCCGCAGGGCTCCTCGGGGCAGATGACGTTGTCGTGCATGGCTCCCTGGCCCATGATCTCCTTGACCAGGACGACGCGGGGGTTGCCCTCTCTTCTGACGTCCTCGCACTTCTCCTCGCGGACGACCTCGCCGTCATAGTTCCTGAGCTGGTCTCTGACGGCCTGGATGATGTAGTCCTGGCATTTGTGAGCGGCAAACGGGCCGGGGCGCGTCATGCCGGACTTTCTTGCGATGACGGCATGGCAGCGGATGATGATATCCCCGGGATCAGCGCAGCCGGGATGTCCGAAGTACATCTTCTCATCGAGGTAGCCCTCGGAGGAGCCGAACTCGTGAACCTGCACGCCGTCCTCGTCGACACCGGTCAGCATGAACACGACGCCGTCAGCAACCTTCGTGACGCCCTCGCCGAGCTCACCCTCGACCTTCGCTGCAATCGGGCACACATCCATGATGGTGTCTGTGTAGACATGTCTCTTGTCGGGGTAGATGACATCGAGGGCCAGGCTCTTGCAGAGAGGATCCTCCTTCACGGCCCTGTCGACGATGCTGCCGTCGATCGTAATCCTGCCGTCCTTAATGGAGGTCTCGGTGCCGATCTCGACGTCCGTGATTTTGATGTGCTTCTTGACAAGAGTGCGGATGACCTTCTTCTCACCCTTCTTTGCCGGCGCGGTCTCCGGGAGCGCCTCGCTCTTTCCCACTGCCGAAGCGGGGGCAGCGCCTCCGAGCGGGATGTCCAGTGTCAGGTCTTCAATCCTGTCTGCCTTTCCGATGTGGATGTGCAGCATACCGTCTCCTTTCGCGGCTGTCGTGATGGCAGGTGCCGGGGCCGCTTTCTCTGCAGGGGTCTCTGCCTTTGCCGGTGCTTCCTCGGGTGCCGAAGCATCCTCGTTGACCTTGTCCAGAACGTCCTTCGTGATGGGGGTCAGGGCCTCCACATCCTGAAGGAGCGTGGATCCCAGAACCTGGCGGATCCTGAGTCCGTCCGGGGAGAGGGTTAAGAGTCCTGCATCGACCATGTCGTCGAAGATGCCGGGATCCTCCAGATCCGCCTCACTGATCACGAGGCCCTTCTGCCGTCTGCAGCAGAAGATTGCGGGATCGTCCAGGTGCGCCTTGAGTGTTTCCTTTGTGATAGACATGTTTACCTCCTGAGAGTGTTATCCGTTGTACGGTTCGTTTGCTTCGTTATTCGATGTGTTCGTGGATGCGCCGCACCAGCTTGTGGTTGACGGCGCGCAGTGCGCAGTCCGTGCTGTGGTAGACGGGGAGAGAGAGCTGCGGCGCGCAGCTCATGACGGTGTTGGAGCAGTCCGTGCAGTTGCCGATGAGGATTGCCTGGGCACCTGCCTTCTTCAGGGCGAGGACCTTTGCGACCTGTCCGGGACACTTGCCCGGGTTCTCGCACTTTCTCGCGTTTTTGACTTCCTTTGCCTGCCTGCAGAACTGGACGCCAACCACCTCGGAGCCCATGCTTTCTGCGATCTGCCGCATTCTCGCCTCGTCGGCGCCGCAGGCACAGACGAGAAGTCCGATCTTCTCGGGTCCCTTCGGGAAGCACTCGGCTGCAATCAGGCCGCCAGTTGTCTTCACGATCGGGGCGGTGCGTTCTGTTCGCTTTCCGGTGAAGGGTCCGCCCATGATGAGCTCGCCATAGGAGTCCGCAAGGCCTCCCGCCATCTCGAATGCATCCCCTGCCTGCATGCCGATCGGCACGTCGTGGAAGATCTGGATCAGGTTCTCGTTTCCCGCAAGCTTCCCGGCGATCGTCAGATCCTTGTCGATGAGGGGCTTTTTGAGATCCACTGCCTCGTGCACCCGCATCACGGTCTCCGCGTTGGAGACGATGGCGCCTGCCTCGAGCGGCAGTGCCGTGACGGGAAGGAGCTGTCCCAGGACCTCCCGCACGATCGCTCTCTCCTCTCCCATCGGGTACATGTCCCGGAGGAGGTGGAGTCTGATCGGCTTTCCGCCATTTCTCTCCTCCAGTGCCTCCTGGAGGACCTTCACCGCCTTCTCATGCTTTTTCTTGATGGCGATGACGCCCTCTGCCGCGTTTGTGACCTCCATCTCAATCGTAAGGCCGCGGATCAGGTCCTCCGGATGGTGCTCGATCGCATCGATGTTGTGGGAGAGGATCGGCTCGCACTCGGCAGCGTTGACGATCACCGTCCCGCCCTCTGCAAAGGGCTTTGCGAGCTTTGCGTAGACGGGGAAACCCGCACCGCCAAGGCCCACAAGGCCGGATTTTTTGATGAGATCCAGCGGATCGTCTCCCTGAAGGGGAACATAGGTCTTTTCCTGCTTTTCCGCCGCCTCAACCGTTATGGCGGTGTCCGTCACCTCCGTCACGGTACCGGATACGCTTGCGTAGATCGCGGTCCCGAGCTTTCCTTCCTCCGGATACGCAATCAGCTGTCCTCGTACAACGTCGTCACCCTTGACGACGGACGGGACAGCTGGTGCTCCAATACCCTGCTTCAGAGGAAATTGAAACTGTTTCTTCATTGTTCAACTCCTTGCAACAAGCGCTATTCAGTTCTTTGTTTCGCTTCACTCCCTGGGGAAGTTCCCTTCCCTCATCGGATGACCACATGATACGGATGTTTCACGGATTTGTAAAACGCCGAAATCACATGAAGGTCATGAAAAATCCGCATGGTACTTTTCCAAAAGACGGGAGGCGGATATCCGTCACCTGTGCCGGATGATTTCGTCCTCCCGGATCGTTTTTGCCTGCATGTCCTGGAGATAAAGGCGGATGATCCTGCTGCCGCACTCGGTCAGGGAATCCTTCCCGTCCCGCACGCACCAGTCGTAGATCAGACCCCGCTCCAGGGTCTCGTATGTCTTTGCGGCCTCCTCCGCGTCTGTGATCGCGGGGAACTCCCCGCTCCGGATTCCCGCCTCGAAGAGGCTCGGGATCAGGCGGTAGTAGAATCGCTTCTCGTTGAGGACATCCTGCTCCCTGGGCTGCATGCCCACGTAGACATGGGACACCAGGTGGAAGGGCACCTTTTCCTCGATCATGCGGAACATCTCCTGGTTGAGCTGAAGGAGCTTCTCCGAGGCGGACAGACTCCCATCCATCGAGACGAGAAGCTGCGAGTACTGCCGGTCAAAGAGCTCTCCGAGGGTGTGGGACAGGTCCTCCTTGTGGTGAAAATACCGGCGGAAGACGGTGAGGGAGACGCCGGCCCGCTCTGCGATGTCCTCCGAGGAGGTCGTCTCGTATCCCTTCTCCCGGAACAGCTCCCAGGCTGCGTCCACGATCTTCTCCCGCTCGGAGGCCTCGTCCTCCGTGCTCTCTCCCGCGCTGCCGAGGAGGAACCCGTAGCGCAGCGCATCCCGCTCGTCGATGATCCAGTCGTTCATGCCGGTGATGTGGGCGCTCCCGGTGATTCTCGGGATGACGCCCTTTCTGCCGCCCACATCCACCTCCTGCAGGATCTCTCCGGTAAAGAGGGAGCCGGTGATGCTCTCGTAGACAAACTTCCCGCCGACTTGCATCTTTCCCTTTGCGTACAGGGCGGCAAGCTTTGCCGAGGTCCCGGTTCCGCAGGGGGAGCGGTCCGCCTGGGCATTGCCGAAGATGACGCAGTTCTTCATGTCCGCGCCGGGCGTTTTTGTCTTCCCGTAGAACTCCACCAGGTCCACCGTCGTGATGTCGAGGTAGGGGTGGCGGATCTCCACGGTGTCGTTGATCTTCTCCCGGATCTTCATGCCAAGGTCCGTGATCTCCTCGATGTTGCCGATCTCCAGGGAGAGGCCGATGGCGTCCGCGTTGACGAGGGCAAAGAAGGACCCGCCAAACGAGATGTCGCAGGGGATCCTGCCATAGCCTGGGATCTCGATCTCGAGGTTTTCCTTATAGAGAAAGGCGGGGACGTTCACAATGCTCGCTTCCACGGCGTGACCGTCCTCCACCTTCACCCTGGTACGGATGACCCCGGAGGGGGCATCCAGGACAACTGTGGTATAGGGCTCTGTGACCGGCACCATGTGGGTCTCAACCAGCATGGAGGCTGTGCCGATGCTGCCGTGGCCGCACATGTTCAGGCAACCGCCGCTGTCGAGAAAGATGACGCCGGTATCGGCCTCCCCGTGCACGGGCTGCGTCAGCACCGCCCCGAACATGTCCCTGTGCCCGCGGGGCTCGAGCATCAGCGCGCAGCGCAGTTTATCGTAGTGCTCCATCAGGTACTTCTTCTTGTCCATCATGGTCTCTCCGGGCAGGTCCGGAAAGCCGTCATAGATGATCCTCGTCGACTCGCCCTCGGTGTGACTGTCGATGGTCTTTAGCGCATACTCATATTTTCCGACTGACGGTCTGTTCACCGCTTTGTCCTCCGGAATGCTGTTCAGCCTTTTGCCGCTTCCTTCTTCTCCGGTCCCTCACCCGGCTCCCCAAACTTCACCCTCGTGATGGCGGCAAGCGCCTGGGCCGTGCCCTCCACCTCGAGCAGGGCGCTGTTGATGATGAAGTGATTATGGTCCGGATCATCTGCGGGGTATCCCGCAAAGTAGCGGTGATAGGCATCCCTTGCCTTGTCGACGCCGGCGATCATGCGCTTTGCCTCGTCCTTCTTCATGCCGAGGGACTCGACGCAGTTCGCGAGCCGGTCCGCATAGGGCGCATAGATATAGACGTGCATCGCATCCACCTCGTCCTTCAGGACATAGTCGGCGCAGCGGCCGACGATGATACAGGACTCCTTCGCTGCGATGTCCCTTATGATCTCTGACTGGGCCTCAAAGACCGCCCGCTGGTGCTCCGGGCTGTCATTGCCCAGGGGAAAGAGCATGGAGAAGAACCCGGAGCGCTTCTCCTCGATGCGGCTGATGACAGAGACCGGGAGATTCATCTTCTTTGCCGCAGCCTCCACGATGTCGCGGTCGTAGTACTCCACGTTTAAGAGCTCCGAGAGCCGCTTTGCAATCGGGCGGCCGAGGCTGCCGAAATTGCGGTTGATGGTGATCACAAACTTCTTCATTTTTATCCCTCCCGGAACCGGGACAGGAATGCCCTGGTTCTCTCTTCCCTGGGATTTCCGAACACCTCTTCCGGGGTGCCCTGCTCCACGATGTAGCCGTCTGCCATGAAGATGACACGGTCTGCGACATCCCTCGCAAAGGCCATCTCGTGGGTCACAACCACCATGGTCATGCCGTCCCGGGCAAGGTCCCGCATGACGTTCAGCACTTCGCCCACAAGTTCCGGATCGAGGGCCGAGGTTGGCTCATCAAACAGAAGGGCCTCCGGCTCCATGGCGAGGGCTCTTGCGATCGCAACGCGCTGCTGCTGGCCGCCGGAGAGCATGGCGGGCTTTGCCTTTGCCTTGCTCTCAAGGCCGACCTTTCGAAGAAGCTCCATGCCGAGCTCCTCCGCCTCTTCCCTGGACTTGTGCTTTGTCAGGACCGGTGCCATGGTCACGTTGGCAAGGACCGTCTTCATCGGAAACAGGTTGAAGCGCTGGAACACCATTCCGACCTTCTCCCGGAATGCCCTAATATCCGCGCCTTTCTCGCACATGTCCTGCCCCTTGTAGAGAACCTGACCGCCGGTCGGGGTCTCCAGCTGGTTGATACAGCGAAGGAACGTGCTCTTTCCGGATCCGGAGGGGCCGATGATGCACACAACCTCGCCGCTTTGGACTTTTACGTTGATGTCCCGGAGCACCTCCAGGTCGTCAAAGGACTTCTTTAAGTGGACCGATTCCAGCAATACGCCGTCAGTCATGATAATCTCTCCTTACCTATTTAATAATCAGGATTTCTGGATGCGGCTCTCCACCACCTTCTGCAGCACCATCAGGATGGAGAGAAGGAGCAGGTAGAACAGCGCGCAGATTGTGTAGGCCGGGATCGTGTTGTACGTGCGGGACACGTAGTTCTGCGTCTGCCTGGTGATCTCGTTCACCGAGATCATGGACAGCAGGGCGGTGTCCTTGACGGAGATGATGAACTGGTTGAACAGGGCGGGGATCATGGACTTGAACGCAGGCGGGATCACGATATGCCACAGAATCTGCGTCTCCGTAAGGCCAAGCGCCCTTCCTGCCTCTTTCTGTCCGATGTCAATGCTCTCAAGGGCGCCCTTGACGATCGAGGAGATGAAGGCACCGGCATTGAGGGTGATGACGATTGTGCCCGCAAGAGTGCTCGCCATGGTGTAGCGGGAGCCCCGCACCAGCGTGATGAGGGCCGGCACAACGAAGTAGACATACAGGGCCTGGACCACGATGGGAGTGCCGCGGATGATCCAGACGTAGACATTTGCGATGGTCCTTGCCACCTTGTTTTTACTCTGCAGTGCATACCCTGAGAGGGACCCCAGGACAAAGCCCAGGAGAATGCCGGTGACGGCGATCTGCATGGTGACGCGCAGTCCCCGAAGGAGCATCGGCACGAAGGATTGGATGAGTTCTGCTGACATGGCTTCTCTCCTTTGCCTGATTCACCTGATGGAACAGAGAAAGAGCCCGCGCATGGTGCGAAGTCTCGCCGGTACGGGCTCTTCCCTTTGTTCTTTGCTTTTCTGCTTACTGGCACCACTGCTCGTTCAGCTGATCCAGCGTGCCGTTGTCGCGCAGGGAGTCGATCGCGGCGTTGAAGTCATCGATGATCTCCGGATACTTCTCGCAGATGTCGAAGGAGAGGGCGATGGCGTAGGGTGCCTGGCCGGTATAGAACTCATCGCCGACGGTCTTTAAGTGGATCTGGCCGGTCTTGATCGAGTAGTTGGTGCCGGGCAGGTCGTAGATCGTGGCATCCGCCTGGCCATCCTCAACGGCCTTGTAGGCAAGGGCCTGGGAGTCATAGGCCTGGATGCAGCTCTCAGGAAGGTTGGCGACGCCGTACTCGTAGGCGATGGTGCCGGTCTGCAGGGCGACGGTGTAGTCGCCGGAGGTGAGGTCATCCACGCTGGTGATCGTGTCGTTGTCCTCTGCCACACAGACGACAATGCCGGCATCGTAGTAGGTCTCCGTGAAGTTCATGCTCTTCTTGCGCTCATCCGTTGCGCACAGAGCAGCCGCGCCGACATCGAGGGTTCCCTGGCTTAAGGATGTGCCAAGCGGGCCATAGTCCATGTCCTGATAGCTGCCGCCCTTGACGGTAAAACCCAGGACCTGCTGCAGGGCATCGAGCATGCCGATGTCATAACCCTGGAGGGTGGTGCCGTCCTCTGCAAAGTAGGAGAAGGGAGCGTAGGTTCCGGAGGTGCCGATGGAGAGTTCCACGTCTTCGAGGGCGCCCTGGACGGAAGAAGCATCTGCAGCGGCGGCCGCCGCTTCCGTGGAGGTCTCTGCGGCTGCTGCGGTTTCTGCCGCAGTTGTGGTCTCTGCTGCAGAGGAAGCGGCGGTGCCCGAGGAGCTGGAGCTCCCGCATCCTGCAAGTGCGGCTGCTGTCATTGCACTCGCTGCCATGATCGCTGCAAATCTCTTC
>ONMH01000109.1 GCA_900318875.1 uncultured Lachnospiraceae bacterium | reverse complement strand
TCAAAAGGGCGGGCTGGGCTGTTTTTCGTGATAGACCGGGAGGGGGTGGGAGGGCTTCCGATAGCTGGAAGGGCTCACGCCGAACTTCTTCTTGAAGGCCTTGGAGAATGTCATCTGGTCCTCGTATCCGACGGCCTCGCTGATCTGCTGGATGTTCATGGCGCTGTTGTACAGGAGATTGGCGGCACAGTGCATGCGGTAATCAATCAGAAAGCGCTGCACGGACATGCCCAGTTCCTGCTGGAAGGCCTTGTTCAGATAGGCCCGGCTGATGCCGAGCACATCTGCGATGCCGCTGACACTGATCGGATCCTCATAGTGGGACTTGATGTAGGAGATGGCATCGGTGACATAGGTCCGGGTACTGGGGGACTTTTCCTGTGCCGCGGCCGCAGGAATCTGCTGCCTCCGGTACTGGACGAGGACCGCGAGAAGGTGGAGCAGGCAGGACTTGCGCAGCAGCGAATTGGCCTCTGTCAGTGCATGATGGTCCAGGATCTCCTTGATGTCCGAGAGGATCGGGGCAAGTTCCGGGGCGTCCAGGACGTCGATGCCGGTGCGGAACCCGCAGGAGGAGAGAAGGTGGGGGACCTGCGTTCCCCGGATGCCGATCCAGGCATACTCCCAGGGCTCGTATTCATCTGCAATATAGATGATCTTCTCATCCGGCCGGATCAGGAACATCTGCCCGCCTGTGAGCGCATACGTGTGCCCACCGGTGGTAAAGACCCCCTTTCCCTGGATGACAAAGTGGATGATGTACTCGGCACGGATGCCCTGCCAGATGTGCAGCGGAGAACAGCACTCCCTTCCGCAGTGGATCAGGGACAGCTCCTGACTGGTCTCTGTCAGGTTTTCGAGGCAGCGATACCTCTCATCATCCGTAAATCTGGCCTTCTTCAGTTCTTTGAGTCGATTCTCTTCCTCTTCGGAATATGGCTTGCGCTTCATGATATCTCCCATGCAAGGCGGCAGAATGAAACCGATCTTCCACAGTCCGGTTGATTACAATTTACCATATTTGTTGCGATAAGACCATATCGATTTTGCCATATCGGATTACAACGGGACATATACAAATTGACAAAAATAAGTTCCTTTCCTCACTGTAAAACTGGGCGAAATGGACATACAATTTCATCAGTCGCTGGGGGGACAGGAAAAAGAGCGACAAAACTTTGCCGGCTCTGTCTTATATATTTCCTGTCGGAAAACCAAGAAAAATGTCAACTCAAGGAGGAAAAATGAAAAAGAAGGCATTATCTGTTCTGTTGATGACGGTGATGGGGGCAGCGCTCCTTGCGGGCTGCGGCAGCTCCTCCGGATCGGGAAGCACGGGCGCAGGCAGCGCGGCAACCACCGGTGCGGCAGAAGCTGGTACCGAGACCGCTTCTGCCTCCGATGGATCCGCACTTCAGGTGGATATCTGGGACAACAATCAGCTCGACGGCCTGCAGCAGATCGCAGACGAGTGGACCAAGACCTCTGGCGTTCCTGTCAAGATCAACGTCATCACCTGGGATCAGTACTGGACCCTCCTGGAAGCAGGTGCCTCCGGCGGACAGATGCCGGATGTGTTCTGGATGCACTCCAATACCGCGCAGATGTACATGGAGAACGACATGCTCCTGAACCTGGATGACTACATCGCAAAGGATGATGCCATCGATCTGTCCAACTACTATGACGGCATCGTCTCCCTCTACTCCGCCAACGGACATCAGTACGCACTGCCCAAGGATCACGACACCATCGCCCTTCTGTACAACCAGGCGATCTTCGACAAGTACGGCGTGGACACGCCCACCGATGACTGGACCTGGGAGGATGTCTACAATGCCTCCAAGGCGATTACGGACGCCGGAAAGGCGGACGGTGTCTACGGCTACGCGATGAACACCTCCAACAACCAGGATGGCTGGTACAACTTCATCTATGACTATGGCGGACAGGTGATCACGGATGACCACAAGGGAACGACCATCGGAAGCGATGCGAGCAAGGCCGGCATGGAGATGGTCCGCAAGATTCTGACCACGGCCGTTCCGCAGACCATGGTTGCGGAGTCCGGAACCGATTCCCTGTTCCAGTCCAACGTGGTCGGCATGATCACACAGGGATCCTGGATGGTCAACTCCTTCTACAGCGCAGAGGGCCACGAGAACTACAAGTGGGCAGTACTTCCCTATGCGGATGTCAACGGCAATGGAAGCTGTGATGCGGGGGAGAGACAGTCCTGCTACAACGGCCTTGGCTGGGCAATCGCGGCCAATACCGAGCACCCGGATGAGGCCTACAGCCTGATCTCCTACTTCGCCTCCGAGGAGGGACAGAAGAAGCAGGCAGAGCTGGGCGTGACCATGGCAGCTTACAAGGGCATGTCTGATGCCTTTACTTCTGCATTCGACGGCATGGATCTGTCCGCGTTCACCAAGATCGAGGATGACGGAACCCTGTACTTCCGCCCCTACACCAGAAAAACCACGGTCTGGGAAGATGCCATTCAGCAGCAGGGATGCTTCCTGGATGCCTGGCAGGATCCCTCTGATCCGGACAAGATGTCCACAGCCTGCGACAATGCACAGAAGATCATTGAGGATGCCATTGCAGCAGAGTAACACCTGATTCCTGACAGCACTGATATTTGGCCGGCGGCAGAAAGCCATCGCCGCCGGCTTTTCAAAAGGGGGCAAATCGTGGCCAATACCAAGACAAAAACGAAAATGACGCCCAGAGCAAGGAGTGAGGCGATCTGGGGCCTGGCCTTTGTCGCACCGACCATCATCGGACTGATCATTCTGAACTTCATTCCGGTATTCCAGACAATCTGGCAGAGCTTCTGCAAGACGGGAGACTTCGGAAAGGGCAATATCTTCATCGGACTGAAAAACTATCAGAACATGGTGACGGGAACTGCCTCAGCGGAGATGTGGCAGTCCCTGTGGAACACCATCAAGTACACCCTGGTGCAGGTTCCGTTCTCCATCGCCATCGCGATGCTTCTGGCAGTGCTGCTGAACCGCAAGCTCAAGGGGCGCTCTGTATACCGCACGATCTTCTTCCTTCCCATGGTCTGCGCCCCTGCGGCGGTGGCAATGGTCTGGAAGTGGATTTACAACCAGCAGTTCGGCCTTCTGAACAACCTCTTTCATACCAAAACGGCATGGATTTCCGATCCGAACATCGCCTGGCTCTCGATCGCGATCATCGGCATCTGGTCCGCCATCGGCTACAACATGGTCCTCTTCATCGGAGGACTGCAGGAGATCCCGCATGACTACTATGAGGCGGCTCTGATTGACGGGGCAAACGGCTGGGAGCAGTTCTGGAACATCACCTGGCCGCTGCTCTCTCCCACTACCTTTTTCATCCTGCAGACCGGCATCATCGGTGCCCTGACGGTCTTCGACCTGATGTTCATGGTCATGGACAAGACCAATGTCGCACTCTCCAAGACCCAGTCGATCGTGTATCTCTTCTATACTTACTCCTTCACGGAGAACAACAAGGGAGCCGGTGCTACCATCGTCGTGATCCTGGTGCTGTTTATCATGCTGATCACGTTCTTCCTGCAGAAGATCGAGAAGAAGTTTGTCTATCATCCGTAAGGATCCCAGGGGGCTGAAATGGAAAGTTACAAAGCGAAAAAGGCGGCTGGCACCGCTGTAATACACATCGTGCTCATTGTCATGTCGATCATCATGATCGTCCCCTTTGCCTGGATGATCCTGACCGCACTGAAGACCAATCAGGAGGCCATCAGCGTCAATCCGTTCTATATCCTGCCACACAACGGCTGGCACTGGGAGAACTTCGGCACTGTATGGAAGAGCTACAACTTCCTGATCCTGTACAAGAACACGCTTCTTCTGATCTTCTTCCGCGTGGTGTGCGCCTGCCTCACAGCGACGATGGCGGGTTACGCATTCGGGCGGCTGAACTTCCCGGGCAAGAATATCCTCTTCTCCCTTGTCCTGGTGCAGATGATGGTTCCTGCGCAGATCTTCATCATTCCGCAGTACACCATGGTCTCCAAGCTCGGCGCCATCAACACCATGTTCGGCCTGGTCTTCCCGGGCCTGGTCACGGCCTTCGGAACCTACCTGCTGAAGGTGGGATATGAGGGCCTGCCAAAGGATCTGGAAGAGGCGGCAACCATTGACGGCTGCAACGTGGGACAGCGCTTCCTCTACATCATGATGCCGCTGACGCGCTCCTCGATGGTGTCGCTTGGCATCTTTACCGCCGTGTTTGCCTTTAAGGATCTGATGTGGCCCATGATCGCCGCACCGAATGCAGAGGCCACTACCCTCTCTGCAGCACTTGCCAAGATGCAGGGACAGTACAGCAATGACTATCCCTCCATGATGGCGGCGGCAGTTCTCGCGATCCTGCCCATGGTGATCATCTACGTGATCTTCCAGAAGCAGTTCGTTGAGGGCATCGCAACTTCTGGCGGCAAGCTTTGACAGACAGCACAAAACAGAAATAAGACGGACCGCAGAGGAAGCTGGAAGGCAGTGCGCAGAATGCATCCCTTCTTCCTGCTGCGGCCTTTTTACAAGGAGACAAGACAGCTATGGCAATCCAGTATGACAGCAGCAAGCGTATTTTTTCATTGCACACCAGGCACAGCACCTATCAGATGCAGGCGGATGTCCATGACCGTCTGCTGCACCTGTACTACGGAAGACGCACAGAGGGAGAAATGGACTACGTGCTCACGTTCCGGGACCGGGGGTTCTGTCCGAATCCGGGGGATGTGAAGACAGACCGCACCTACTCCCTGGCGTGCCTGCCCCAGGAGTATCCGTCGCAGGGGACCGGTGATTTTCGATCCACGGCACTGATGCTGGAGACAGAGGATGGACGGATTGGCTGCGATCTTCGCTACGTCTCCCACACGATCCGGGAGGGAAAGTATGAGCTTCCGGGTCTCCCGACCGTGTATGCTGGGAATGAAGAGGCTATGACCCTGGTGATCACTCTGGAGGATCCGGCAGTCCCGGTCCGGGCAGAGCTCTTCTATGGGGTGCTCCCCGAGTCCGACATCCTCACCCGCAGTGTCAGAATCACCAACCTGGGAGAAAAGACCCTCTACCTGAACCGGGCGCTGAGCGTGAACCTGGACTTTGTGACAGGAAAACGGGATCTTATCAGCTTCTACGGCTATCAGGGACTGGAGCGCAGCTTCCAGCGAAACCCCATCACCCATACCGAGCAGACACTGATGAGCCGGCGCGGCACCTCGTCCCATCAGTTCAATCCGCTCTGCATCCTGGCAGATCCGGACACCACGGAGACCGCAGGTTCCTGCATCGCGGTGCAGATGATGTACAGCGGTGGAAACATGGCGGTGGCAGCGATGGATCCGTTCCAGAGCACCCGTTTCCAGATGGGCGTCGCGGACTATGCCTTCCGCTATCCCCTGAAGAAGGGAGAGTGCTTCACTGCCCCGGAGGCCATTCTGTGCTATAGCGGTGACGGACTGGGAGAGCTCTCCATCCGCCTCGCGGATGGTATCCGTGACCATGTGATGCGGGGACCCTATCAGCACAGGGTCACACCGATCCTCCTCAACAGCTGGGAGGGCTGCTACTTCGACTTTGACGGAGAGAAGCTCCTGAACCTCGCCGGGGAGGCAAAGAACCTGGGAATCGACCTTCTGGTCGTGGACGATGGCTGGTTTGGAAAGCGCGACGACGACAATAGCGGTCTCGGAGACTGGACCGTCAACGAGAAGAAGCTCGGCATGTCCCTTGCAGAGCTTGCGGGGAAGGTCCGCGGGATGGGCCTTGCCTTCGGCATCTGGGTGGAACCGGAGATGATCTCGGAGGACAGCGATCTGTACCGGGCACATCCGGACTACGCCCTGCAGATCCCGGGGAGGATGCCGGTGCGCGGCAGAAACCAGCTGGTGCTGGACTTCTCGAGAAAGGAAGTGGTTGACAACATCTTTGACCAGATCACGAAGGCTCTGGATTCCTGTGAGCCCGACTATCTCAAGTGGGACTGCAACCGCTCGCTCAGCGATGTGTACTCCTGTGCCGCGAAGGAGCAGGGGAGCGTTCTCTATGACTACGTGCTGGGGCTCTACGACCTTTTGGACCGCCGGCGGGCGCTTCGATGCGGGAATGCTCGCCTACTCCCGGCAGATCTGGTGCAGCGACAACACGGATGCGGTGGACCGGCTTCGGATTCAGTATGGAACGAGCTTTGGCTATCCCAATGAGACGATGGGCGCGCATGTCTCCAAGGTCCC
Organism: uncultured Lachnospiraceae bacterium; assembly: GCA_900318875.1. GTDB lineage: Bacteria > Bacillota > Clostridia > Lachnospirales > Lachnospiraceae > CAG-791. The sequence continues at coordinate 997 of ONMH01000109.1, read as the reverse complement.
GAACGAGCAGAGCGGAAGAATTACCCCGCTGGAAACGCGCGGCATTGTCGCCATGGCGGGAACCTTTGGCTATGAGCTGGATCCGGCAAAGCTGGGGGAGGAGGAAAAAGAAGAGATCCGGGCACAGATCCGCGAGCGGAGAAAGATTCAGGACCTGATTTTCTTCGGAGACTACCGGAGGCTCTCCAGCCCCTATACCGATCCCGTCACCGCCTGGAGCTATACCTCAAAGGACAAGAGCGCATTTGTGCTCTCTGCAGTCCGCACGGAGCTCCACTTCGGCGATGAACCGACCAAGTTCATCCGCCTTGCGGGCCTTCCGGAAAAGGCAAGGTACCGGAGGGAAGAGGATGGGAGAGAATTCTCCGGAGCGGCGCTGATGGAAGTCGGCATCCCGCTTCCGCATGAGGGGGGAGATTATCGCGCCTATGAATGGCACTTTACGAGAACAGACAACGGGTGAGCAGACAGGCAGACCGCGCAGAACCCGCATCTGGATGTGCGTGCTCGGCGTTCTGACCTCGGGAGTTGCAGTCGGCTTTTTCTCCTACTCGGAGCTGGGCCTGGATCCGTTCCAGTGCTTCGCCCATGGGGTGTGGAACCTGGTGCCGCTCTCCTTCGGAACCTGGTATGTCATCCTCAATGGCGTACTGCTGGTGCTGATGGCTGTTGTTAATCGAAGCAAGATCGGCCCTGGCACGCTGATCAATCTCTTTCTGCTGGGGTATGTGGCAGAGGAAAGTGAGGCGGTCATTCTCCGGGTATTTCCGGAAAGGAGCCTGCCCCTGCGGGCGGTGATGCTTGTCATCGGCATTGTCATCCTGTGTTTTGCCTCGGCAATGTATTACACCGCGGACCTCGGTGTTTCCACCTACGACGCAATTGCAATCACCCTTGCAGAGTGCGCTCCGAAATGTCCGTTCCGCGTATTCCGCATCGCGACGGATCTGATCTGTGTGCTTGTCGGCTGGTCTTTGGGGGCGGCAGTCGGTGCGGG
>ONMH01000201.1 GCA_900318875.1 uncultured Lachnospiraceae bacterium | reverse complement strand
CTGAAAAAATATCGGCCAGCCGGAACCGTCCGACAGGCCGATACGAATGCCGCTTTCCTGTGTGCCGCCTGGCGAAGTATCCTGCTCAGGCTTTTGGAACGCTCTTGACTTGTCTGCCTTCAGCTGCCCGGAATCAGGGATCCGGTCTCCTGGCAGAGAACAGCAGATCATTTCCGAAGAAACCGGCTTTCGGTCTCCGGCGTCTGCACAGAGAGATACCGCTCTGCACACCTGTGCAGGTCGTACTTCTTCCGAAGCCGTGCGATCGTCTGCATCATCATGGGGAGGCATGATGGGCGTCAATGGCAGCCTGGTCTGTCCAGCTGTCAATCAGGAGAATGGTTTCCGGATCCTCGAGCGACTGATCGTACTCCTACCGCAGGTTCCCCTCCTCCGCGCGGATCGCCTTTACCGTTCCGCTCTCCTCCATCTCGCGGGCAAAGGAACGTGCTGCTCCATTGGTTCCACGGTACCGCAAATTGACATTGACGTCCTCCCACGACTACAGTCGTGGGAGGACGTCAAGAAATTCAGGCTGGTGTAGAAGCTGTCGCAGAGGGACCAGCTGTCGATCTTTCGCACAAACCAGCGGATGTGTTCGAGCCGCTCGCTGACAAAGCCCTGCAGCATGCGCTCCTCAAAGATATCGTCGGAGAGTTCTCGGAGGGTCTCCCGCCAGTCGTCTTCGCAGGAAAGCCGCTTTGCCAGGGCCCGGAGATCCGGAAGCCGCACGCCAAGAATTCCCTTCGTCCCCGGAAGAAGGCCGGACGAAAAGCTGCGATACCCCGCATCCGCCCGCTGCTGCAGTTCCTGCCGAATCTGTTCTCTGTCCATACAATACTCTCTTTGCTGTCCCCGTGCGCTCCTTTTTGCCGGCAGGAGGGCGCCCAGGCCTCTTTACCACATCCCTGCCGCAGGGCCTTCTGGAATCAGGGCGCAGAATTCTCCGGCACGATGCGTCGCGGCGGCTGGCCCTGCCCCAGAAAAAAGAACTCCCTCTCTGCCCGCGCCCTGCGGCCAGAGAGGGAGTTTTCTGTTCTGGGATGCGGATTCTCACTGGGAAGACTGGGAGTTCTCCGTAAGATCATCGCCGAAGTACTTCTCAGAGAGGGAAGAGAGGGTTCCGTCCTCCCGCATCGCGGAGAGTGCCTCGTTGATGGCGGCAAGGAGCGAGGCATTGTCGTCTCCCTTCTTCATCGGGATTGCATAGGAGGTCGCTTCCTTGGAAGTGGCGGCGATCTTCAGCGGAGCATCCGGGTTAGCCTTCATATAGTCGCCAAAGGACGTGGCGGCGTTGAGGGTCGCGTCCACCTGCCCGTTCTGGACCATCTGGAGGGTCTCCACCAGGGTGTCTACACCGCTGACCGTGGCGCCGTACTGCTCGCCGATCTCCTGGTAGGTGGAGCCGATGGAGTTTGCCGTCTTCTTTCCGGCAAGATCCTCAAAGCTTGTGATGTCCGTGTTGTCATCCCGCACGATCAGCACCGTGTGATCATAGGCGTAAGGATCGGAGAAATCGTACTTCTGCTGCCGATCGGGGGTGATGTCGACGCCGTTGACGACGATGTCGTAGCGGCCGGAATCCATGCCGGCAAACAGGCCATCCCAGGGCCCCTCCACCAGGTCCGCCTCCACACCGAGGTGGGAGGCGATGTTCTTTGCGACCTCCACGTCGTATCCCACCAGGTTGTCATCGCTGTCGTGGTAGGAGAAGGGCTGCCAGTCGCCCTCAAGGCCCACTGTGATCTTGCCGGCATTCTGGATCCTGGCAAGGTGATCGTCGGAAGTGCTGCTGCTCTCAGCGGCAGAGGCGGTGTCTGCTTTTGCGGTTTCGGATCCGGCAGAGCGCCCGCACCCTGCGAGCAGAAGTGCTGCGGTCAGAGTCCCCAAAAGGACCGGTGCAAAATTGCTCTTTTTTCTCATCTTTGTACCTCTCTGAGGCAAAATCCGCGCATGCGGTTTTGCCGAATGCGGCAGCCCGGTGCGCCGGCACCGCTGCCTGTGTTTGAAAGTGCTGCAGCCGCAGACCACTCAAACCTCCTCGCTGTTGGTGTGTCTTCTGAATTCGATCAGGTCTTGATGCTCTCTGCCAGGCGCAGGAAGGAGCGGGTTTTTGGATCCTTTGGATTTGCGAAGAAAGATTTCGGCTCCCCCTCCTCCACCACGAGTCCCCCGTCCATGAAGACGACCCGGCTGGAGACCTCCCGGGCAAAACCCATCTCGTGGGTTACAACCAGCATCGTCATGCC
>ONMH01000202.1:3496-6975 GCA_900318875.1 uncultured Lachnospiraceae bacterium | reverse complement strand
AGGCGGGCAATCGGGACACGGAACGGGCTGCAGGAGACATAGGTCAGGCCGACGCGGTTGCAGAACTCGATGGAAGCCGGGTCGCCGCCGTGCTCGCCGCAGATGCCGAGGTGGATGTCGGGTCTGGTCTTTCTGCCCTTCTCCACGGCGATCTGGATCAGCTGGCCGACGCCGTTCTGGTCAAGGTGTGCAAACGGATCCTGCTCGTAGATCTTGGACTTGTAGTAGTCCGCAAGGAACTTGCCGGCATCATCTCTGGAGAAGCCGAAGGTCATCTGGGTCAGGTCATTGGTGCCGAAGCTGAAGAACTCCGCCTCCTCTGCGATCTCATCTGCAAGCAGAGCCGCTCTGGGGATCTCGATCATCGTGCCGATGTGGTACTTAATGTCGGAATTCTTCTCCTTCTTCACCTTCTCTGCAGTCTCGCAGATCGTGTTCTTGACGAAGCGCAGCTCCTTGACATCGCCGACAAGGGGAACCATGATCTCGGGCTCGATGTGGTAGCCCTCCTCCTCGTTGACCTCGATGGCGGCCTCCATGACGGCACGGGTCTGCATTCTTGCGATCTCCGGGAAGGTGACGGAGAGACGGCATCCTCTGTGGCCCATCATCGGGTTGAACTCCTTGAGGTCGTCGCATCTCTTCTTGACTTCTGCGACGGACAGGCCCATCTCCTTTGCCATGCCCTCGATCTCGGGCTCGGTGTTGGGAACGAACTCATGCAGCGGCGGATCCAGGAAGCGGATCGTGACCGGTCTTCCCTCCATGGCCTTGTACAGGCCCTTGAAGTCGCCCTTCTGGAACGGGATCAGCTCGTTCAGGGCAGCTTCTCTCTCCTCGGTGGTATCGGAGAGGATCATCTTGCGGATCTTCGGGATACGGTCCGGGTTGAAGAACATGTGCTCGGTTCTGGTCAGACCGATGCCCTCTGCGCCGAGGCGGACCGCATTGGCGGCGTCTGACGGGGTATCTGCATTCGTGCGGACGTGAAGTCTTCTGTACTTGTCGGGATGGAAGCCTCGACTGTCGGGACATCGCCGAGGTAGATCTTGCCGGTGGAGCCATCCAGGGAGATGTAGTCGCCCTCGTGGATTGTGTGGCCGCCGAGTGTGAAGTACTTCTCATCCTCATGCACATCCATGTCACCGCAGCCGGAGATGCAGCAGGTGCCCATTCCTCTTGCGACAACAGCTGCATGGGAGGTCATGCCGCCTCTCATGGTCAGGATGCCCTCTGCGGCGTGCATGCCGTCGATGTCCTCCGGAGAGGTCTCCTGACGGACCATGACGACTCTTGCGCCGGCTGCATGTGCGGCAACCGCATCCTCCGCGTTGAAGTAAACGCGTCCTGCAGCAGCTCCCGGAGATGCGGGAAGGGCCTGGCCGATCTCTTTGGCGAGCTTTAACTTTTCCTGGTCAAAGCCGGGGTGCAGGAGCTGATCCAGGGACTGGGGCTCGATGCGAAGGACAGCCTCCTTCTCGTCGATCATGCCCTCATCCACAAGATCGCAGGCGATCTGGATGGCTGCCTGTGCGGTGCGCTTGCCATTTCTGGTCTGCAGGAAGAAGAGGTGACCGTCCTCGATCGTGAACTCCATGTCCTGCATGTCCTTGTAGTGGTTCTCGAGGCCCTTGGCGAGCTTCATGAACTCCTCATAGCACTCCGGAAGGTCCTCTGCGAGCTTGGTGATCGGCTGCGGCGTGCGGATGCCGGCGACGACGTCCTCGCCCTGTGCGTTGATCAGGTACTCACCGAAGATGCCCTTTGCGCCGGTTGCGGGGTTTCTCGTGAAGGCAACGCCCGTGCCGGAGGTGTTGCCCATGTTTCCGAAGACCATGGACTGGACGTTGACGGCAGTGCCCAGCTCATAGGGAATGTCGTACATCCTTCTGTAGGTGTTGGCTCTGGGGTTGTCCCAGGAGCGGAAGACGGCCTTGATGGCCTCCATCAGCTGAACCTTCGGATCCTGCGGGAAGTCCTCGCCCTGCTGCTTCTTGTAGAGCTCCTTGTAGCGCGCGATGACGTTCTGAAGATCCTCTGCCTGCAGCTCGGAGAACATCTGGATGAATCTGCGGTAGGAGTCATAGGCGAATCTCGGGTTTCCGGTCTTCTTTGCGAAGCCGACGACGGAGACATCGTTGAGACCCAGGTTCAGAATCGTGTCCATCATGCCGGGCATGGAGACCGGCGCACCGGAGCGGACGGAGACGAGGAGCGGATCATTCTCATCGCCGAACTTCTTGCCGCGGACACCCTCAAGCCATGCGAGGGCATCGAAGATCTGCTTCTTGGTGTCCTCGTTGATGTCCTTGCCGTCGTTGTAGTAGTCGGTGCAGGCCTCTGTGGAGATCGTGAATCCGGGCGGGACGGGCATGCCCAGGTTCGTCATCTCGGCCAGGTTTGCGCCCTTGCCGCCGAGGAGGGCACGCATCCCCGCATTGCCCTCCTCAAACTTGTACACTCTTTTGTTCATTCCTTTTCCTCCTTTGACCGCGCGGGTTTCCTGTCCGGGCAGTCACCTTATGTATTTCCATCCGGTATTCCCTGAGGTACCGGTGTGGACACAGAGTTAAGAGGCATTCCGGTCCGGGACAAAGTCCTCAAAGATGAAGACGTCGTAGGAGTGCCTTGCGCGCAAGAGCTCTTCCCTGCTCTTTACGGTCCAGCCTGCGGACACGGAGTGAAAAAGCCTCCGGTTGAGAAATCGGGAGAGATTTTTAAATTTGATGTCAAAGGCGATAAAGTCCGGCCTTGAGAAGACGTTCGTCACCATGCCCTGCAGGCAGAGAGCGCCGAGAAAGAGTTTTGGCTTTCGGAACTCCTGGTAGTGCAGCAACTTGTCGGCGAGCTGTCCGCGGCAGATGTCCGGGCGGTGTTTCTTGTACCAGCGCATCGCGAACGGATTGAAGCTCTCGACGCAGTAGGTGCCGTGATACTTCGAGAGCTGCTCCTCCGACACCGGGCAGACCCGGATGTTTAAGGTCTCCGTCTTGTACTCGACAAGGAGCGGCACCCTTCCGTTGACGAGCTGCAGCACTTCTTCCAGAGTTGGGATCTGCTCCTTGGTCCCCGCAAGGCGGAAGGTCCTGAGCTCTGCCAGCGTGTAGTCCTCCACATCGCCCTCCTGCCCTGTCATCCGCTTTAAGTGGAAGTCGTGGAACACGACGGGGATGCCGTCCTTTGACAGGTGCAGGTCGAACTCGATGCCAAAGCCCCGGTCCACGGCCCGCTGGAAGGCGGGGAGGGAGTTCTCCGGGATGCCAAGCGCCTCATCGTGGAGCCCACGGTGTGCAAAGTATCGTTCCTGTAAGGGCGTCATGTCGGGCCTGTGGAATATCCTCGGCATGATGCAGTACAGGTAGAGCAGAAGGAGTGCAGCAATGATGACAATTGCAGTGATCATATGGCTTTCTTCTCCGATTTCTCCGGAAATAGTTTACCATGCTTCCTGAAGGTTTGCTATGCAGAATGTCGACAGG
>ONMH01000202.1:0-3448 GCA_900318875.1 uncultured Lachnospiraceae bacterium | reverse complement strand
CTCCTGCGGAGGGGCAGATTGCTGCCCGGAGGGGAACAAACAATTGAGGTATGAAGGACCACAATTTACCACCCGGGATTGTAGCAGAGATGGGAAAAGATTGGGTAAACACTTTGCAATAGGTGGGCAAAACAGGCACAGGCCTGAACTGTAATCCAAACAGGCACAGGAAGAGGGATCCGGTGCCTTCGGGAGAGCTTTGCGGACACCGGATTTCCATCCTTGCGAAATTGGAATTTTCTGTTATCATTCCTTGAGGATACGCGGAATGATCGCATAACTTAAGGAAGATTTTTTATTTTTGATTGGAGTAAAAGTATGATTCAGGCGAACGGCGTCACCTACAGAGTCGGCAAGAAGGCACTCTTTGAGGATGTCAACATCAAGTTCACGGAGGGAAACTGCTACGGCATCATCGGTGCCAACGGTGCGGGCAAGTCCACGTTTTTGAAGATCCTCTCCGGACAGCTCGATACCACAAACGGAACCATCTCCATGACCCCGGGCCAGCGCCTCTCGTTCCTGGAGCAGGACCAGGAGAAGTACAACGACCAGGTGGTGCTCGACACGGTCATTCAGGGAAACGAGCACCTCTATGAGATCGGCAAGGAGAAGGATGCGCTCTACGCAAAGCCGGACTTCTCCGATGAGGACGGCATCAGGGCCGCAGAGCTCGAGAGCGAGTACGCGGAGCTCGGCGGGTATGAATCCGAGTCCGACGCGGAGTCCCTCTTAAACGGCCTCGGCGTGGAGGATGAGTACCACTACAAGCTGATGAGCGAACTCAACGGCGCCCAGAAGGTGAAGGTTCTCCTTGCGAGGGCCCTGTTCGGAAACCCGGACATCCTGCTCCTCGATGAGCCGACAAACCACCTGGACCTGGATGCGATCGCATGGCTCGAGGAGTTCCTCATCAACTTCCCGAACACGGTCATCGTGGTCTCCCACGACCGGTACTTCCTGAATAAAGTCTGCACCTATATCGCGGACATCGACTACGGCAAGATCACGCTGTACGCCGGCAACTACGACTTCTGGTACGAGTCCTCCCAGCTGATGATCCGGCAGATGAAGGAGGCGAACAAGAAGAAGGAGGAGAAGATCAAGGAACTCAAGGAGTTCATCTCCCGCTTCGCGGCAAACGCCTCCAAGTCCAAGCAGGCGACCTCGAGAAAGCGGGCTCTGGAGAAGATCGAGCTCGATGAGATCAAGCCCTCCTCGAGAAAGTACCCCTACATCGACTTCCGCCCGGACCGCGAGATCGGAAACGAGGTCCTGACGGTCGATCACATCTCCAAGACCATCAATGGCGTCAAGGTGCTGAACGATGTCTCCTTCGTCATGAAGCACGACGACAAGATCGCCTTTGTCGGCTCCCAGGAGCAGGCAAAGACCGCCCTGTTCGAGATCCTCATGGGCAACATGGAGCCGGATGAGGGAACCTACAAGTGGGGCGTGACGACGAGCCAGGCCTATTTTAAGAAGGACAACACCGAGCTCTTTGACACGGACGAGGACATCACCCAGTGGCTCACGAAGTACAGCCAGATCAAGGATGCCACCTACGTCAGAGGGTTCCTCGGCAGAATGCTCTTCCCCGGCGAGGACGGCGTCAAGAAGGTCCGCATCCTCTCCGGCGGTGAGAAGGTGCGCTGCCAGCTCTCCTCCATGATGATCTCCGGCGCCAACTGCCTGATCTTCGATGAGCCGACAAACCACCTGGACATGGAGTCCATCTCCGCCTTAAACGACGGCATGATTAAGTTCCCGGGCGTGGAGCTCATCGCCTGCCGCGACCATCAGGTCGTGCAGACCACCGCAAACCGCATCATCGAGATCCTGCCGGACGGGCACATCATCGACAAGGAGTCCACCTACGACGACTACCTCGAGGCAGATCAGGATGCAAGAAAGCGCACGGTCTACGTGGCGGATCTGTCTGCGGACGAGGAAGAGGACGCACAGGATTCGTGAGTCTGGAATCATCCCATTGGTACTCCCCTGCCCTTCCGGCAGCGGAGTACTTTTTTTCTGAGAAAGGAGCGCTTATGAGAGATGCAGCCGCATTTTCGGATCCCCTCTATACCATGCCCGTGGACCTGCACGTCCACTCGACAAGGTCTGACGGGACCTTTACCCCGACACAGCTTGTTTCCATGGCAAAGGAGAAGGGCCTTGCCGCCTTTGCCCTGACATGCATCCATAGATGCCGCCAGGGATACCGGGGTGGAAGTCATCCCGGGGATTGAGCTCTCCACGGAGTACGAGGGGAAGGATGTCCACATCGTGGGGCTGTACTACGATTATGAGGACCCGGACTTTCAAAGCGCCGTGAACGAGTTTACGCAGGAGCGGGTCCGCCGGAATCAGAAGATGTGCGCAAAGATGGCGGCGGATGGGATTCCGATCTCCTATGAGGCGGTGGAGGCCGCAAACCCGGGGGCTGTCATCACGAGGGCCAACATCGCCCGCTACCTCTATGACACCCACTATATCTCCTCTATCGACTATGCCTTTTCTCACCTCATCGGGGACACCTGCCCCTACTTCATCCCCAGGGAGAAGATCTCCCCGGAGAAGGCGGTGTCCTTCCTTCGAAGGTTCGGCGGCATTCCGATTCTCGCCCATCCCTTTGAGTATCACTTAGGGGATGAGGGACTCGATCTTCTGCTGCAGCGCCTGAAGGCGGTGGGCCTTATGGGGATCGAGGTCTATTACTGCAAGCACAGCCCGGAGGAGACGGAAAAAGCCATGGCATTTGCCAAAAAGTACGATCTTCTCCCCTCCGGCGGCTCTGACTTTCACGGGACCAACAAGCCGGGCCTTGAGCTTGGCACGGGCTACGGGCATCTTTTTGTCCCCTATTCCCTCCTTGCGGGAATTAAGCGGGCAAAGCACGGAATTCCGGATGAAACCACAAAGATCTTTTTCTGCGACTTTGACGGGACCCTCGGGACCTCAAAGAAGGATATTTCCCCGGCAACGAGAGAGGCGCTGGACTCCTTCGTCTATGACCGGGGGAACCTCTTTGTCCTCTCTCCTATCCCCACATGTTTTTGTCCGGGTACAACGGAGCGGAGCTATACGACTGCGACAGGGAGGAGACCTTCTTCCGGGAAACGCTCTCCTTTGAAATGGTAAAGACAGCCTTTGCACTTGCCAAAAAGCACGGCCTCTACATCCAGACGTATGACGGGGACGCGATTGTCACAGAGGAGGCCGGGAAAGAGACCGCCTACTACACCCGGTACGTGAAGATGCCGGTGCGGGAGAATGCCCTTGTGGGGGAGCACCCGGAGGTCGTACTCTCGGAGGAGCCCTGCAAGTGCCTCGTGATCGACCTGGAGGATCCCAGGGGGAAGATTCCGCCGTTTGTAAACGACCTGGAGGCAGCCTTCCCGGGGCAGATGAACCTTCTCATGTCCAACGCAAACTACCTGGAGATCGA
>ONMH01000203.1 GCA_900318875.1 uncultured Lachnospiraceae bacterium | reverse complement strand
CAAATTGAGAGACAGGAAGAATGTTCCCGGAGGAGGGAGACGCGAATGAACCGATTACAGAGAACAATATATTGCAGGCTGACAAGCCTGCTCGCCCTGCTCCTTGCCCTGTGCCTTGCGGTCCTGCCGGTACGGGCAGCGGAGTCCTCCAAGCTGCCGCTGACCATGCGCCTTCCGGTGAACGTAACCTTCGATCAGGATGGACTGGATCCGAAAAGGAGCTATGTCCTGTCCCTGGTGCCGGAGAACAACGGGTATCCGATGCCGGAGGAAGCGGCGGACAACAAGTGGCAGAGCACGGTGTCCGAGGAAAACGGAACCGCGTATTCCCTTGCGATCACCTATAACCATGTGGGAGAGTGGTGGTATGCGCTCGCCCTGACCCGCAGGGAGGATGGCTCTCTCGTCGCCCAGTACTGGCTCCATGTGATGGCTTTGCAGACAGACAAAGGGCAGCAGCTTGTCACCACTCTTCACGAGGGGACACAGACCGGGAAAAAGGTGTCCGCGGTGGCCTTTGCGGATGCCCACACCATTCCGGACACCCCGGTGACACCGAACCCGCCGACGACGGAAACGCCTCCCAGTCCGTCAACGCCATCTACCCCTTCGGAGACGCCCCCGACGCCGACGACCCAGGCAGCAACCGAGTCAACGGAAGAGACCACGGAAGAGATCGTGGAGGAGACGCCCTCTTCCGGCGGAACTTCGTCCGGATCTGTCGAGGGATCCGCAAAGGGCAGGAACGGCTCTGTCCTTCCTGCCGGTCGTGACCGGCTGACCAAAGGATCGGACTCTGGAGATGACGGCGACGTGCAGGGCGCAAACCGAGGCCGCAGTCCTCTGACGGGAGATGACTCCCACCTTCTCCTCTGGATGATTCTGTGTGCGGCAAGTCTCTGTGTGCTGCTGGTCCTTGGCAGAGGATTGAGAAAGAAGAAGTGAACATCATCCTGCTTCCTGAAATGAAACAGGGAGCAGGATTTGTTTTCCAAACGATCCGATCAAGGGAAAGAACCGGGGGAGTAAGATTCCTGGTAAGAGCGAAGGAAGCTTAGATATCGGGTTTGCCGTAGCCCTTCCGAGCGGTGAGCACCTGCTTTTCGGGGTGAAAATTCAGAATGGCGGGAAGAGATCGTATGACTTGGAGACGAGAGGCTTTATCTCCTGTGCGAGGAAGATTTCCGACCAGCCTTGCCATGAATTCATGAGGAAAGGCTGCTATGAGAGGGAAATGATGCGATGCTCGGTCCGGATTGCTGCAGACCGCGCACAGCAGCTGCCAATACGATTTGGGTATGCTGAGCATATGCTGACACTTCTGCAGGGAATTATTGAAAAAACGCTCAAAATGGACATTGCTGGAATCGAGCCGAAGCAGCGGGCAGCTGTTTCGGCTCCTTCTCTGTCTCCCTGCAGAAAGTCCATCGGCAGCAGAAAGGCCCTTGCCTGCACTGTGATGCCCGCCCTCCAGGGAGCAGATCGAAAAGGAGGGTTGTCCAGTCGGCTGCCCTCTGTGCGGTTCGGATCAGAGAACGGGACAGAACTTTTGGATCGTGGATGGAGAAGTGTCTGACATTTGCGCTGGCGAACTTCCTGGCAGGGCGTTCCGGCATGCGGGAGCGCTGCCTTTTCGTTTCCCCTGTGATCCGGATGCGGGAAGCCGCAGGCGCGGCCCTGCTCCTTCTCCATCTCTTCGCCTTTCCTTCTGCCGCTTTTTTCTCTCCCTCTGGATCCTCCGCATCCTTTTCTTTCACTTCCGCACTAGAACCACAACAGCCGCAGCATCCTCCTCATCATCCGCCGTCTGCTTTGCTGGAAAATACCTCTCTGTGTCTGCCATCTTCTCAAAGATCATCCCTCCCATCCCAACTTTTGCTTTGCGGCTGCGCCGGGCACATTGTAGAATCAGGCTGTCCGGCGGCAGGCACTGCCTTTGCCCGTCTGCTGCCGGAACAGTTGGCGGAGCGGTGTGCTCCCGGGGAGAAAGTTTGACTTGATGAGAAACCCAAAAAGCCGTGCGGCTACAGCCCTGCTCTCCTTTTTGGCGGCAGCAGCACTCTCTGTGCAGCAGGCGCCGATCCGGGCAGAGGCTGCACCGACCGTCATGGCAGACGCAGCATCTTTGCTACTACGCAGCAGCCGTTGGCATCTCGGAGGCTGCCCTGTACCAGCACTATGAGACCTTTGGAAAGGCAGAGGGACGCCTTCCCTGTGACCCGGAGGCTTACTTTCTTGAGGGAGAGCCCGCAGGAACCATCCTGCCGGACCCTGTCTATCCCGATGATGAGATCACATAGCGGATTCTCTCTCTGAAGGACGCCTTCCCGGAGGTCCTTCCCTGGAAGGGCGGCTCACACCTCTATGGCAACCTGCAGTTTCCCACCTGCCCTCACTGTCTGCGAAGGCTACAACTACGGCAACAACTACGGCACTGTCCACTGGGGACGGAAGATCAGCGCCTCCTCCCTTGCAGGGGACATCACCTACGTGGAGCGGCGGTACGTGATGGATTCGGAAGAAACCGCAGCCACCGGGCAGTAAACCAGTTCATCAGAAAGGCATCCGCCCCGGGATCTCCCGGGGCGTTTTCATATCCCGGGGAGAGACGTCCTGCAGAGCCGTTCCCAGACCAAATCCCTTACAATAACAAATGTCGCAAAGCCCTGAACTTCCAATAATCTTCTCACTCGAATCCAGTGAGAGTCAAATAGCGAGAGCCGCAAAACGTTGAAAAATAACGGTTTGCGGCTTTTTCTATGCT
>ONMH01000204.1 GCA_900318875.1 uncultured Lachnospiraceae bacterium | reverse complement strand
GATAGGAATTGTATAGTATAGAGATGAAGACCGAAGATTGGAAAACAGAGCGCATCACGGAACTGTTCTGCTCCCTGACCGCGATTGATTCGGAGTCGTTTCACGAGAAGGCGATGGCAGAGCACCTGAGGGCGCTCCTTGCAGAGCTTTGCATCGCTGCAGAAATGGATGAGAGCGCCAAAACAACAGGGAGCAATTGCGGAAACCTCTTTGCAAGGGTCCCCGGAACCGGGGACAAAATGAAGGAGACGCCGCTCCTGTTTCTTGCCCACATGGACACCGTCGCCCCGGGAAACGGAAAGCACGCGGTGATCCATGAGGATGGAACAATCACCAGCGACGGGACGACGGTCCTCGGCGCAGATGATCTCTCCGCGGTCGCTGCGATCCTGGAGGCCCTGCGGGAGCTGAAGGAGGAAAACCTCCCCCACAGGCCCCTGGAGATCCTGTTCACCACGGCAGAGGAAGCCTACACAGTGGGGGCCTCCGCTTTTGATTTCTCGAATGTGCAGGCAAAGGAGGCCTTTGCTTTTGACTGTTCGGACCGGATGGGGTCCTATTCTGCGACAGAACCTACCTTATTGTCCTTTGCCGTCACGGTGACGGGAAGGGCAGCCCACGCGGGCTTTGAGCCGGAGAAGGGCGTCAACGCCCTCCTTGCGGCGGCAAGGGCCATAGCCCGGCTCCCCCTGGGGCGGCCAAACGATCACTCGACCCTGAACATCGGACTCTTGGCGTCGGGGACCGGCACGAACGTCGTGCCGGAAAGGGCGCTCTGCCAGGGCGAGATCCGAAGCCTTGTACACGAGGATGCGCTTGCCCTCTATGAGGAGACGCTCCGTGTGTTTCAGGAGGAGGCGGCAAAGCTCGGTGCAGAGGCGGCTGCCAAAAAAAACGTGCACCTCACGGCATATTCCATCGGCGGACACGATGCGGCTCTACTCCGATACCAGAAGGTCCTGGAGGCGCTTGACATCCCAAAGAGCAGGAAGGTGCAGTACGGCGGGAGCGACATCAACGTCGTAAGGAGGCTCGGGATTGACGGCATCTGCATTGCAAACCCGATGTATCTCGCCCACACGACAAAGGAATATACGAAAATTTCGGAACTGGCAGAGCTTTCTGCCATTGTCCGGGGACTCATGGTATCCTGAGGCAGCCCCCGGAGAGGGGAGGCGAGGGGAATGAAATCACCCCTTCTGTATCAGACAACGGACTATGACTGCGGACCTGCCGCAGTGCTCAACGCGCTGCGGTTTCTGTACGACCGGGAGGAAATCCCGCCGGAGTTTGTCTCCAAGGCCTACAGCTGCATGCTGGACCGGTGCAACGGCGAGGGTACCCCCTGCCGCGGCGGTACGACAAACGCCGCAATCCGCTACTTTGTGGAGTGGCTGCGCACCTATGCAAAGGATGTCAACTACAGCATCCTGACCCGCTACATCGAGGGGGATGACGTCAACTTCCGCACGGACTCGCTGGTGCGCAGGTGCCTCTCCATGGGAGGCGCAGCCGTAGTGCGCTGCTGTGTCCAGGAGGACCACTTCGTCACCCTGACGGGCCTTCAGATCGGCACAGAGGAGGACCCCTACGGGGACCTTGAGTATGTCAGGGTCTTCGATCCCTGGTACATGGAGACACCCCTCTGGAACGATGACAGGATCCAGCGGGTCACCGATCAGCCCAAGGACTTCAACATGCTGGTTCCCGTGGAGGACATGGAGGCAGACTGCAGCGTATGGTACTCCCTGGAGAGCCATGACAAAAAGTGCGCAGCGCTGTTTGTGCGCACCGGAAAGGGCTACGTCATCCATCCGGAGAACGATCTGAAAGTACAGAGCGTATTCCCGGATGCGAAGGAGCAGAAATAATGAAGAAAGATATCCCGCGGGGATGGTCCCGGCGGCAGTATCCCACCAATAAGAGGAGAACGTTATGAAAAACAGGTTGTGGAACAGAAGGAAGATGGCAGGCCTTATGAGCGGAGTGCTCGCACTCTCTCTTGCCGCCTGCGGTTCCTCTTCCCAGACAGGCAGCACACACGAATCAGCTCGGCACGCTGAACCCCTTAAACATGGACTGGTCGTTTATCAACCTCCATGCGACGAGCATGATGTTCCTGCCGCTCGTTACCGTAGGTGCAGACAACAACTTCAACTACCTGCTCGCAGAGAGCGTCACCACCGATGACAACCTGACCTTCACGATTAAGATCCGGGATGACGCGGTCTGGTCCGACGGTGAGTCGGTGACCGCAGACGATGTGATCTTCACGATCCTTAGGATGACAAGCCCCGAAGTTGCAAACGCAAACTTCGACTTCTCCATGTTCAAGGGCTTTGAGAGCGGCACTTCCCCGGAGGGCGCCGACAGCATTGAGGGCCTCAAGAAGGTGGACGACAAGACCGTGCAGTTCGTGGCCAACACCCCGATGTCCCTGAACACCTTCCTGAACAACTGCTGCGTCTGGATCTGCATCCTGCCCAGCCACGTCCTGCAGGACGTGCCGGCGGATCAGCTCGCCACCTATGACTGGTTCCAGCACCCGGATGTGGTGGATGGACCCTACATCCTGGACGACTATGACAGCGCCCACTACATCAGCTACCACGCAAACGAGAACTACTTCCTCGGCGCGCCGAAGATCGAGAAGCTCAACTTC
>ONMH01000205.1 GCA_900318875.1 uncultured Lachnospiraceae bacterium | reverse complement strand
ACCGTCCAGATCCGGGGTGCTCTGTTGATCTGACAGGGCAGCCACAGCAGATTTGTGTAAAACGCTGTATTTTGTCCTTCAACTTTGTGCAGATCTGCTATCTATCAATTTGCCGGATCATGGAGTATCATTATCCCGTGCACAAGATGTTGTGCCTACACAAAGGGGAAAGCCAATATCTGGTGTTCCGAAGGCCATCCCGGGCGAGGGAAGGGCAAAGGACAAGAAGGAGAAAATGAGATGAGCAGTGCAGAAGAAGTGGTTGTACACACCAACGTCATCAAGAGAAACGGACAGGAAGTTTCCTTTGATATTTCCAAGATCATCAACGCAATCCGTAAGGCAAACGTGGAGGTCGATGAGATCTACCGCATGAACGATGCCCAGATCGCGGCGGTGGCAGACAACATCGCAAGAAAGGTCGCCGTCAGCCCCCACGCCGTCAATGTCGAGGACATCCAGGACATGGTGGAGACCGGCATCATGGAGATGCGCGGATATGAGGTCGCACAGAAGTATGTCCGCTACCGCTACAAGAGAGAGATCTCCAGAAAGTCCAATACGACGGACAACGGCATCCTCTCCCTCATCAACCAGATGAATGAGGAGGTCAAGCAGGAGAACTCCAACAAGAACCCGGTCATCAACAGCACCCAGCGCGACTATATGGCCGGTGAGGTCTCCAAGGACCTGACCAAGAGAATCCTGCTCCCCGAGGACATCGTAAAGGCCCATGAGGAGGGCATCATCCACTTCCATGACGCCGACTACTATGCCCAGAAGGAGCACAACTGCGATCTGATCAACCTGGAGGACATGCTGCAGAACGGCACGGTCATCAGCCAGACCATGATCGAGAAGCCCCACAGCTTTTTCACCGCCTGCAACGTGACCACCCAGATCATCGCCCAGGTCGCCTCCAACCAGTACGGCGGACAGAGCTTCACCCTGTCCCACCTCGCACCGTTCGTCGACGTCTCCAGAAAGAAGCTGACCAAAGAGGTCATCGAGGAGAGAAAAGAGACCGGCGAGAGCATGGATGAGGAGATCATCTCCAAGATCGTTGAGAAGCGCCTCGACGAGGAGATCCGCTCCGGCGTGCAGACGATCCAGTATCAGCTGATTACTCTGATGACCTGCAATGGCCAGGCGCCCTTTGTCACGATGTTCATGTACCTCGACGAGGTGCCGGACGGACAGACGAGAGAGGATCTTGCAAGGGTTATCAAGGAGGTCCTGAATCAGAGAATCCAGGGCGTCAAGAATGAGAAGGGCGTCTGGATCACCCCTGCCTTCCCGAAGCTGATCTACGTCCTCGATGAGGACAACATCCACCCGGATTCCAGGTACTTCTATCTCACGGAGCTCGCTGCAAAGTGTACCGCAAAGCGCATGGTTCCGGACTACATCTCCGCAAAGAAGATGAAGGAGTACAAGAACGGCGATGTCTATCCCTGCATGGGCTGCCGTTCCTTCCTCACCCCCGATACTAAGGGCCTGAACCCCGATGGCAGTCACAAGTACTACGGCCGCTTCAACCAGGGCGTCGTCACAATCAACCTCGTGGATGTGGCCTGCTCATCCTATGGCGACATGGACAGGTTCTGGGAGATCTTCGACGAGAGACTTGAGCTCTGCCACAGAGCCCTGCGCTGCAGACATGAGAGACTTCTCGGCACCGTCTCCGATGTTGCCCCGATCCTCTGGCAGTACGGCGCCCTCGCAAGACTGGGTAAGGGCGAGAAGATCGACAAGCTCCTGTACAACAACTACTCCACGCTCAGCCTCGGCTATGCCGGCCTGTATGAGATGTGCATGAGAATGCTCGGTGTCTCCCACACGGATCCCAAGGGCAAGGAATTCGCCCTGAAGGTCATGCAGCACATGAATGACAAGTGCTCGGAGTGGAGAGAGAAGGAGAACATCAGCTACTCGCTCTACGGCACACCGATGGAGTCCACGACCTACAAGTTCGCAAAGTGCCTGCAGAAGCGCTTCGGCATCATCAAGGGCGTCACAGACAAGAACTACATCACCAACAGCTATCACGTTCACGTGACCGAGAAGATCGATGCCTTCTCGAAGCTCGAGTTCGAGGCACAGTTCCAGAAGCTGTCCCCGGGCGGTGCCATCAGCTACGTTGAGGTCCCGAACATGCAGAAGAACATTCCTGCAGTCATCGCGATCATGCAGTACATCTACGACAACATCATGTACGCGGAGCTGAACACCAAGAGCGACTACTGCGAGGTCTGCGGCTATGACGGAGAGATCCGCATCGTCGAGGATGGGAGCGGAAAGCTGGTCTGGGAGTGCCCGAACTGCGGCAACCGCGATCAGTCCAAGATGTCCGTTGCGAGAAGGACCTGCGGCTACATCGGAACCCAGTTCTGGAACCAGGGCAG
>ONMH01000206.1 GCA_900318875.1 uncultured Lachnospiraceae bacterium | reverse complement strand
TCTGTGCCGATCTCGTTCTGGCTGTGGACTGCCTGGTCTGGCAGCGGGGGCGCCGATCCTACTGACCGGGATCACAGACTTCGAAATAAGGTGGTGAATTTCGGTACCGCCGCTTGCCAATGGGCTGGGGTAGATGCACAGCGGTGATGCCCGTGCTGTCCCTCTGGTGTCGGTTCTCTCTCCTTTGTTCTCCCTGTCCGCGGTTTTTGGGGCCCATCCTGCCCTCAAACTGCACCATAGCAAAAGCGGCCCGCATAAGGCAGGCCGCTTTTATCATCTGCTGCGGGAGCACATATCTGCATCGATCGCAAGCACCATCATCAGCGCATAGATCGCATCCTCCGGGTCCCGCACCTCGATGACGTAGGTGTCCGTCAGGTGGAAGAGTTCCTTCGAGATTACCGCCACCGTCTCCCCTGCTCTGTTCTGGATTCGATACTCCCACTCGGTGATGGAACCGGTTACGCGCCACCCTCTGCAGTCGATGTCGTACTCCGGCCTAAACAGCGTCAGCTTTTTGGCAATGCTCCCCACCCGGGCACCGGCAAGGTACAGGTCAAACCGGGGAAGGAGCGTCACCACCTTCTCCTTCACCATGCCCACCTCCTGCCCCGCGGGGTCCAGGATTTTCAGACAGTGTCCCCAGGAGAGCTTCCCTTTCACCGTGTAGGCCCTGTTTCCCGCCGCATCCCAGATGTCATAGCTGTCGAACCAGGAAAACATCCGCTGACGAAATCGCAGGAACATTATTTCTCCTCCCGTATCCTCTTCTGTCTGTTCCCGGATCCTTCATGGGTAATCCGGTTTCTTAACTGCATTTCCTTATGGTATGATCTTCTGATGGACCTGCAGCGTCGGTACTTACGCTGTCCTTTGCTGTCAGGTCCCGGAATACACAGGAAAGGATATTTTCTATGAATGCAACTGCACCTGTAAAAGAAAACAAGATGGGCATCCTGCCGATTCACCGGCTCGTACTCGGGATGTCCCTGCCGATGATGATCTCCATGCTCGTCCAGGCGCTGTACAACATCGTGGACAGCTACTTCGTCGGCATGTACGACGCCTCCTACGGTGTGGCCGCGCTGACCGTTGCCTTCCCGCTGCAGAACCTGATGATCGCCTTCGGCGCCGGCACCGGCGTCGGCATCAACGCCCTGCTCTCCCGCTCCCTTGGGGAGAAGAATTATGAGCAGTCCGATGCGGCCGCAAACAACGGCATATTTCTGGCCGCTGTGAATTACGTGATCTTTCTTGTTCTCAACCTAACTGTCGCGGGCAGCTTTGTCAGGAGTCAGCTCGATACCAAGGAGAGCGCCATCGCGATCGGCTACGCGGTCTCCTACCTTGGTATCGTCCTGTGTCTCTCCTTCGGGCTGTTCTTCCAGATGACCTTTGAGCGGCTTCTCCAGGCAACCGGACGGACCCACCTCTCCATGATCTCCCAGATCACCGGTGCGGTGGCCAACATCATCCTGGACTACCTGATGATCTTCGGCAAAGGGCCCTTCCCAGAGCTCGGGGTTGCCGGAGCAGCCTACGCCACCGTAATCGGCCAGTGTCTTGCCGCCTGTGTCGGCCTGTTTTTGAACATCCGCTTCAACAGAGAGCTCCATCTCTCCCTCTCCCGGGTTCTCCATCCCTCCCGGCAGGTCATCGGCAGGATCTACTATGTCGGCATCCCGACAATTGCCATGATGGCAATCGGCTCCGTCATGAGCTATCTCATGAATCTGATCCTCGGCCGCATCGGGGGCAGGAATGCGATCACGGTGTTCGGCATTTACTTCAAGCTGCAGAGCTTTTTCTTCATGCCGGTCTTTGGTCTGAACAACGGCATCATTCCCATCCTGGCCTACAACCTGGGAGCCAGGAAGCCGGACCGCATCCGAAAGACGCTTTCGTTTGCGTTAAAGCTCGCCTTTGGCATCATGCTGGCCGGCACCATCGTGTTCTGGCTCTTTCCGGAGCAGCTGATGCACGTCTTCTCGGCACCGGCTGACGTTACGTCGATGGGCGTTGTAGCCCTCCGCACGATCAGCATCCACTTTCCCATTGCCGCCATCGGCATTGTCCTTGGCTCGACTTTCCAGGCCTTCTCCGAGAGCATGTATTCCCTCTGGATCTCCCTCTCCCGTCAGCTGATCGTCCTGATCCCGACGGCCTT
>ONMH01000208.1 GCA_900318875.1 uncultured Lachnospiraceae bacterium | reverse complement strand
AGGACGGCTGCATCGACAAGGAGGAGGACGGATTTCGGAGTCTCCCGGACGGGATGAAGGTGCCCTTCCACTCCGTGCACGGGGGATTCCGGGAAAAGAAGGTGATAAAGACCATATACATATCCTGCTGCAGTATCCGCCAGGAGACAGTATCCGACCTATCGTCAGCATTCTGAAACAGGAACGCACTTATCATATTTGGCGTACGCATCATCACAAAATGCTTGCCCAGCATGATTGGGCAGAACGACCATTATGGTCGGATGGATCAGAACGACCATTATGGTCGGATGGATCCTTTGCAGCCAGTGTTGGAGATGCTTCGGCAGAAACAATCCGTCAGTATATCGCCAGCCAGGGGTGAGTAAAAACGCCCCTAAAGGGGCGATGTTTCCTTATGAAATTGATGAAATCATAGGCAGCGGATGCAGGAAAGGCACGGCGCTTTGCAGCTGCCGTGCCTTTTTTCTCTTCTGTTTCCTTACTGATAGATGATGACCGGGGTTCCCATCTCGATGCTGTTGTAGAGCTGCTCCACTGCCTCGAGGGGCATGTTGACGCAGCCGTGGGATCCGCCGCTGATGTAGATCTCCTTGCCGAACTCCGTTCTCCACTGGGCGTCATGGAGGCCCGTGCCGGAGTAGGTGACCGGCATCCAGTACTCCACGTCTGTGGAGTAGCCATCGCCCTTGAGCGTTGCCGGGTGCTGCTTGTCGAGGATCATGAAGACGCCGGGGGTGGTGGAGTTTGTCCCCGTTCCCGTGACGACGTCAGTCTCCATGGAGAGGACGCCGTCTACGTAGTACCAGAGGTGCTGGTCGGGGATGCTGACCTCCACGTAGGTGGTGCCGAAGTCGTTGTCATCGCCGCGGGTGCTGCCCGCCACCGGCCACTTGGCCGCGGTGTCCTGACCGGAGAGACAGCAGGCCTCAATCCGCTGTGCCGTGGTCTCCACGTCCATCTGGTAGCCAAAGGTGTCCTTGTCAGAGCCGCCCACCTGGATCACGTTCCCGCCGGTCGTCGTAAAGGTCCGCACCGTCCCCAGGGTGTTGTACTTCTGGGCGAGCTGCTGGGTGTAGGCGTAGACCGCGTCGTTGTCCACGGATATGGTCTGGGTATCCTCGTCGTAGACGATAAAGCCCATCACGGTTGCCTTCTCGATGCGCTCCGTCTTGCCGCCTGACATGTTGACATCGATGTAGTGCATGTTTGTGATGGCCTGCATCTCATCCGTCAGGGAGAGGTCCTCCGCCTTCACACTTGGCTGGACATAGCAGGAGGTGCCGTCAATCTCATAGTTCCACTTTGCAAGGCTATCTGATACGAGGGACAGGAGCGCCTGCTCGTCGATCTTCGTGCCGGCGGTCTCCGATACGATCTCAAAGCCGCTGTCGGTCTTTGCGATGTAGGCATTGGTGGGATCCGTTGCATTCTCGTTTGTCACTGCGGGGAGCTTGTCGATGACGCCCTCGATGAGGTCCGCGTCGTAGGAGAGCTTGGGCTCAAGCGTGATGTCGTTCGCCTTTGGCCGAAGGTACGTATAGGGGTCCTGTGCCGCAATCAGGTCCTTCAGCTCCTCCAGGTAGGAGTAGCTTCCGCCCACATCCGCGAGGCTGAAGGTGTCCTTCTCTCCGCCGTCAAAGGTGATGGTGATCGTGGGGAGCGTGTAGGTCAGGTTCTTCTCCGCCTCCTCTGCCGTCATGCCGGAGACATCGACGCCGTTGATCGTGGTCTTTGGCAGGAACCTGGTGCTGTAGGTGACCTTCCCGTGGATGAAGACAAAGGAGATGACAAGCAGAAGGGCGACAACAGCAGCTGCAATGAGCAGAATTCTCCGCTGCAGGGCTTGCTGCTGCCGGCGCTTTCTCTGCGCGCTTCTGTTCCTGCTGCGGTTTCTGTTGTAGTCATCGTATTGTGCCATGCCTGTGCAGCAATCTCCCTCTGTGAAAATCAAAATCAGTGAATAAAAAAAGCCAAAGAGCAGTGTGCGTGCTCCCTGGCGGTGCTGCAGGAAAAGGGACTTGAACCCTCACTTCTTATTCAGAAAGCAGATTTTGAGTCTGCCGCGTCTGCCGATTCCGCCATTCCTGCGTATGGCCTGTGGTGCGGGACATCGACCTGTTCACGCATCTTTGTGATTTTATCAGATCTTCCGAAGAACAACAACCTCGGATTTTTATGTCAGATTTCTGCGAATCCCAGAAACCGTGTTCGCACAAAAGCAATGGCAGAAACTTACCTGGGTGCTTCTGTCCCCTTCCAGATCTTCCCGCGCAGCCCTGTTCCTCCATGATGGCAAGGAATTCCTCCGCGGTCTCTCTCCTGCCACCCCGGATCCAGGCTGTAGCATGGAGATCGCAAACGTCAAATGTCTGGCCGGTGTCCTGCTTCTGCCCCATGCCGGCTGTTACGCAAGAGATGATTCCGTGGTGGCTCTGGTGGCACCCGCAGGAGAATCTCCGGTACCAGGCCTGATATCCAAAGATGCACTGCTCCATCCAGTACAGGAAGCAAGATGCCAGGCATTTCCCTCAGGATACACAGCCGTCCTATCGCGACAATGTCCAGTACCCGACGAAAAGACCATCGGCAGCAGTACCATGGAGTGCATTCTCTCCTTTATGACGCCGCAGGAGCCGGGCTTTTCCCCGAGCTTCTCAAAAAGGCAGGCGTATCGACTGCGGTCTGCGCCCATGTCGGGATGGCAAGGGGGCTTGTCACGCACACGGAGATGGCGCATCTTCTTTTCCATCGAAAGGACGGGCTCTTTATGGTCCTCCCGTTTCTGGCTGGGAGAGCGCCTTCCGAGGCTGCTTCGGAAAAAGATGATCACGGAAGATACCGCAAGGGG
>ONMH01000209.1 GCA_900318875.1 uncultured Lachnospiraceae bacterium | reverse complement strand
CTGGTTTCTATGACTTGCTCGTTCTCTGCGCCCCCCGCACCTCTGCGATCCAGGCGGGTTCCTTCGGGAGGGAAATCGCAAAGCGCTTTAAGAGCCAGGTCTTTACCTCCTGGACCCAGCCCGCCACGCGGGGCTCTGTCTCCAACTCGCTGGTTGCCGTAGCCTGATCCGCGAGGGAGAGGCCGTGGGGGCCGCCCTCATAGAGGTGCAGCTCGTAGGGGATTTTTGCATTCTGCAGCGCCATGGCAAGGGCAAGGCTGTGCTGCGGCGGCACCATGGTGTCGGTAGTCGTCGCAAAGAGGAAGGTCGGCGGAAAGTCTTTTGTCACGTGCCTTGCCGGGGACACCTCGTCAAGCTTTGCATCGTCTTCTCTTCCCCCGAGGAAGGCGCGGTTCGACTGCCGGAAAAAGGCCTGATCCATCGGGGAGGCAGTCTTTGTAAAATCCCGCATCAGCACGTAGTCGGTCAGGGGATACCCCAGGATCAGGGCAGCCGGCCGGACGGGATCAAACTTTCCCTCGGTCACAAGATCTGTGTTCCAGTATGCCCCGTACATCGCTGCATTGTGGCCCCCTGCGGAGAAGCCGCAGACGGCGATCCGTTCTGCATCGACGTTCCACGACTCTGCATGGTCCCGGATCAGCCGCATTGCCATGCCGACCTCCCGCACGGGCCTTGGGTGCTGGGAGGCCTCCTTCAGCGGAATGTCTTTCGTGATGTCCGGGAAAACGGATCCCTTTTGATTATAGACCGAATAGCGAAGCACAAAGGCATGGTATCCCATCGTGGCAAAGGCAAGTGCCACCGGTTCCGCCTCCCGGTCCGAGCAGGAGAAGTACCCGCCCCCTGGGAGGACGAGGACTGCGGGGCGCGGCCCCACCGCCATGAGCTCCGGAGAATCCAGGACATAGGTGGTGAGCCGGACATCCGGGTTGTTCTCTTCAAGATAAAAATTTTTCGTGATCATGTCTATTCTCCTCTCCGGATGGAGACGGTGACCGTCTTTCCATCCTCTGTGACGGCGGTCAGGGTCCCCTCTTTTTCCGGATCCTTTTGCCGTACCACCGCAAGGGCAGTGCCCTGGAAGGTTGCGGTCACGCGCTCCGTGTAGTTGTGCACAGGCTTGGGATCGCCGCTTCCAAGTCCAAGTAGCGTGAGATTTTCCGTCTCTGTCACGGTGAGCAGGGTGTCATAGGCCCTGGCACCGACCGTTCGACCCGCCTTATCCTGCAGGGCAAAGCGGATGAAGTGGAGGTCTTTGAAGTCCTCTGAACCGGCAGAAAGTGCTGCAGGTTCCCCTGTCGTCTCGATCCGGTCCCTGCCAAGTTCCTGGCCCTTCTCGTCATAGAGCACCGCTTCGAGGGTGCCGGGCAGGTACGCCACCGTGAAGAGAGCGCGGTTTCCGATGACACCGGCGCCGGGAGGCGTGATCTCCTTCCTTCCCTGGGATCTGCCATTGACAAAAAGCTCTGCAAAGGAGCCCTTCCCGTAAACCTCCACGATGGTCTTTTTTTGCTCCGACCCGGGGAAGGTCCAGCTGTGAGAGGCATCCGAGATCACCCAGGGCGTCTTGATGAGCTTCTCGCCAAAGTGCGCGGGATCCTGCACGGCCAGGTACGGCGCCTGCCGAAGACCATAGGCGATCTCCCGGTAGTAGGAGGCGGGGCGCCGGTTTCCGATCAGGTCAAAGTCCCCGCAGTAGGCGAGCTGGCAGGGAAATGCTGCCCCGAAGCCGCCCTCCCCGGGGCGGTAGGCGGGGACGCCGACCCCAGCCTCGCCGAGGTAGTCCCAGCCGGTCCAGGTGAAGTCACCGATGGTGTTGCTGCACTTTTCCACCTCTTCCCAGTTGCGGGCGATTTCCGGCGGATAGGTCTCGGAGCCCACGATCACGCGGTTTGGGTGCTCCCTCTGATCCTTTTCATAGCGGGCAGTCATGTAGTTGTAGCCTGCCACATCCAGCGCCTCGCAGGCCATGTCGAGGCGCTGTGAGATCGCGGGGTGCACCACGATCTCATCCATCCGGGTGTCCATGACGGTCATGAAGTCATTGACGTGAGCCCTGGTCCGTTCCGATTTCCGGGATCTCGTTTCCGATCGAGTACAGGATGACGCTCGGGTGGTTGTAGTCCTTGCGCACCATGGCGGTCACATCCTTTTCCCACCAGTCTGCAAAGTAGAGGCCGTAGTCGTAGTCCGTCTTGCAGCGGTTCCACATGTCGGTGAGCTCGTCCATGACATAGAGGCCCACCGCATCACAGGCCCGAAGCCAGGCCGGGGCAGCCGGCTGATGGGACATGCGCACCGCGTTGAACCCGGCCGCCTTCAGAGCCCGCATCTTTCGAAGGGCCTCATCCCCGTACACGGCAGCGCCCAAAATCCCGCTGTCGTGGTGAATGCAGGCGCCGCGAAGCTTCACACTCCTTCCATTGACGCGAAGACCTCGAACGGCATCGAGAGAGAGCGTCCGGATGCCAAAGGAGGTCTCCTCGCCATCGAGCAGAGTCTCTCCCGCAAAGAGCTCGGTCTTTGCCTGGTACAGGACGGGTGATTCGTCTGACCAGAGGGATGGATTCTTTACCGCAATGCGCTGCCCGATGGTGCGGACTTCACGCGAGGTAAGAAAGAGTTTTGTCTCCTCCTCCCCGCAGACCTTTCCCTCCTTATCCCGGATCGATGTCCGCACCGTTAAGGTCTTCGAGACGGGGGCGTCGTTCTGGATCTCGACCTTTGCGTTTAGAAGCGCAAATTCTTCATCCGCCTCCAATGTCCGGATCTGCAGGCCCTCATAGGGGAGGTAGGTCTTCCCGGAGGTCAAAAGCCACACATCCCGGAGGATCCCGCCTCCGGAGTACCAGCGGGAGTTAGGCTCTGCGCCGGTCTTTGCGATCACGCGGATCTCACTCTCCTTCCCCGCATGCAGATAGGGGGCAAGGTCTGCGGCAAAGCCGCTGTAGCCGTAGGGGCGCCTGGCGACAAGCTGCCCGTCCACGTAGACAGAGGCGTTCATGTAGACGCCCTCAAAAAAGAGGGAGAGTGTTCCTTGAAGATCTTCTTCCCTCGGGCAGAGGTTCTTCACATAGACATAGAC
>ONMH01000210.1 GCA_900318875.1 uncultured Lachnospiraceae bacterium | reverse complement strand
AGGAACAGTTGTACTGTATAACAAACGAAAGATTGCGGTACTTGGCACACATGGTAACGGGACAAAGGTCCTGCTGCCTACAAAAAAGGATGTATCACCGAAAAAGGTAACAATTGTATATCATGCAGGAGCTTTTGTGTGAGAAAGGGGAACGGCGCTCCTCCCCGCTGCAAGCAGCGGGGAGGAGCGCCTGTTGTAATTTATGGCTTTTCTTATGGCTTTGTTCTGGAATTTCCCTGCTCCCGAAGCGCCTTCTTCAGACCCTGGAGAAGCGCTTCCACCCGGGCGGGGATGGGCCTCACCTTCCCCCACTGGTCCACCTCGAACGCCGTATCCCCGTTTTCCATGAGATACTGGTAGCAGAACAGGATTTGTTCCTGCTGTCTTGCATTCGGCTGGGGATACCGCTCGGCAAGGCGTTTTACATAGTTTTTGGCAAAGACCTCCTTTGCCTCCTGAATCCGGGAAGCGTGCCCGGTGCCATCCTGGATTGTATGCTCTGTCATGTCGGGACCTCCTTCTGCATGCGCTACTCCCTTGCTGCGCCCTTTGAAAACCGTGCGCCGAGAAACCGAAAGACCTTCTGGGGGATGAGGCCAACGAGCACAATCCCGAGGACAATCGCCGCTGCGGTCTTGACTGCACTGTACCCGGTCTTGACTGCGAGGTTCTGCATGCCGACGACGAGGTAGTAGGTGGTCCAGTAGATGCCGCCGCCCGGGATGAGGGGGAAGATCCCCGCGATCAGAAAGACCGTGGCGGGGCACAAGAGGAGAACCGCACAGAGCCTTGAGAGAAACACGACGATCACGGCCGCAAATACCGTCGAGAACGTGGGGCCCAGAAAGAGGCGGAAGAAGAGGTAGGCGCCCCATCCCGTCATGCCGATCGCACCGCAGGCGGCATAGTACTTCTTCGGGATGCCGAACAGGAGCGAGAAGGCAATGGTCCCTACAAGGGAGGCGGCAAGCTGGGTGAGCACAGAGGAAGCACTCATAACATTTTTCCTCCCAACAGCGAAAAGGCGATCACGGTGACGACTCCGACCCCGATGGAGATCGAGAGAAAGACGAGGATCGCATCAAGAATCCGGACCGAGCCGGAGAGGTAGTCTCCGCCCGCCATGTCCCGGAGCCCGCTGATGAACGTGACGCCCGGGATCAGGGGCATCACGGAGCCGATGACCATGTAGTGGAGGTTCTCCCCTGGGCCAAAGCTTCGGAGAAGGTAGCAGATCATGGTGACGAGCATCCCGCCGAGGATGTTGGTCACCATTTTTGATTTCTTCGCCGTCCTGGACTTCAGGACAAAGACATACAGGATCAACCCTGCGGCAAAGGCGCAGAGGGCATCCCGAAAGCTGCCGCCAAAGAGCATGGAGAAGGCAGCGCTTCCGATGCCGGAGGCGAGAATCTGGGAGAAGTCCGATTTTCCGGGGGAGGTCTCGATGCGCGAGAGGATCTTCTCCGCCTCGCCGATCGTGTACTTTCCCCGCACCACCTCGCGGGAGAACTGGTTGACTGCGATCAGCCGGTCGAACCGGGAGCCCTGCATCGGGATATAGCGCACGGAGGCATAGGTCTTCTCCCTCCCGTTTCCCGCCGTGAGAAAGATGCCGTTGGAGAGGACATAGGCCTGCTCGGACTCGACGCCATAGTGGCTGCAGATCCTGTCGATGGTCTCCTCGACCCGGGAGATCTCCGCGCCGCTGGCAAGAAGGAGATATCCCGTTCTTGCTGCGACGTTTAGCACCCTGCTGCTGAAGTCTGCATCCTTTGCCTGCTGCCTGTACTCTGTGACGCGTCTCTGATCCATGGTCTCTCCTACCTGGAGGATATTATAGCGGAGGAAGGGGAACTTGAACATCCTGCCAGGGCAGGACTTTGGAGGAATCAGGATCACGGGAAACTGCTGCAAAGCGGTGTCTGCAGCAGCGATCCCGCCCCATACCGGGATCGGGGCGTGCTTCGGGCCTCTGCCACAATCGGTTCGAAGATACCTGACAAGCCAAACAGCTGGAACCAGACGCAGGAAATAAGAGGGCAACGCAGCCGCTCACCGAGCGTTAGCTGCGGCTCTGATACCGACCGGGACAGATGAGACACACCGTCAATAGCTGCCTGTTTGTTTTTTCATTCGCAACGGGAAACAGTATCGTACAGTCAGGGAAAAGCAGGGCAGCTTTTTGTAGAGATAGTGTAAGACTTATATCAATGTAGATCTAAGTGAAAGATTAATATCTACTTCAGTGGAGTTTTGAATTACACTTCAGGCAGAAACTTCGGACGCCGGGAAGCAATTGAGCTGCTCCCCATTTGGAGGTATAATGCCTCTCGTCAGC
>ONMH01000211.1 GCA_900318875.1 uncultured Lachnospiraceae bacterium | reverse complement strand
TTTGTGAGCGGCAGCAATGTCGGACTCTACTTTCTGCTCTCCGGAGACGGCGTACTCCAGATCAGCCTTTCGCAGACGATCCGTATCATCCTGATCATGCTGACCTATCTGGTCCTCATGACGTGTGCGATCTGCCAGCTGGTTACCTGGTACCGAAACAGCATTCTCCTCGGGCCGACACGGTGCCTCTGCCGCGCTGCCCAACAGGTTGCCCATGGGGACTACTCGGTGCGCCTTGCACCGATGCGCACCGACGGGAAGAAGGACGAATTTGAGGTTCTCTTTGAGGACTTCAATACCATGGTGGAGGAGCTTGGCAGCACCGAACTGCTGAAAAACGACTTTGTCTCCACCGTCTCTCATGAGCTCAAGACGCCTCTTGCGGTGATCGAAAACTACGCAGCGCTCTTGCAGAATCCGGATCTCTCAGAGCGCGAGCGGGAGGACTTCTCCGCCCGCATCCTGGACGCCTCCCGCAGGATGTCAGTCCTTGTCACCAACATCCTCCAGGTGAACCGCCTTGACAACCAGAAGATTCATCCGAAGAAGCTGCCCTTCAATGCCAGTGAGGCGATCGCCCGCTGCATCCTGAACTATGATGAGAAGCTCACAGAGAAGAACATTGAACTGGACACGGACCTGGATGAGGACCTGATCCTGAACCAGGACGAGAACCTGCTGGACTGCGTCTGGACCAATCTCCTCTCCAATGCAGTGAAATTCACTCCAGAAGGGGGAAGAATCCGGGTAAGTCTGCAGCAGGAAGCCGGGGATGCCGCGGTCTGTGTGACGGACAGCGGCTGCGGCATCCGCGAGAGCGATCTGCACCACATCTTTGATAAGTTCTATCAGGCAGACACTTCCCACGCAACGGAGGGAAACGGACTGGGCCTCGCCCTGGTCAGACGCATCATCGATCTCTGCGGCGGCACAGTCACGGTGGACAGCCATCCGGGACAGGGGGCCTCTTTCACCGTGCGGATTCCGCTTTGCTAGCGGCCCCTGCTTCCCGCCTCATCCGTCCTTTTCGGCGTCCATGTTTGCCTCTCCCCAGTCCCGCAGCTCCAGGAGGATGGGGATCAGGGTCCTGGCGCGGTCCGTCAGGGTGTACTCCACCCGCACCGGCATCTCATCGTACTGCTGCCGCAGGACGAGACCGTCCTGCTCCATCTCCCGCAGGGACTGGGCCAGCATCGTGTTTGTGATGCCGACGATGGTCCGCCGAATCTGGCCATAGCGCATCGTCCGGTCCACTCCGTTTGCCTGCATCGCACACAGGATCAGGATCTTCCACTTGCCTCCCACCAGATCCAGCACGCGCCGCAGCCCGCAGCCTGCGCCGCCCACGTTCTCGCAGATCATCTCCTTTGCCATGTCTTTTTACCTCCTGCCTGCTCAGGTTTTTCTGACCATATCAGTTAAAACTGCGTACTTGATAAGTTTTCCGTATCACATACAATGAGCATATCAGAGGAAAATCACACTGACAAGTGTCAGGATCAGCGACGCAAAGGAGGTCGACAATGGAATACCGTTTCAATGATGCCAACTTCAGCCAGGAGGTTCTGCAGAGCAGCCAGCCGGTGCTCGTGGATTTCTACGCGGACTGGTGCGGTCCCTGCCGTATGATGGGACCCGTGGTCGAAAAGCTCGCGGAGAAGTACGACGGGAAGGTCCGGATCGGCAAGCTGAACGTGGATGAGAATCCGGAGACCGCAGCCGCCTACGGGGTCATGAGCATTCCGAACTTCGTCTTTCTCCGGGACGGCAAAGTCGTGGACCAGGTGGTGGGCGGGGTGCCCGCAGCGGTCCTCGAGGACACTGACCGCGTATGCATAGTCCCGTCGGTCCACCGGGCAAGTGCATAGGTTCCGTCCCCCGCGCCGGAGAGGGTGACCTTCTCCCCGGCATAGTCGTTGTAATCTTCCGAGATGTCCCCGGTGCCCTGTGCCATCCGGAAGGTGCAGGTTTCGCCGCCTGTCCCGGTCCAGGTGATCTGCGCAGGACCGCCGCTGTAGCAGGTATACGCGGTATCGGAGACCGCAAACGGAAGCTCTGTGAGGGTTTTGACCGAGAAGCCCACCGCTTCGGAGAGGGAAGAGAGGCATGCTTCCTCTTCCACGGTGGAGACAAGGCCATGATCGCCCCGCTCCTCCACGCGCTTTCCGGAGATGTCCCTTGTCACAGCCTCGCTGTAGGAATTGCAGTCCCCGCTGATGTCCTTTTCCTTCCCCATCTTCGCGCGGTCTCCCTTCCGGAGAATCAGCCGGTTTCCCTCCGCATCCTGGGTCTCCACCTCCAGGATTCCGTCCATCACCCGGTACGCCGCCTGTGCATATCCCTCCTGTGCGGCGGGCACGTCCACGGAAAAGCCCGCTGCCTTCTCCGACTCCTCCAGCGTATCATACTCGGTCCAGGGATTGGGAAG
>ONMH01000212.1 GCA_900318875.1 uncultured Lachnospiraceae bacterium | reverse complement strand
GCCATGGCAAAGGACTACCGCAGGCGCCCTGGCTTTGCAAACATGGTAAGCGATGGCGGCTACGGGATCACAGTGGATGGTACGCTTCGGGAGCTGCGTTCGCTTCCCTGCAAGCCCTGTCCCGAGGTTCTTCGGGAGTGCGGCGAAAGAACATCCCCTGGGCGGTGCAGATCGATGACTCCGGCACGAGACTGGCACCGGATGACAGGTTGTATGAGATGACCCATGTCGGTCCTCTTCACTTTATTTATGCGGAGGATGAGCACCCGGGGAGAGGTGACCTGGATCAGCACGTTTTCTGGCACAATGGGGGACCGGAAAGAAGACTTTGACGGTGCTGCAGAATCGGAACGCTTCCTGCGTGCCTTTTTCATCATTCCTGCGATTGGATCTGTTCTGTATCCATGTGACCCTTTCCACCGGAATCATGCGAGCTTCTGCGCCATCTGCTTCCGGTACTGGGTGGGTGTCATGCCGGCCCAGGCGTGGAAGCGGCGGGCATAGTAGTTCGAGTCCGAGAAGCCGCAGGAGAGGGCAATCTCTGTCACCGGGTCCTTCGTGCTGCGGAGGAGGTATGCGCTCTCTGAGAGGCGGTACTCGAGAAGGTAGCCGATCGGCGTAATCTGGTACTGCTTCTGAAACATGGTGCAGCACTTGCTTACGCAGACGCCGCCGGCATCCGCGATGTCCTGCAGGGTCAGTCTGGTCCGGTACCCGTGCTGGATGCAGCCGATCATGTTCTGCATGATGACCCGGTCCGGATCCCCGGCAAGCGGGACAACGCTTCCCGTGTTCTCAAAGAGGATGGCCCAGACCTGGGAGAACACGGACATGATCCGAAGCGGCGCCGCAGGCGTCTGATACCAGGAGGGGATGCTCTGCAGATGATACAGGATCTCCTTCTGCCAGAGGGCCTGAGGCTTCAGGTGGATCCAGGGAATGGCCGCGTTGGAGATCAGGGGCTTGATGAATTTCTCCTTTATGGATGGCAGCGACTCGAGATACGAGGGCCCGATCTGCACGATCATGATCTGGTTGTCCGCGCTGCCCTCTGCGCAGCAGACATGGGGGACTCTCGTATTGATAAACAGCCCCTCCCCCTCCCGGATCAGGATCTCCCTCCCGTCCACGTGGCTCACGAGGCTCCCCTTCCTTGCTGCAAGGAATTCCACATCGTCGTGCCAGTGCAGGGTGGTACCGGACCCGGGGCAGGCGGCAAGGTCCTCAACGCGGACCGAGACGGGAAAACCGTCGATGTCGTAGGGGGTATTGGCCTGGCAGTCAGCCAGGAGGTGGCTTTTCTTATCGCATTCGGTTTTGTCTGTCACAGGGGCCTCCTTTTTCTGCTGTCTGTCTTTGCCACGCCCTTACTATACAGGATAATGCTATAAATGTACAGGATAATCGCAGAATAATGAGAAAATATAGCGGATAATACTAACTGTCCGAATGACAACAGAAAAACGAAGAAAAGTAAAGAACATAGCAGAACAGAAAACAAGGAGGAATCAACATGAGCTGGAAATGCAGTGTATGCGGATACGTTTACGAGGGAGAAGAGCTTCCGGAGGATTTCCGGTGTCCGAAGTGCGGCGCGGGAAGGGAAGCATTTGAGGAGATGAAGGAAGATAAGGAGGACACGAAGGCGGCAAAGAATGCCTATGCGGGAACCAAGACCGAGAAGAACCTGTGGGAGGCATTCGCAGGAGAGTCCGAGGCGAGAAACAAGTACACGTTCTTTGCCTCCGTTGCACAGAAACAGGGCTATGAGCAGATCGCAGCGCTGTTCTTAAGGACGGCGGAGAACGAGAGAGAGCACGCAAAGCTCTGGTTCAAGGCCCTGGGCGAGGTCGGTGACACGGCGGAGAACCTGGTCTCCGCGGCAAACGGCGAGAACTACGAGTGGACCGATATGTATGACCGCATGGCAAAGGATGCGGACGAGGAGGGCTTCCACGCACTTGCTGCGCAGTTCCGCGGCGTTGCGGCAATCGAGAAGACGCATGAGGAGCGGTATCGGAAGCTCCTGCACAACGTCGAGGCACAGGAAGTGTTTGAGAGGAGCGAGGTGAAGATCTGGGAGTGCAGAAACTGCGGCCACATCGTGATCGGCACAAAGGCCCCGGAGGTCTGCCCGGTCTGCAAACACCCGCAGAGCTACTTCGAGATCCG
>ONMH01000214.1 GCA_900318875.1 uncultured Lachnospiraceae bacterium | reverse complement strand
TCCGTCCTTCATCGGCAGGCGCATGCAGCCAAAACCAAAATACTTTTTTACCTCCGGAAATGATGCATCCATAGCTCCTCCTTTGTCGGAAAGCCGGGCAGTCGGACCATCCGGCGTCCTGTCTTTTCTCTGACTTTGTGTCAGTATATTGTACTATGCAGGAGCTGCTACCTCCAATCAAAAATGTCGATCAGCGATACAATTCTTCTGTCCTTCTCCCATGGCGTTTTTACACAGTTGGGGTAAATAATGACGCTTATTGAAAGCTGTGCGTTATTGAACATCTTTTGATGGCAATGCTAGAATGGAAACCGTGCGCGGCATTGCGAAATCAGTTCATGCCGCGCGGGGAGGAAAGTATGGCAGGAATCAGAATCGTTGCAGAGACCGGATCCGATCTGTCCCCGGAGCTGGCAGGAAAGTATGGGATCTCCCTTGTTCCGATGCACGTGACCTTCGGGACTGTGACAAAGGACGACGGCTCCTTCGATCCCAGAGAGATCTTTGACTATTACAAAAGGACCGGAAAGACACCGACAACCTCCGGCTCCAACACCGAGGATTTTGCCCAGGTGTTTGACAGGATTCACGCGGAGGACCCGGAGGCAAAGATCCTCTACCTCGCCTACTCGGCTGTCACCACCGTCTCCTACAGCAGCGCGATGCTCGCCTCCGAGGGACGGGACTATGTTGCGGCCATTGACACGAAGGTCGTCACCGTGGGACAGGCACTGGTCTGCGTCTGCGTGGCAGAGGCCATCCTCGCCCACCCGGAGTGGGGCCTTCATGAGGCAAAGGAGGAGGCAGAGAGAATCGCAGCGAGGGCCCACGTCGGCTTTGTCCCGAGGAACCTGGACTTTCTCCGCGCCGGCGGGCGCTGCTCCAACGCAAAGGCACTCCTTGGCGGCATGCTCCACATCGTCCCGCTGATCGACCTGCTGGACGGGAAGCTCGTCGCCACGAAGAACTACCGGGGAAGGTTTTCCAAGGTCATCTCCCGGATGATGGCCGAGTACACAGAGCAGTATCACCTCGCAAAGGACCGCCTCTTTGTCGCCCTGACCCCGGATTTTGAGCCGGAGATGCGGGCTGTTATCGAGGATACTGCACAGGCCCTCGGCTATCAGGAGGTGGTCTGTCTTCCGACCGGCGGCGTCATCACCTCCCACGGCGGGATCGGGGCCTTCGGCATTGCGGGTCTCTCAGAGGACTGATTCTGGAAGTCTACAGACAAAAACAGGGCGCCTGCGGCACAATCGCTGCAGACGCCCTGTTATTTTCTCTTTATCCCTCGGATCAGCTCTTTTCCCCCTGCTTCTTGGGGGTGATCATCGCAGTCTTCTTCCGGGCCTCTCTGCGGATGGCAAGGAGGCTGTACAAGAAGGCTGCGCCCTCGGATGCCCAGAAGGCAAGCCAGGTGTAGGGGAGGCCAAAGGCCCTGGTCAGCACATATATCAGAGGAATCAGCACAACGAGCTGGCGAAGGGCACCGGCCACCATGCTGATGACGCCATTTCCAAGGCCGGAGGCGAGATATCCCCACAGGATCGTCATCGTGGAGAAGAGGAAGGTCAGGCTGATGATTCGAAGGGCAGGGATGCCGATGGCGAGCATCTCCTCTCCTGCGGAGAACAGGGACAGGAGCGGACCTGGAATGACAAGGAAGATCACCGTTGCCGCAAGGGCAAAGGCGATGCCGGTCCTCGTCAGGATCTTCTTCAGGGACAGGATCTTGTTCGCATTGCCGGCACCCAGAGCCTGTCCAAGGCCGTTCATGGGCATCATCAGGAAGTTCTGGAGCTTGTAGTATACGCCGAAGGCCGCAACCGCCGTGGAGGAGACGGAGAGCAGGATGCTGTTTGCAAGGAAATTCATGACGGAGCCGATGGCCTGCATGATGATGGTGGGAAGGCCCACCCGGAAGATGTCTCCCACGTCCTGGATCCGGAAGACATAGCCCCGAAGGCGCACGTGAATGACCGGGTTCTTCATGCGGTTGAAGAGAAGCGCCGCCGCGGCGCTCGCCCCCTGGGCGATCACCGTCGCCGCTGCAGCCCCTGCAACGCCCATCTCCGGGCAGCCGAGGTACCCGAAGATCATGATGGGATCCAGCACGATGTTGACTAAGGCGCCGATGATGAGGGAGACCATGGAGAGCACCGTATCGCCAACGGCCTGCAGAAGGCGCTGGGCGTAGGTCTGCAGGAAGAGTCCCCAGCACCAGACAAGGTTGATCGAGAGGTAGGAGAGGCAGTCTGCCTGCAGGGAGGGATCATCCGTGAGAAGAGCAGCAGCCTGCTGCTTTCCAAAGATGCCGACAAGGGCAAAGACAAGTGCCTCCAGAAGGACGAGAAAGAGGCCGGTCGTCGCCGCGCGGCAGGCATCCTCCTGCCTCTTCTGTCCGATCCGCCTCGAGAGCAGGGCGTTGAGACCGACAGCCGTGCCGACGCCGACAGCAATCATCAGAAACTGCACCGGGTACACGAGCGTCGTCGCGGTCAGTGCCTGCTCCGAGTAGCCCGCAACGAACATCGAGTCCGCGATGTTGTACAGGGACTGGATGAGAAGCGACATCATGAGCGGCACGGACATCGTCAGAAGGAGTTTGTTCATCGGCATCACTGCCATCTTGTTCTGTCTGCTGCTGTTATCCATACATACACCTTTCTGCGCACAAAAAAAGACGCATAAAAATCAGGAACCGTTTGGACTGGTTCTGGGCATGGCCCCGATTTTTATACGTCCCCTGGATTCTGTTTTCTGCTTCG
This sequence comes from uncultured Lachnospiraceae bacterium, assembly GCA_900318875.1. Lineage (GTDB taxonomy): Bacteria > Bacillota > Clostridia > Lachnospirales > Lachnospiraceae > CAG-791. The sequence continues at coordinate 1 of ONMH01000214.1, read as the reverse complement.
C
>ONMH01000216.1 GCA_900318875.1 uncultured Lachnospiraceae bacterium | reverse complement strand
GCTGCTGAGAAAGCATGTTCAGTGATGTGTCTTGCCGCCAGTGCTTTGACACAGACGGATTATCCGAAGATTGCTGATGCAGCAGGATATGCAAAAGAATGTCTTGCAGGCGATCAATATAAACGCCTTGCTTATATCCGGAAGAGAAATCTTGAAGCTTATGGCTATCTTGTGGAAGCTACAAGGATGCTCGAAGGTGTTTAATGTTTATACATCAGGTGAATTTACTAGATCTGAACACAAAGTCTATCGTACACTGCCGCTTGAAAACCTTACTGCGGGCTTTTAGATGCCTGTAATCATCTGAAACAAAAGAAGAAAACCCGCAAAGGAGCGCAGAACACGGCGCTTGGCGGCATCTGAGGAAGAAATTTCTATATGACGGGAATACTTTTCGTCTGTCACGGCAACATCTGCCGCAGCCCCATGGCGGAGTTTATGATGAAGGACCTCGCGAAAAAAAGAGGGTGCAGCGATGCCCTCTGCATCGAATCTGCGGCGACCACCACGGAGGAGATCTGGCGGGGAAAGGGCAATTCCATCTACCCGCCGGCCCTCGCAGAGCTGCGCCGCCATGGGATCGGAACTCAGGACAACGAACTGGGTGTGTCGGCAAAGCGCGCACGCCTGATGACGGGAGGACTATGCCAGGTTTGACTATCTCATCGGGATGGACAGTGAAAACCTGTACGACATGAAGGACATCGCAGGGGGCGATCCGGAGGGAAAGATCTCCCTCCTTCTGGACTACACGGATCACAGAAGGAGTGTTGCGGATCCCTGGTACACCGGAAACTTCACCGCCACCTGGAATGACTGCGAGGCGGGGATCCTGGGACTGTGGGACTTCCTGGCAAGGCGCGGAGCGCTTCCCCCGGGAGGAAAAACGGTATGGTGACAAGAGACAGCAGGGAGGATGGCATGCAGTACTTTGGCTGCTTTTTTCTGGACAACGAAAAGGACATGATCCTGAACCTGTACCTGGAGGGGGGCAGGGGAGAGGAGAACAGACTCTTCTATGAGCTGGAGACGCCGAATCACCACACCGGGAACCTGATCCGGAACTTCGCATCCGTCTGTCACCTTCCCCTGTCTGTGAATGAGAAGGGACTGCAGGTGATCCGGGGCGAGGTGCCCGCCTACATCGACGGGGAGAACCGGGAGGTCTACATTCTTCGGCTCGGGGACACGAAGGTCGCCAACATCTGGCCGGACGGAAGAATTGAGCGGAAGGCCTCGGTCCCGGCCATCGCTAAGACCCTGATGAGCCAGACCAAGGACTACCGCTACGACGAGACGAAGACCATCTTCAAGACCTACATCCGCCGGGAGGTCAAGTTCCGGAGCGATCTGCACACCCACATGAACGGAAACCTCTCCCCGGACATCCTGATCGCACTCGGCATTGCCCACCAGATCCGGTATCCCCTCTACTACGTCCGAAAGCTCGGCCTTGTGCTCTCCGATGCGCAGGAGGTAAGGGTCCATGCCGCCAGGGAAAAGGTCGCAAGGCAGTTTGCAGACTCAGGCCTTACCGGGAAGTACCTGGCGAGAAAGATCAATGACAACACGTTTCTGAACTTTGCGGACCTGATCCTTGAAAACCTTGAAAACGCGGAGCAGAACATCGTGAAGATCCGCATCTCCCTGGCGGTCTTAAAGGACGGACAGGCGGTGTTCACAAACCTTGAGAAGGTCTACTGGAGCGGATGCTCGAGGACAAAAAGAACCCCAACTACTGGCAGAACTCCATCTTTCAGGACGGCCTGCTCTGGATTGCGCGGCAGTACGCGGCGCAGGGGATCACCTATGCGGAGATCTCCGACACGACGCTGGTCAAGAAGTACGAGTCGCTCCGAATGCTGACCGAGGTCCATGAGGTGATGCCGGCGATCCTGCGGGAGACCGGGGTGCTGATCCGGTTTCTTGCCGCCATGCGCCGCATTCCCCTGACGATCGTAAAGGACCAGAAGACGCCGGAGAACTATCTCGAGCAGAACCTCGCGGTGCTCCGGGCGGTGGCAAAGGATCCGTATGTGGCGGGCTCCGACTTTGTCGGGGAGGAGATCAATGACATCGAGGAGCTCCAGCCGGTCATCACACAGATCGTAAAGATTGCGGCAAAGGACCCGGACTTTGTGATCCGGATCCACGCCGGGGAGAACGACAGCCTGCGGGGCAATGTCGCCCACAGCATCGCCTGTGTGAAGAAGGCCCTTGCCCCGGGGCAGAAGATGCCAAGGATCCGCATCGGCCACGGCCTGTA
>ONMH01000215.1 GCA_900318875.1 uncultured Lachnospiraceae bacterium | reverse complement strand
ATTAAGCAACATTTAAGAGCTCGTGGCATACAAAAAACGCCCCTGAAAAGGAGCACCGTAGTTTAACTCACCCCGAAGGGTGGTAAGTGTACCATCGCCGATTGGACTATTTCAGAATAGCCATATATTGCGAGCAATGCTGAAATGAGTGCTGATAAATGTTGGATTTATAGGATACGTATGAATCATACGTAACCAAAAGCAAGCCAAATATTGCAATCTGTGCCTGCAAAAAAGCCGCCTCTATATTTGCACAACAAAAAAAGCGAGGCAGGATGTCCTGCCACGCCGAAATGTGGTGTGGAAACATATATTTAGTAGTATGTGTTATAGAATCTTCTCTGCTGCCTTGTACTGTTCTTCAACTTTCTGAACATTCTTATCAATAAGACCGGGGATGCTCATTTCCTCTCCGCACTCCGCGCAGACAGCTACAGTGATTGTAAATGTATATTCCTTACCCCTAATATTCTTTACGATGTCCTTTTTCCGCAAAAAGTACTCGGTCTCTTTCCTGCATTCTGTGCAGAAATCTCTTTTTCCTGCTCTGCCATCGGCTCCTCCAAAGACGCTCATTGAAGATACCCGAGAAATCTGCCGTGATTAGTTGCAACAGCGATAGATACGTGAAAATAGTTCGCCACTTTAGCCATATTCACAAAATTTTCACTAGAATACTCATCTATTTTTTCTTTGAATTTTTTGTGTGGCTTCCACTTGATCAATTGCTTCCCAGGCTCGCATGCCATGACAATGCCATGACAATGTCATGGCATTGTCATGGCATTGTCATCGTGCAGCCCTGCACATTTGCTTTCTGTTGCTTCCTGCATTGCCATGATCCGCTGGTCGATCAAGGCCGCCTCACCTGAACTTGATCTTGATGTGGTTTCCCAGATCGGATGTATTTTTGAGCGTGCCGTCAGTTCCCGGATCCGTGCTGCCTGGCCAGTATCCTTCGATGATCTGCCTGCTGCCGTGCCCCGAATCCTGCTAAGGTGGCTGCTGCCCGAAGCCATGATCTGCCTTATACCAGGTACCTGTCCTGAAGTGAATTCAGGAAAAACAGGGCTCTCTAGATCGTTAATTATTTAACAATTTCTTGTGCATGGTGCCTCTGACGCCATGTGCACCCCTTGTTTCATTTTATCCTTGTCTTCCCAGCCCGTTGTACCTATGCTGCGCAATTTCACTTTCTCCCCATGCTCTCCAGAACAGGTTCGGATCGGCTACGGGGATCCCCACTGCAGCGCCAAGATCAGTGAGATCCTGACCCCGATCCTGGCAGAACATCCCGACCTCTCTCCCCTCGCCTTGTGCTGGATCAGACGGACAGCAATTTAAGCCGCCTCCAGCACGGCCAGCTCGACCTTGTCATCGGGATGCGGGACGCGATCTTCGCGGACGGGGGCATCACCTTCCGACGCCTGTTCGATGACACCTTCACCTGCGTCATGCTCAAAGACCATCCTCTGGTGCCGACACTCACAGGAAAGGCTGCCCGGGAGGGAGGCATTTCCACCAAAGATGTCTGGGACTATCGGCAGGTGCTCTCTATTCCCTCCTATCCCCTGAAGGGGTTCTTCTCCCGCGGAGTGCGGATTCTCCCCGTCAACACTGCCCTCGACAACCTGATCTTCGCCAACGCAAATGAGGCCTACAGCATGGTCCTGGCGGGTTTTGGCTACGCCATGCTCCCGGGGCACCTCCTCCTTTCCCATCCGGACTAGGCCTTTTTCCCCTGCTGGAATCCCCGTCCTGTCCCTTTGGGATCTATTACCGGCAGGAGGGCGGCACAAGGCAGGCGCCAGTCACCAGGGCCTTTCTGAAATCGGCGGCGCGCGCCTATCAAAGGACATAAAAAACAGGACATAAAAAACTGCCTGCGGCGTCCCCATGAGGTTTGCCGCAGGCAGATTATCCGATCATTTCCTTCCAGTCATCCGGCCGGTATCCCACGAAGGCCTTCTTACCATCCCGAACGATCGGCTGGCGCAGAAGCAGCGGATGCTCCAGCACATTCTCAAAACGGTCCTCCTCCGAGAGGTACTGCACAAGAAGATAGGCCTCCTTCTCCTTCGTTTTCGGATCCAGCAGCTCCGACAGAGGCCCTGCTGCCCGAACGACTGAGGTCAGCTCTCCCCGGCTGATTCCCTTGTCCGCCAGGTCCACGAACTGATAGGACTTTCCCCGCTCCTTAAAAAAGCGCTCTGCCTTCTTCGTATCCTGGCTCTTTTTGCTTCCAAAGATCTGCAGTGCCATCGTCAGTCCTTCCTGAGTTTCACCGCATTGGCGGTGCGCCGCCTGTTCTCCTCCGGCATCTGGGCGTAGTAGGTCTTTGTGGTCTCCACCGAGGTGTGCCCCAGGGTGTCGGCAACGAGGTAGATGTCGCCGGTTGCCTGGTAGAGGCTCGAGCCGTAGGTTGCCCGGAGCTTGTGCGGCGTGATGTGCTTTCCTGTCACGTTTGCCGCGTACTTGGAGACCATCTTTTCGACAGCCCTTGTGCTGATGCGCTTTCTCTGCAGGGAGAGAAACAGGGCATTCTCATTTCCCGGTGCCGGTGTGATCTTTTCCCGCTCCTCGAGGTAGGCGGTGAGCGCCTCCTCCACCTCTTCCCCGAAGTAGACGGCGGAGTCATAGCCGCCCTTTCTGTGGATCATGAGGCACCCGTCATCAAAGTTGATGTCGGTAAGATCCAGCCCCACAAGCTCCGAGACACGAAGACCTGTTCCCAGAAACACCGTGCAGATCGCAGAGTCCCGCACCCTTGTTCTGTTGTTGAAGGCCTGCTGCCTCTTTGTGAGCCCGTCCGCGGAGTCGACCTCATCGAGGAAGTTTGCGGTCTCTGCCGCATCGAGCCTTATGATCGCCTTGTTGTCCTTCTTTTTAAGGGACACCGGTGTTACCAGGATGGAGACATCCCGGTCGATCTTCTCCTCCCTGAAGTAGTAGCCGAACAGTCCGTGTAGGGCGGCAAGCTTTCTCTTTTTCCCCGAGCCCCTCTCTGCATTTTTTCGGACCTTTCCGTTGTACTCGTACTTGGTGATGTACTCCATGTACTCCTCAAGGTCCTCCTTCGTGACGCGTCCGAGCATCTCCACCGTGTAGTTATGGATGTCCGTGTCGGTAAACTCCTTTGAGCCCGAGTCGTGCAGGAAGGTGAAGAAGGTCTTTAAGTCCTTGGCATATTCGAGGCGGGTGCGGGGCTCCGTGTCGTTCTTGAGACTCCGAAAGTACTCCATGCAGAAACCGGGGAGCTCTTTTAAGAGCACCCGGAGCCTGTCTGTATTTGCGTCCGCCAGCTGTTCGTAGTATTTTTCTTCCTTCGCCATGTGCAAATCATTTCCCTGAAAAATCAAAATTCCGTTCAGAAGATGCAGGAGAGCAGCGTCAGAATGGCAAGTCCTCCCTGCATCAGAATGATTTTCGGATGGGGACATAGCC
>ONMH01000217.1 GCA_900318875.1 uncultured Lachnospiraceae bacterium | reverse complement strand
CCTCGATGACATCGCCCCTGCACGCAGCGACCAAAACGTGCTCACGCTGTCTCTCCCGCAGGGGGATTCCTGACATTGCAATTCGTTTTCTCCGGGCATAGCAATGCCGCTGCAGAGGGGCTCCCTGCAGCGGCATTTCTCCTGTCATTCCCATTGCACTGCCTGTACAGCCCTCTGCGGGTGTTGGCAACTTTGTGTCTTCGCCAGAGAACTCGAAACCAAAGCATGCACAGTACCACTTGATGTTCTTTTCATTTGTTTACGGTCGGGATCATCGATGTCTTTGCCGGGCTGTCCTCTTGTGCTGGCTGCTCGGAACTTACTTCGGTCTTGGGGCCTTCGGCTGCTTTCTCGGANACCGCCGTGATCGTCGCGTTCTACTGCTTCTCCGGCCTCTGGAAGAAGCGGGCAGCGCTGGTCTGATCAGGCAAAGGGAAGGACCCGGAAACCGAAGTGGCTTCCGGGTCCTTCTCTCTGTCTTTTGTTCCGTTTTGTGATGCTCTTCTTTGCCTGTTCACCGATTCACGACATTTTTCGGCGCACCGTCCAAAAAGCTCTGCAGGTTCTTTGCCGTGATGTCCAGGATGCGCTGCCTTGCCTCCTTTGCCGCCCAGGAGATGTGCGGGGTGATGACGGTGTTTTTGGCGGTAAGGAGCGGGTTGTCACTCCGGATGGGGCTCCACAACGAGCTGCCCGCGGCTGTTGTTGATGAGGATGACGCCGTCCTTCATCTTTGCGATGGTGTCCTTATTGATGATGCCCTGCGTCTGCGGATTGAGGGGACAGTGCAGGAAGATGACATCAGACTCTGCAAAGAGGGTATCAGGATCCACGTACGCTGCGGCCTTCCTCCCCTCTTCCGTCTCGTGCGGGCTGCAGGCGATGACCTTCATGCCCATGGCGCTTAGGATCCCGGCCGTTGTCCTTCCGATCCTTCCAAGGCCGATGATACCCGCCGTCTTTCCAGCAAGCTCGATCATCGGATCGTCCCAGAAGCAGAAATCCGGACACTTCTCCCAGCGTCCCTCCTTCACTGCCTGATCGTGGTGGGCAGCGTGGGAGCAGATCTCCAGAAGGAGGCTCACCGCATACTGGGCAACGACCTGCGTGCCGTAGGCGGGCACGTTCATGACGGGGATTCCCCGCCGCTTTGCCTCCGCACAGTCCACGACGTTGTATCCCGTTGCCAGGACTGCAATCGCCCGGATCTTGGGACAGGCATCTAAAGTCTTCTTGCTGATCGGGGTCTTGTTGGTGATCACAATCTCCGCATCCCCGATCCGCTCCGCAATGGCGTCCGACTCCTCATAGGAAGTCCTGTCATAGACTCTCAACTCTCCGAATGCCTTAATGGGCTCCCAGGACAGGTCTCCCGGGTTTTCTGTGTATCCGTCCAGTACGACGATCTTCATCTTTCCCTCCCTCTGTCCAGCTCCTGCCTGTCAGCATGTCCGCAAACTCCCGGATCCTGTCCGTGATGATCTTGTCCCGGTGGAGAACAAGGGTGAACTCGAGGGGAAAGGAGAGGTCCTGAAGGCGAAGGCGTTTTACTCTCCCCGCCTCCAGGTCGTGCAGGATCCGCCCCCTGGGAAGGACCCCAAGGCCCATCCCGTCGGAGACCATCTCCAGGATCGCCTCCGGGCTCTCAGACTCCCAGACGGGCACTGCCGAAAGGCCTGCCGCCTCGAGCACCCGGTCAAAGTAGTCCCTCGTGCCGCTCCCCTTCTCCCTCAGGATCAGCGGAGAGGAAAGGAGCTCCTCCTTCGTGATCGCATCCTTCGAAAACGAGAGCGGAGCGATGACCTCCAGAGCACTTTCTCCAAAGGGCCGCGCCAGAAGGAGCGGATCGTCAATTGGAAGCTCCAGGAGGGCGAGGTCCAGCTCGTTTGTGTGCAGCATCTCCTGCAGGGTGCGGGATCTTCTCACCTGCACGGTGAGCTTTCTTGCGGGGTTCTCTGCAAGATAGGCGCTGCAGATCCCCGGCAGGATGGTGCTGCCGATCGTCAGGGAGGCGCCGACCCGGAGGGGAAGCTCCTGCTCCCCTGTCAGGGTCTTCTGCATCTCCCCGTAGAGGGAGAGGATCCGCTGCGCGTAGGACAAAAAGGTCTTTCCCCGCTCCGTGAGGTAGAGACGCCTGGAGAGTCTCTCAAAGAGGGGAGCCCCGATCTCCGTCTCGAGGGACTGGACCGCTGCAGTTACAGAGGGCTGGGAGAGGTACAGGGCCTTTGCTGCTGCCGTGATGCTGTTTCCGTTCTCGCAGACTGTCATGAAGATGCGCATGTTCCGGAGTGTCATGTCAAAGCCTCCCTTCTTCTCCTC